>NZ_JBPXMQ020000003.1:0-381304 GCF_053470405.2 Azospirillum mesophilum
CATGGCCTCCGGCTATGCCGGTGTGGAGAACGAGCTGTTCTTCCGCCCCAACACCATGATGCTCTTCGGCGACGCCAAGAAGGTCACCGAGGAAGTCGTGAAGTCCATGGAGTAAGCTGGGGAATAAGCCGGGCTCCAACAGCTCTGGCGTGACGCGAACCCCTGGGGCATTCTGCGCCCCAGGGGTTCTTTTTTGCTCCAATGAGAAGGGAGAATGACGTGCCCGCCTACATCGTCGTCGACGCGAAGGTGACCGACCCCGCCGCCTACGAGGAGTACAAGAAGCTGACCCCCGCCGCGATCGCCAAGCACGGCGGCCGCTTCCTGGCCCGCGGCGGCCAGACGGAGGTTCTGGAGGGCAACTGGCAGCCCAACCGCGTGGTCATCCTGGAATTCCCGGACCACGCCACGGCGAAGGCCTTCTACGACAGCCCCGAATACCGCAAGGCGCGCGAGGTCCGCAAAGACGCCGCCGACTTCAACATGATCGTGGTGGACGGGGCCTGATCACCCCTAACCGGGTCCAGGGCCGTTCGGCCCTGGCTGGAGAGCGCGAGAGGGGGCTCTCTCGCGAGGGCGTCAGCCCTTCTTCACCCCGAAGCAATGCTCCGGCCCCGGAAACTGCCGGGCCTTCACCTCGGCCGCATAGGCCGCCGCCGCGTCGCCCACGGCGGCACCCAACTGGGCGTAGCGCTTCACGAATTTGGGCTGGAAGTCGCTGAACAGGCCGAGCAGGTCGTCGGAGACCAGCACCTGCCCGTCGCAGGCGGGGGAGGCGCCGATCCCGATGGTGGGAACGGCGATCTCCCCGGTGATCTGGCGGGCGAGCGACTCGACCGTGCCTTCGATCACGATGGTGAAGGCGCCGGCCTCGGCAATCGCCCTGGCGTCGGCGAGGATGCGCTCCGCCGAGGCCGGGTCGCGGCCCACGGCCTTGTAGCCGCCGAGCGCGTTGACCGACTGCGGCAGCAGGCCGACGTGGCCCATGACGGGCACGCCGCGGCTGGTCAGGAAGGCGACCGTCTCGGCCATCTCCGCACCGCCTTCGAGCTTCACCGCTTGGGCGCCGGTCTCCGCCATCACGCGGGCGGCATTGCGGAAGGCCGCCTGCGGGCTTTCCTGATAGCTGCCGAAGGGCAGGTCCACCACCACGCAGGCCCGGCTGGAGCCGCGCACCACGGCGGCGCCGTGGGCGATCATCATGTCCAGCGTGACCGGCAGGGTGCTGTCGAAGCCGTAGACCACCATGCCCAGCGAATCGCCGACCAGCAGCAAGTCCACATGCGGGTCCAGCAGCCGGGCCATCGGCGCGGTGTAGGCGGTCAGGCAAACGATCGGATCGCCGCCCTTGCGGGTGCGCAGCGCAGGCACCGACGTGCGCGCGATGTCTTTGGAAGCGCTCATCGGTCAACCCCACGGAAAAGGAGGAAGCGGAAGCCGATATACCAAAACCGCCCACGCGCGGGCGCGGGGCGGCAGGTACAAGACACAAGAGGGACAAGCACGCGATGCGTGCTCGTGTGCCCGGCGCGCCGAAGCGCGCCTGATCGTCCGGCGCGAAACGCGCCCGGCGACTAGTAGCCCTCGCGCTCCATGCGCTTACGGAGGAGCTTGCGGGTGCGGCGCACCGCCTCAGCCTTCTCGCGGGCGCGCTTCTCCGAGGGCTTCTCGTAGTTCCGGCGCAGCTTCATTTCGCGGAAAATGCCCTCGCGCTGCATCTTCTTCTTCAGCGCGCGGAGGGCCTGATCGACGTTGTTGTCTCGGACCAAAACTTGCACGTTAACCGTCACCCTTTCAAGTGAGCCATGTTGCATTCAAGCAACAAACAGGCATGCGCTTCCGGGCGCACCCCTTGTGTGAGCTATGGTGTACCACGGTCCGGGCCTCCTGTGAAGCGGAGTCTTGAGGTGTGATGAGTCAAAGAGGCGCGACGGTGGGGCGAAACGGTTGCCGGAGGGGCCGAACCTCCCAGATAATGGGGCATGGCCCTGTTGAAGATCGCCCGCATGGGGCATCCGGTCCTGCGCAAGGTCGCGGCCCCGGTGTCCGACCCGACCGACCCGGAGATCCGGCGGCTCGCCGCTGACATGATCGACACCATGTTCGACGCGCCCGGCGTCGGGCTGGCAGCCCCGCAGGTGCACGAGTCGCGCCGAATCATCGTGTTCCGCGTCCCGGCCGATCGCTCCGGCGGCGAATCGGTGGAGCCGACGGTGCTGATCAACCCGGTGATCGAACCCGTCGGCGAGGAGATGGCGCTGGGCTGGGAAGGGTGCCTGTCGGTTCCCGGCATGCGGGGCATCGTGCCGCGCCACGCCCGCATCCGGTACCGCGGAGTCGGTATGGACGGTGAGCCCATCGAGCGGGAAGCCGCCGGTTTCCACGCCCGGGTCATCCAGCACGAAAACGATCACCTCGACGGCATACTTTACATCGACCGCATGACCGATCTGCGCTATCTCGCGTTCAACGAGGAGGCGCACCACGTCGCGGAGGCTCTGGCCGGCGACGACGAGCCTGACGACGAGCTTGACGGCGACACGGGTGAGAAGGGGAGGGACTGACCATGGATGCTGCCCTGAACATGGACACGGTGCGGGACGACATCCTGCTGGCCACGCTGCCCAACGTCGTCTTCGACGGCTGGAGCAGCCAGGCCCTGCGCGACGGCGCGCAGATGGCCGGCTACGACACGGCCACCATGCACCGCGCCTTTCCCGGCGGGATCCCGGAGCTGGTCGAGCATTTCGGCGTCTGGACCGACCGCCGCATGCTGGCGGAGATGGACCAGCATCCGCTGGACGACATGAAGGTGCGCGACAAGATCGCGCTGGCCGTCCGCACCCATTTCGAAGTGCTGGAGCCGCATCTGGAGGCCAAGCGCCGCCTGATCGCCTATCTCGCCATGCCGCAGAATTTCGGGCTGGGCCTGCGCATGCTGTACCACACGGTGGACGCCATGTGGTTCGCGGCGGGCGACACGGCCACCGACTTCAACCACTACACCAAGCGCGCCACGCTGGCCGCTGTGCTCAGTTCCGCGACCTTCTACTGGCTCGACGACCGGTCGGAAGGGCATGTGGAGACATGGGCCTTCATTGACCGGCGCCTGCACGACGTGATGAACATGGGGCGCGCCATGTCCGCCATGGGCCGCGCCAGCCGCCTGCTGAGCCACCTGCCGAGCCCGGTCCGCTTCGCGCGCCAGATTCGCCAGCGCAGCGACGTCATGCAGGCGTCCAACGCCACCACGCATATGGCGGAGAACATCTGACGCTGGGGAAAGCTCAGGCTTTTTCCCGCTTGCGCGCCGGCTTCTTCGCGGCGGCTGCCCGTGCGGCGGCTGCGATGGCCGGGCGGGCCCAGGACAGCAACTCGTCCGGATCGTCCATGGTCGATTCGGGCGGCGGGTAATAGGACAGGGTCACGGGCTTGTCGTCGGACGGCTTGAAGGGGCGCAGGCCCAGCGCCTCATAGTCGGCGCGGTTGCCGTCATCGACTTTGAAATAGAGAACGTCGTCCGCGACGATGGCGAAGAACAGCCCGTCGCAGTACAGGCCATAGCCGCCGAACATGCGGCGCACCGTCAGGTCGCCCAACCGCACCAGCGACTCGCAGACGAACTGCACGAAGTCGCTGGGCGGGGCCGCGGCCATGGGGGCGATTACTTCTTGCGGAAGGCGTCGAGCGCCACGACTTCGCCGCGCTTGGGCTCCTCGCCAGAGCCGTTCGGCTCGGACTTGGCGAGCTTGGCGATGGCGGGCTTCGCCGGGTCCTTGGCGCTGTCCAGCGGCTTGCGTTCCGGCGCCTCGCGGGTCGGCATGGTGGCGACTTCGGCCGATTCGGCCGGCGCCACGGGCTGGAACTGCAGCGCGAAGTTCACCGAGGGGTCGGCGAAGGTGGTGATGGCGGCGTAGGGAATGACCAGCCGCTCATGCACGTTGTTGAAGCTCAGCGTCACCTCGAAATGATCATCCAGCGCCTCCAGCCCGAAATACTGGTACTGGATCACGATGGTCATTTCGTTGGGATACTGCGCCGACAGATATTCCGGGATGTCGACGCCCGGAAAGGCCGTGCGGAAGGTCAGGTAGAAATGGTGATTGCCGGGGAGCCCGCGGTCGGACACTTGGCGGAGCGCGTCACGGACGACACCACGCAAGGCGGCCTCGACCATACGGTCATAACGCAACTGCTCTCTCGGCATTCTTGGGCTGGTCCTTGGCGCCAAAACAGGTAGGTGTGGGCCTTCTGTTGCTAGGCGGCCCACGGCCCCACCCTCAGGTGCTAACCATCGGGGATTTGTTTCGGTCAGTTACCGCTGTTAGGCGGCAACGGCGACCGGAGCAACGTTGTCGTTGGCAACTATTGCAATGGCCCGATAACGGCGGAACCATGCCGAGCGAAGACCATGCCTTTACCACGCGTGTCGATCCTATTTCGCCCCCAACGAACCCGTTCCCCAGGGCCACGACCCAGAAGACCGGTGGTTTGTTTGGTGGAGGCGCCGGGTACCGCCCCCGGGTCCACAACGCTTATTCCGCAAGGCGTTTATCGCCATAGTCGGTGCGACCGACGGCGTTAATATAGGCTGTTCGTCCTGGCATTGAAAGGGGTTGGAACGGGAATCTGAAAGTGGGTGACGGAGCCCCCCGCCGGACGTAGAGTGCGCCCCGAATTTTCGTCCCGGAGTACCCATGCCGATCACGCCCGAACAGCGCGCCGAGATCGACCGCCTGCGCGCCGTAACCGCCACCACCCGCCGCGCTACCGTCCCGGCCCTGGAGGAGATCCTCTATGAGCCGATCGAGGTCCTGGACCACGGCTTCGTGCGCGTCGTCGACTATATGGGCGACGACGCGGCCGTCGTGCAGGCGGCGCGCGTGTCCTACGGCAAGGGCACCAAGAAGGTCAGCGAGGACGCCGGGCTCATCAAGTATCTGATGCGCCACCGCCACTCGACCCCGTTCGAGATGTGCGAGATCAAGTTCCACGTCAAGCTGCCGATCTTCGTGGCGCGCCAGTGGATCCGCCACCGTACGGCGAACGTGAACGAGTATTCTGCGCGCTACTCCATCCTCGACCGCGAGTTCTACATCCCGGCGCCCGAGAACCTGGGCGCTCAGGCCGTCGTCAACCGCCAGGGGCGCGGTGACGTGCTTCAGGGCGACGAGGCCGTGCAGGTCATGAAGCTGCTGCGCGACGACTCTGAGACGGTCTACGCCCATTACGAGGAGATGCTGAACCAGCGCGAGGACGGCACGACCATCGACGAGCAGCGCCAGGGGCTGGCGCGCGAGCTGGCGCGCATGAACCTGACGCTGAACTACTACACGCAGTGGTACTGGAAGGTCGATCTCCACAACCTCCTGCATTTCCTGTCCCTGCGCGCCGACACCCACGCCCAGTACGAGATCCGCGTCTATGCGGAGGCCATGCTGGACATCGTGAAGCGCTGGGTCCCGGCGGTGTTCGAGGCCTTCAGCGAATACCGGCTGGGCGGAACGCACGTCTCCAAGACCGGGTTGGAGGTGGTCAAGCGCCTGCTGTCCGGCGAGCCCGTCACGCAGGAGACCAGCGGCCTGTCCAAGCGCGAATGGCGCGAGCTGATGGACCAGCTGGGCCGCCCCGAATAACGACAGCCGAGCAACGACACCCACAGCCGGAGCATTGCCATGACGCCGCACGAGGCCGATGGACATCACCGCCAAGGCCTCCTCGCGGCGCAGGCCAGCCGGTTCGAAGAGGCGCTGGAGCTGATCGGGCAGGCCATCGCCGCCTATCCCAACGTGCCGGTCTGGTGGGCCAACTACGGGCTCGTGCTGGAAAGCCTGGGCGATGTGGCCGGGGCGGCGAATGCCTACGCCGGGGCGCTGAACCTTGACCCGTCGCTGGAGCACGCCATGGACGGGCTGCTCGCCATGACGGAGGCGGTGCGCGGGGCCGGCGATTCGGCCCGCGCGGAGGCCTTCTTCCGCCGCGCTGTCGCGCTGAACCCGAAGACGCTGGCCGCCGTCGCGAACCTCGGTGTGCTGCTGCGCGCGCAGGGGCGGCGGGAGGAAGCGGTGGTGCTGTACCAGCGGGCCGGGCGGCTGGACCCGGCCAACTGGGTGCACCCCTACAACCTCGGCAACGCCCTGTCGGAGATGAACCGCCTGACCGAGGCGGACGAGGCCTATCAGGCGGCGCTGGCCCTCGCCCCCGGCCGCCCGGAGATCCGCGCCAACCGGGCGTCCCGCGTCCTGACCATGCAGGGGCGGGCGGAGGAGGCGCTGGCGGAGATCGAGGGCGTGCTGACGCAGGTGCCCAACGTCGATTCGCTGCACGCCTCGCGGCTCTATCTGATGCAGTTCGTGCCGTCGCTGACCATGCCGGCGATTGCCAAGGCGCACGCCGAGTGGGGCGCGCGCCACCCGGATCGGCCGGCGCCGGCCGTGGCGGCTCCAAGTCCGAAGCTGCGCATCGGCTACGTCTCCCCGGACTTCCGCGCGCATCCCGTGGGATTTTTCCTGGACCCGGTTCTGGCGAACCACGACCGCACCGGCCATGAGGTCGTCTGCTACGCCAACACCGCCAACCCGGATTGGAAGACCGAGCGGCTGATGCAGCACGCCGACGGATGGGTCTGGACGACGGGGATGGACGACGATGCTCTGGAGGCCCGCATCCGGGCGGACGGCATTCACATCCTGGTCGATCTGGCCGGGCACACCTTCGGCAACCGGCTGTCAGTCTTCGCCCGGCGGCCCGCGCCGGTGCAGGTGACCTGGGCCGGCTATGTCGGCACCACCGGTTTGCCGGCCATGGATTATCTGATTTCCGATTCCCGCCAGAGTCCAGAGGGGGCCGACGGCTGGTGCATCGAGGGCATCTTGCGGATGCCCGACGCCTACGTCCCCTGGGCGCCGCCCGAGGACGCGCCGCCGGTGTCGCCGCTGCCGCTCGCGGCGCGCGGCTACGCCACCTTCGGCTCCTTCAACGCGCTACCAAAGCTGAACGCGGAGGTCGCAACGCTGTGGGCGCGCGTGCTGGCCGCCGTTCCCGACTCGCGCCTTCTGCTGCGCACGCCGGGTTTCGAGGACGCCGGCACCCAGGCCCGCGCGCTCGCCCAGTTTGAGCGGGCGGGCGTCGATCCGGCGCGGGTGGACCTGCTGCGCGGGGCGCCGCACCGCGCCTTCCTGGCCGGCTACGCGGGCGTGGACGTGGCGCTGGACCCGTTCCCCTATTCGGGCGGGCTGACCACGCTGGAGGCGCTGTGGATGGGAGTGCCGGTGGTGACTCTGGGCGGCGACCGGTTCTGCTCGCGCCACTCCGTGACGCACCTCGCCTCGGCGGGGCTGTCGGAACTCGTGGCGGACGGGCCGGATGCCTACGTCGCCAAGGCGGCGGCCCTGGTCGCCGACCCGGCGGAACTGGCGCGCCTGCGCGGTGGCTTGCGGAACCGTCTGGCGACCTCGCCCGCGCTGGACGGCGCGCGCTTCACCCGCGCGCTGGAAGCGGCCTACGGGGTGATGTGGCAGCGTTTCCAGGCCGGGCAGGGGCGGGCGAGCTTCTCGCTGAACTTCGAGTAGGAGAGGGCGTCACGCGCGCTCGGACCCTGGCGCGCCGGTGCTCCACAGCAGGCCCAGCACCACGCCCTTGCAACGCGGCAGGAGCATAAGCGTCAGCAGCAGGGTCAGCGCCGGCCAGATGGCGAAATGCACCCAGGCGTCGGGTTGGTACTTTTGCTCGACGGACAGCACCGCCGGGATGATGAGGTGGCCGACGATCAGGATGGTCATCCAGGGTGGGGCGTCGTCGGCGCGGAAGTGGCCGAATTCCTCGCCGCAGTGGGCGCAGTGGTCGACCGGCTTCAGGTAGCTCTTCAGCAGCCGCCCGCGCCCGCAGGCCGGGCAGGCGCCCATCAGCCCGCGCAGGGCCGCCGAGATCTTGGACCGCGACCCGTAATCCACCGCCATGTCGTTCCCCATCCAAACTGTGCGTCCCGCGTCATATGGGGTCGGACGGAGGCAAGTTCACGCTGGGGAGGATTGCGCCCTGCGCACGGCCTCGACGCGGCGGGCGATGTTTTCCAGCCGCATCTGCAACTCGTGGGCGCAGAGCGCGTGGGCGGCGGCGCGCGCCTCGGCCTCGATGTCGGCGATGGCGGCCTCCAGATCGCGGATTCGGGCCTCGCGCGGGTCATCGCTCATCGGATTCCTCCTGCGGCAGTTGACGGACCGGCCTGTAGGCGTCTACGGGATGCACAATCACTCCCGGGGAGGTTGGAGTCATGAAGATCACCCGCCTGTTTCTCGCCGCCACGGCGGCCGTTGCCCTCGCGACGTCCGTCGCCCACGCCCAAACCAAGACCGTCGCCATCACCGCCATCGTCGAGCATCCGGCGCTGGACGCCACCCGCGACGGCGTGGTGGACGCGCTGAAGGCGGCCGGCTTCACGCCGGGCCAGAACCTTAAGGTCGAGTATCAGAGCGCCCAGGGCAACCCCGCAACCGCCGCGCAGATCGCGCGCCAGTTCGCGGGATCGAAGCCGGACGTGATCGTGCCGATCTCCACCCCCTCCGCCCAGGCGGTCGCGGCCTCCACCCGCGACATCCCCGTGGTCTTCACCGCCGTGACCGACCCGGTCGGCGCCCAGCTCGTCAAGAACATGGACAAGCCCGGCGCCAACATCACCGGCGTGTCGGACATGGCCCCGGTGGGCGAGCATGTGGCCCTGATCCGCGAGATCGTGCCGTCGGTCAAGCGTCTCGGCGTCCTCTACAACCCCGGTGAGCCCAACTCCGTCGCGCTGGTGAAGGCCCTGAAGGAGGAGGCGGGCAAGGCCGGCCTGACCGTGACCGAGGCGACTGCCACCAAGTCCGCCGACGCCCAGCAGGCCGCCCGCAGCCTCGTCGGCAAGGTGGATGCGGTCTATATCCCGCTGGACAACACCGTGGTCTCCGCGCTGGAAAGCGTGATCGCTGTTGGCCAGCAGGCGAAGCTGCCGATCTTCTCCGCCGACACCGACAGCGTTGCGCGCGGCACGGTGGCCTCCATCGGCTTCGACTACCGTCAGGTGGGCCGCCAGACCGGCGAGGTCGTCGCCCGCGTCCTGAAGGGCGAGAAGCCCGGTGACATCCCGACGATCCACGCGAAGGGCACCGACCTGTTCGTGAACCCCAAATCCGCCGCCGCGATGGGCGTCACCATCCCCGAGGCGGTGACCAAGCGCGCGACCAAGGTGGTCGGGCAGTGATTTTTTAGGAAGGACAAGGGCGCGGTCGGGGGTGTTGCCCCCTCCCTCCCACGCTTGGCAGCGTGGGTCCCTCCCTCCCCCGCTTCGCGGGAGAGGGTAGGACTCGCGATGCGGCGGCAGTTCCCTCCACCGCAAAGCGGGGGAGGGGTAGGGAGGGGGCAAAACCCCGCCATGTGCCGGAAACACCCATGAGTGAAATAGCCTTCTTCGGGGCGGTCGAGATCGGGCTGGTGTATGCGCTGGTCGCCGTCGGCGTGTACCTGTCGTTCCGTGTGCTCGATTTCCCCGACCTGACGGTGGACGGCAGCTTCCCGCTGGGGGCCGCCGTCTGCGCCACGCTGCTCGTCGCCGGGGTGAACCCATGGCTGGCCAGCCTCGCCGCCGCGCTGGCGGGAGCGGTGGCCGGGCTGGTCACCGCGACCCTGAACGTGCGCTTCAAGATCCTGCACCTGCTGGCGAGCATCCTGACCATGATCGCGCTGTTCTCCGTGAACCTGCGCGTCATGGGGCGGCCGAACGTGGCGCTGCTGACGCAGGACACGGTGCTGACGCCCTTCTACGGCCTGGGCCTGCCGGACCATATGGTGCGGCCGCTGGTCGTGCTGCTGGTGGTCGTGGCCGTCGTGCTGCTGCTGGCCCGCTTCCTGGGCAGCGAGTTCGGCCTCGCCATGCGGGCGACCGGCGTGAACGCGCGCATGGCCCGCGCGCAGGGTGTGGAGACCGACCGGCACATCTACACCGGCATGGCTCTGTCGAACGGCCTCTGTGGGCTGGCGGGAGCGCTGTTCGCGCAGACCAACGGCTTTGCCGACGTGACCACCGGCATCGGCACCATCGTGGTCGGCCTCGCCGCCGTGATCGTGGGCGAGACGGTGCTGCCGGCGCGCGCGATGCTGTGGGCGCTGGTCGGCTGCGTGGTCGGCTCCATCCTCTACCGCCTCGCGGTGCAACTGGCGCTGTCGGCGGACGTGATCGGGCTCCAGGCGTCGGACCTCAACCTCGTCACCGCCGTCCTGGTCGCGGTGGCGCTGATCCTGCCGCGCCTGCGCGTCAAGGCGGGGCTGAAGGCGGGAGCGGCGCGATGATCACCGTCAACGACATCCACGTCACCTTCGGCCGCGGCACGCCGCTGGAGAAGCACGCGCTGCGCGGCGTCGACCTGACGATTCCCGAGGGGCAGTTCGTCACGGTCATCGGCTCCAACGGGGCGGGCAAGTCCACCTTCCTGGGCGCGCTGGCCGGCGATGTGATCGCGGAGCGCGGCCGCATCGCCATCGACAGCACCGACGTCACCCGATGGGCGACGCCGAAGCGCGCGTCCCTGGTGGCGCGCGTCTTCCAGGACCCCATGGTCGGAAGCTGCACCGCCCTGACCATCGAGGAGAACATGGCGCTGGCCGCCGCGCGCGGGCGCCAGCGCGGCCTCGGCCTCGCCCTGAACGGCGACCGCCGTCGGCATTTCCGCGACCGCATCGCGGAGTTGGGCCTGGGGCTGGAAAACCGGCTGCACGACCGCATGGGCCTGCTGTCCGGCGGCCAGCGGCAGGCGGTCAGCCTGCTGATGGCGACGCTGGCCGGCTCCAAGATCCTGCTGCTGGACGAGCACACGGCGGCGCTCGACCCCGGCACGGCGGAGTTCGTGCTGGGCCTGACCCGCCGCATCGTCGAGGAGAACCGGCTGACCACGCTGATGGTCACCCATTCCATGCGGCAAGCGCTGGATTATGGCGACCGCACGGTGATGCTGCACGAGGGCCGGATCGTGCTCGACGTGTCGGGCGAGCAGCGCGCCGGCCTCGACGTGCCGCACCTGCTGGCCCTGTTCGCCAAGCAGCGCGGCGGCGAGGACATCACCGACGACAGCCTGCTGATCGGCTGAAACGGCCACGCCGTAGGTTGGGTTAAGCGAAGCGCAACCCAACATCGCCGGCATCACGACGATGTTGGGTTTCGGCTGGCGCCTCAGCCCAACCTACGGCCTTCGTGGCTACGGCCCTCATGGTTTTCCGCTTCCTCTCCCCGGTCCGCCTCGAACAGGGATTGCAGCTCGGCGGCGGCCTGGCGGGAGGTCTGGATCAGGCGGCTTTCGTCGTGGTGGACGGCGTGCTGGCGGACCAGCGTGCGCTCGTCGTGTTCGCGGAAGGTTTCGACGGTGCGGCGGGCCTCGTCCGGCGGCAGGCCCAGCGACTCCAGCACGTCGCCGGTCAGGCGCAGGCTCGAATCGAAGGTTTCGCGCACGAAGTGGCGGACGCCGCGGTCCATCAGGTGGTGGGCGTGGCGGCGGTTGCGGGCACGGGCGTGGATGACCAGGTGGGGGAAGTGGCGTGCGGCGATCTCCACCACCCGCAGGGACTGCTCCATGTCCTCCAGCGCGACCACCAGCACCTTGGCGCGCTCGGCCCCGGCGGCGCGCAGCAGGTCTTCGCGCGTCGGGTCGCCGTAATAGACCTTGTTGCCGAAGCGGCGCACGAAATCGACCTGGGCAGCGCTCTGCTCCAGCGCCGTGAAGGGGATGCCCCGCAGGCGCAGCACACGCCCGACGATCTGCCCGACCCGCCCGAAGCCGCAGATGATGACCGGCGGCTCCCCGTCCGGCTCGATGGTGTCGAAGGGCCGCGCCGGCTTCTTGATCAGGCGCGGGGCCACCCAGCGCTCCTCCGCCGCGAAGACGAAGGGCGTGGCGATCATCGACAGGGTGACCACCAGCATCGCGGCGGTCGACTGCTCTGCCGTCATGGCCCCGACCGCGACGGCCAGCCCGAACAGCACGAAGCCGAACTCGCTGCCCTGGCTCAGCACCGTCGCCAGCCGGCCCGACCCACCGGGGCGCATCCCGGACAGGCGCGCCAGCCCGAACAGCACCGCCGCCTTCAGCGCCATCACCCCCAGCGCCAGCGACAGGAAGCGCACCGGCTCCGCCATCAGCGCCTTGATGTCAGCCCCCATGCCGACCGACACGAAGAAGAAGCCCAGCAACAAGCCTTCGAAGGGCGCGATGTCGGCCTGCACCTCGTGCCGGTATTCGGAGTCGGACAGCAGCACCCCGGCCATGAAGGCGCCCAGTGACATGGACAGCCCCGCCCAGGCGGCCAGCGAGGCGGTGCCCAGCACGATCAGCAGGGCGGTGGCGGTGAAGATCTCCGGCGTTTTGGCGGCGTCCACCGCGCGGAACACGGGCCGCAGCAGGTAGCGCCCGCCGGCCAGGATGATGGCGATGGCGCCGACGGCCTTCAGCACCGCCAGCCATGCGCTGCCCGCGTCGGGCACGCCCCCGCCACTTCCCAGCAACGGCAGCAGCGCCACTCCCGGAATGATCGCAAGGTCCTGGAACAGAAGGATGGAAAAAGCGGCGCGACCGGCGTTGGTGGTCAGCAGTTCCCGCTCCGCCAGCATCGGCAGCACCATGGCGGTTGAGGACAGGGCCAGCCCGAACCCCACCACCACCGACGCGGCGGGCGGCAGCCCCAGCATCCAGGCCGCCCCGGCGATCACCACGCCCGTCGCCGCGACCTGCGCGCCGCCGAGTCCCAGGACCGCCTTGCGCATGACCCAGAGGCGGGCGGGGCGAAGCTCCAGCCCGATCAGGAACAGCAGCATGATGACGCCGAACTCGGAGACGTGGCTGATGGCGCCCACGTCGGTGACGAGCCCCAGCCCGCCCGGACCGATGACCAGCCCCGCCGCCAGATAGCCGAGCGGCCCGCCGAACCCCATCCGCTTCGCCACCGGCACGGCCAGAACCACCGCCGCCAGCAGCACCACCAGTGTCACAAGATCCGACATCCGCCCCGCCTCAGCTTTCCCATTCGTGAGGGGAATATGGGGCGCGTGCCCCCTCCCTCCCACTTCGTGGGTCCCTCCCTCCCCCGCTTCGCGGGAGAGGGCAAGGAAGCTCCCTCCACCGCAAAGCGGGGGAGGGTTGGGGAGGGGGCAACGGAACCTTACGACACGACGATCCGCGGCGCGGCGCGGGCAGGACCCTGGTCGCCGGCGATCTTCTCCCACACGCGCTGGGCGATGCGGCGGTAGGACTTGGCGTGCTCCGATTCGGGCTGCGACACCACGATCGGCTGGCCCTGGTCGGAGGTCTCGCGGATCTCGATGTGCAGCGGGATCTCGCCCAGGAATTCCATGCCCAGGGTCTCGGCCTCCTTGCGGGCGCCGCCGTGGCTGAAGATGTCCGTGCGGTGGCCGCAGTTGGGGCAGCAGAAATAGCTCATGTTCTCGATGATGCCGAGGACGGGCACGTCCACGCGGCGGAACATGTTCAGCCCCTTGCGGGCGTCCAGCAGGGCGATGTCCTGCGGGGTGGAGACGATGACCGCACCCGCCAGCGGCACCTGCTGCGCCATGGTCAGCTGCGCGTCGCCGGTGCCCGGCGGCATGTCGACCACCAGAACGTCCAGCGTGCCCCAGTTCACGTCGCGCAGCATCTGCTGCAGGGCGCTCATCACCATTGGGCCGCGCCAGATCATCGGCGTGTCCTCGGCCACCAGGAAACCCATGGACATCACCTTGATGCCGTAGTTCTCCATCGGCTCCAGCACGCGCCCGTCGTGGCTGACCGGGCGGCCGGAGATGCCGAGCATGCGCGGCATGGAGGGGCCGTAGATGTCGGCGTCCAGCAGGCCGACCTTCAGCCCGTTCGCCGCCATGGCGAGCGCCAGGTTGCTGGCCGTGGTGGACTTGCCCACGCCGCCCTTGCCGGAGGCGACGGCGATGATGGCCTTCACACCGGGGACCAGCGGCTTCTGCTCCGCCGGCTGGCCGTGGGCGTGGCCGTGCCCGCCATGCCCATGGCCGTGGTCATGCCCGTGGGCCTGCTGCGGCTGGGCTTGCCCGGCGGCGCGGTGCGCCGTCAGGACGGCGGTGACCGACAGCACGCCGGGCAGGGCCTCCACGGCCTTTTCGGCAGCGTGGCGCACCGGTTCGGCCTGGGCGCCGCGCTTGGGGTCGACTTCGATCGAAAAGGCGACGTTGCCGTCGCGGACGACGAGGCCGGACAGCATTCCGAGGCTGACGATGTCCTTGCCCCGTTCCGGATCGACGACCGTCCTCAGAACGTCAAGGACTTGAGCTTCGCTGACCTGCGCCATGGTTGAAAACTCCGCTGCCTTCCCGATATTGGCGGATATCCGTCGGTGGATTTCCTCTCCGAAGGGAGAGGCACTATAGGGCCGTCGGGCAATAATGGTAAAGGGGACCGAACTGGTCGGCAATCCTCCGACCGGAAAAGAACCCAGCCGAGAACGAGCCCGGCCAATAACGAGAGAGCGCGAAGGGGAACGAACGGTATGCCTTGGACCAATCAGGGAGGGGGTGGCGGTGGCGGCCCCTGGGGGCCTCCGCCGGGTGGCGGCCAGAATCCGTGGGGCCGTCCGCCGGGTGGTGGTGGAGGCGGTGGCGGACCGCAGCCGCCCGACCTTGAGGATCTGCTGCGCCGCGGCCAGGACCGCCTGAAGAAGGTCATGCCGGGCGGCGTGGGCAGTGGCCGGGGCATCGCCCTGGTCATCGGCCTGCTCGCCATCATCTGGCTCGCCAGCGGCATCTACCGGGTCGAGGCGGACGAGCAGGGCGTCGTCATGCGCTTCGGCCAGTGGGTCCGCACCGAGCAGCCGGGCCTGCGTTACCACCTGCCGGCGCCCATCGAGACGGTGCTGCTGCCCAAGGTGACGCGCGTCAACCGCATCGAGGTCGGCTTCCGCTCCGGCGGCGACGGGCGGCGCGGCGACCGCGACGTTCCCGACGAGTCGCTGATGCTGACCGGCGACGAGAACATCATCGACATCGACTACACGGTCTTCTGGGTCATCAAGGACGCGGGCCAGTACCTCTTCAAGATCCGCGAGCCCGAGATCACCGTGAAGAAGGCGGCCGAAAGCGCCATGCGCGAGGTGATCGGCCGGACCGAGCTGCAACCCGCCCTGACCGAGGCGCGCCAGCAGATCGAGACCTCCACGCGCCAGCTCCTCCAGGCCATGCTGAACGACTATGAGGCGGGCATCGAGGTGACGCAGGTGCAGTTGCAGAAGGCCGACCCGCCCGCACCCGTCATCGACGCCTTCAACGACGTGCAGCGCGCCCGCGCCGACCGCGAGCGCGCCCGCAACGAGGCGGAAGCCTACCGCAACGACATCATCCCGCGCGCCCGCGGCGAGGCGGAACGCCTGATCCAGGAGGCCTCGGCCTACCGCGAGCAGGTGGTGAATCTGGCCCAGGGCGACGCGGAGCGCTTCCGCAAGGTCTACGACGCCTTCTCCCAGGCCAAGGAAGTGACCGCCAAGCGCATGTATCTGGAGACGATGGAGGAGATCCTGCGCGGCGCCCACAAGGTCATCATCGACGGCAACGCGCAGGGCGGCCAGGGCGTGGTGCCCTACCTGCCGCTCGGCCAGCTCCAGCCGGCCCCGGCGGCGCCTTCGGCGGCTCCCGGCAAGCCCGGCCAGCAGCCGAACCGTTGAGGAGGCGACGACCATGAACCGCAGTCTTCTCATCGCCGGTATCGCCATCCTTCTGGCCGGCATCATCGCCTCCGCCTCGCTCTTCACCGTGAACGAGGCGCAGCAGGCGCTGGTCCTCCAGTTCGGCGAGCCGATGCGCGTGATCCGCGAGCCGGGCCTGAAGGCCAAGATCCCCTTCATCCAGGAGGTGCGCATCCTCGACCGGCGCGTGCTCGACCTCGACCCGCCGGTGGAGCAGGTCATCCTGGCCGACCAGAAGCGCCTGGACGTGGACGCCTTCGCCCGCTACCGCATCCTGGACCCGCTGAAGTTCTACCAGACCGCCGGCAACGAGGCGGTGGCCGAGACCCGGCTGAACGCCATCGTGAACTCGGCCCTGCGCCGCGTCCTCGGCAGCGTCACGCTGCTCGCCATCCTGTCGGACGAGCGTCCGCGCGTGATGAACGACATCCGCGGGCAGGTGAACGACGAGGCCAAACGATTCGGCATCGAGATCGTCGACGTCCGCATCCGCCGCGCCGACCTGCCGGAGGAGACCAGCCAGTCGATCTTCGCCCGCATGCGGTCGGAGCGTGAACGCGAGGCGGCGGAGGCCCGCGCCCAGGGCCAGGAGCAGTCGCAGCAGATCCGCGCCCGCGCCGAACGCGAACGCACGGTCCTCCTGGCCGAGGCCCAGCGCGACGCGCAGATCCTGCGCGGCGAAGGCGACAACCAGGCGCTGAAGCTGATCGCCCAGGCGACCTCGCAGGACCCGCAGTTCTACAGCTTCTACCGGACGCTGGAGGCCTACCGGAAGTCGCTGAACAAGGACGACACCACCATGGTGCTGTCCCCGACCGGCGAGTTCTTCCGCTACTTCGGCGACCTGTCCGGCGGCGACCAGAAGGCCCCGGCCCCGGCCAGCGCCGCCCCCGCGCCGCAACGTCCGGGCAACGCCGCCCCCGCGACCGCCGCGCAACAGTAACGCTCCCCTTCAAGCGCCCTAAAGCCCTCTCCCGCCTCCGGCGGGAGAGGGAGGGACCCGCCTCCGGCGGGAGGGTGAGGGCAAGGTTTGCCCAGGAGTCCTGATAGTGCGAACGCGGGATTCTCGGGCGGACCTTGCCCTCACCCTCCCACCGCTGACGCGGCGGGTCTCTCCCTCTCCCAGCGGGGCTGGGAGAGGGGATGAATGGCCCACCCGAATTCGCCTCCATGACCGACTTCCTCACCGCGCTCGCCCTCATGCTCGTCATCGAGGGCGCCCTTTACGCGCTGTTTCCCAACGCCATGCGGCGGGTCATCGTCGAAGCTCTGGCTCTGCCGGAGAATCAGTTGCGGGCGGCCGGGCTGCTCGCGGCGGTGGCCGGCGTCGGATTCGTCTGGCTGCTGCGCGCGGCGTGACGCGCGAAATCCCGATTCCGCGCGCGGTCTATGGACCGTTGCGCCATTTTCCGGCCATACTCGGCCCGGTATACTCGCTGGCCCGGCGTGGGCGCGGGTGGCCGGCGTGTTCGCTTGAAGCGATGTCGCGCACGGCTTACATCCGGCTACACGGACCGGCGCCACACGGACCGGGTGAGCGCCCTCGGCACGCACTCCAATTGGAACAAGAAGGGGCCGGACATCCGGCAGGGAGAGCTGAGTTGAACCCTAACCAAAACACCATGCGCGCCGTCGCGGTCGCCGACACCGGCCAACGGCGCAACCGTCTGACCCCGCGGACGGGTGTCGTTCCCCTGATCGCCGCTCTCCTGTGGGTGCTGACCGCCGCCGTCGGCAACCCCGCCGCCGCGCAGGCGCGGCAGGCTCCCGGCAGCTTCGCCGATCTGGCCGAGAAGCTGCTGCCCGCCGTGGTCAACATCTCCACCAGCCAAGCCGTTCCGCAGCGCCAGCAGGGCTCGCGCCCCGAGCTGCCGCAGTTCCCGCCGGGCTCGCCCTTTGAAGAGTTCTTCCGCGACTTCTTTGACCGGCAGCAGCAGGAACAGCCGCAGCAGCAGCAGTCGCGCAAGGCGACATCGCTAGGCTCCGGCTTCATCATCGACGCCAAGAACGGTCTGGTCGTCACCAACAACCACGTCATCCAGGACGCCGACGAGATCACCGTCATCCTCCAGGACGACACCAACATCAAGGCGGAGCTGGTCGGCAAGGACACCAAGACCGACGTGGCCCTGCTGAAGATCAAGACCAACCACCCGCTGACCGCCGTGCCCTTCGGCGATTCGGACGCCATGCGGGTGGGCGACTGGGTGCTGGCCATCGGCAACCCGTTCGGCCTCGGCGGCTCGGTGACCGCCGGCATCATCTCGGCCCGCCAGCGCGACATCAGCGCCGGCCCGTATGACGACTTCCTGCAGACCGACGCCTCGATCAACCGCGGCAACTCCGGCGGCCCGATGTTCAACCTGAACGGCGAGGTCATCGGCATCAACACCGCGATTTTCTCGCCGTCGGGCGGTTCGGTGGGCATCGGCTTCGCCATCCCGTCCAACCTCGCCAAGCAGGTCGTCGCCCAGCTCCGCGAGTTCGGCAAGACCCGCCGCGGCTGGCTCGGCGTGCGCATCCAGGCGGTGACGCCGGAGATCGCGGAGAGCCTCGGCCTCCAGGCCCACAAGGGCGCGCTGGTCGCCTCCGTCACGCCGAACGGCCCGGCCGCCAAGGCGGGCATCGTGGCCGGCGACGTGGTGACCAAGTTCGACGGCAAGGAGATCGGCGAGATGCGCCGCCTGCCGCGCGTCGTCGCCGAAACGCCGATCGACAAGGCCGTCCCGGTCGAGGTGTTCCGCAAGGGCAAGGCCCAGACCCTTCAGGTCAAGGTGGGCGAGCTTGAGGCCGCCGAGGAATCGGGCCTTCTGGCCGCCGTTCCCGACGACCGCCGCCAGCCCCAGCAGGCCCCGGCCCAGAAGCCGACCGAGACGCTGGGCCTGAAGCTGACCAACATCACCCCGGAACTGCGCCAGCAGTTCGAGATCAAGCCCGAGCTGAAGGGCGTGGTGGTGACCGAGGTGTCGAACAACTCGACGGCTTCGGAAAAGGGCATGCGCGCCGGCGACGTCATCATCGAGGTCGGCCAGGAAGAGGTCCGCAAGCCGGAAGACGTGACGAGCAAGATCCAGAAGGCGAAGGAGCAGGGCAAGAAGTCCATCCTGCTTCTGGTCGACCGCAAGGGCGACCTGCGCTTCGTCGCCATCCCGCTCGGCCAGGGCTGACCGGTCAGGCCTGAAAACGAAAACGGCACCGGGGGAAACCTCCGGTGCCGTTTTGTTTTTTCAAGTTTCGTAGGTTGGGTTGAGCATCAGCGAAACCCAACAGGCTCGCCATCACAACCTGTGTTGGGTTTCGCTGGCGCTCAACCCAACCTACGAGGCTGTCAGGCTTACTTTTACCCCTCCACGATCTCCTCCGCCTGGTAGCCCTGGGCGTAGAGCAGCGCGGTCAGGTCGCCGTGGTCCACGCGGGCGCGGGCCTGGGCGGCGACGGTCGGCTTGGCGTGGTAGGCCACGCCCAGGCCGGCGGCGAGCAGCATCGGCAGATCGTTGGCGCCGTCGCCGACGGCCATGGTCTCCACGGTCGGGACATGGCGCTCCCCGGCGTAGGCGAGCAGGGCTTCCAGCTTGCTGTCCTTGTCGAGGATCGGCTCGACCACCGCGCCGGTCATGATGCCGTCCACGACCTCCAGCACGTTGCCGCGGTCGTCGTCGAAGCCGACCCAGCCGCGCACGCGCTCCGTGAAGCAGCGGAAGCCGCCGGACACCAGAACGCAGGTGGCGCCGTTGGCGCGCATGGTGGCGACCAGCGCCTTGGCCCCCGGCATCAGGGTGGCGCGCTGCCACACCTCGTCGATGACGCTTTCCTTCAGCCCCTTCAGCAGGGCCACGCGCTCACGCACCGCGCCCTTGAAGTCGATCTCGCCGTTCATGGCGCGGGCGGTGATGTCGGCGATGTGATCCTTCAGCCCGACATAGTCGCCCAGCTCGTCCAGCATCTCCTGCTGGATGATGGTGGATTCCATGTCGGCGACCAGCAGCCGCTTCTTCCGGTTGGCGGGGCCTTGCGCGATCACGTCCACCGGCTGTCCGGCCAGCGCCTGCCGCACCGCGGCCTCGGCCTGCTCCGGCGCAAGCCCGGCCGTGGCGATGTCGCAGGCGCGGCCGGGGGCCAGCCAGTCCGGCTTTGCCGTGTCGGCGCCGAGCGCGGTCAGGGAGGAGCGGGCGGCCTGCACGGTCTGCTCGTCGAGGACGGCGGAGGCGGCGGCGATCAGCGTAACAACGGCGCTCATGTGTGATCCTGGAAGGGGGGCGATCCTGGAAGGGGGCGATCCTGGAAGAAGTCCAGCGCGAAGGCGCGCGCGCTCCCTACCACAGCCGGGGCACTCCGCCAACCGTCGTAGACATTCCGCGCCGGGGAGCAGCGGGCGGGGCTGCGGCGTTTCAGCAGGAATCCAGGGAGGGTCCGGCCATGCCCCTGCGGATTTGTGTCCTTCTCGCCGTGTTCGCCGTCGCCGCCTGCACCAGCGGAACCAATCTCGCGCCCATTCCCCCGCCCGGCTATGTCGGCGACGTTCCGTCCCGCGTCGCGGCCGTGGACTGGACGCAGGAGATGCCGGTAACGGTGCGCCTCGTCGAGTTCTCCTTCCGGCCCGACCAATTGAGCTTCGACCGTGGCAGGCCCTACCGGCTCGCCTTGCAGAACGACGGGGTGGGCCCGCATACCTTCACCTCCGAGGGCTTTTTCAGGGCCATCGCGGTGCGCCGTGTGACCACCCCGCAGTCCGTCGTGGACACCCCGGCGCTGGTGAATCTGGAGATCCCGCCCGGCGAGACCTATGTGGTCGAGTTCGTTCCCGTCGAAACCGGGCAGTTCGATGTGATCTGTCAGAAACCTCTGCACAGCAGCTTCGGCATGCACGGAACCATCATCGTCCGCTAGGTGCCTTGCGTTTCGGCACCGTCCCCTGCCATACGCTGTTGCCGAAGCATATCCCGGCAAGGCGACATGGCTCAGGATAAGAACGTGGTGGTGATCGGCGGGCCGACGGCCTCCGGCAAGTCGGGCATGGCGCTCGACATCGCCGAGGCGTTCGGCGGCACCGTCATCAACGCCGACAGCATGCAGCTCTACGCCGACCTCGACGTGCTGACCGCCCGTCCGGGGGCGGAGGATCTGGAGCGCGTGCCGCATCGGCTCTACGGCGTGCTGCCCGCGTCGAAGCGCGGTTCGGCCGCGCGCTGGCGCGACATGGCGCTGGTGGAGATCGCGCTGGCCCATGCGGAGGGGCGTCTGCCGGTCGTCGTCGGCGGCACCGGCCTCTATCTGCGCAGCCTGATGGAAGGCTTGAGCGCCGTTCCCGCCATCCCGGAGGAGATCCGCAAGGCCGCCCACGACCGCCTGCGGGAGCTGGGCGGCGAGGCCTTCCGGGAGGAGCTGGTGCGCCGCGACCCCGCCTCCGCCAAGCTGAACCCCGGCGACACCACCCGCCTGACCCGCGCGTGGGAGGTGCTGGAGGCGACGGGTCACCCGCTGTCCCATTGGCAGACGCAGACCGCCGAGGGCGCGCCGGCCGGGCTGTCCTTCACCGTTCTGGTGCTCGACCCGCCGCGCGAGGCGCTCTACGCCAACTGCGACCGCCGGTTCGAGCTGATGATGGGGCAGGGGGCGCTGGAGGAGGTGCGACGCTTGGACGCGCAGGCCCTCGACCCCGACCTGCCGGCCATGAAGGCGCTGGGCGTGCCGGAACTGCGCGCGCATCTGCATGGGGAGCTATCCCTCGACGAAGCCATTGCGCTGGCTCAACAATCCACGCGGCGCTACGCCAAGCGGCAGGTCACCTGGTTCCGCCACCAGCTCGTCGCCCGCCCGCCGCTCTCCGCCGCGCATGGCTGCCATACTCTCAGTTCGCTCTATTCCGCATCGCTTAGGCATGCAATGCTGACCTATATTGAAACGACGTTGCGCCGCTGATCTTCAGGAGGAATGAAAGTGACCGTCGATTGGGGACATGTGTTTGCCGGCCGCGTGGGCGGCATGACCGCTTCGGAAATCCGGGAGCTGCTGAAGCTGATCGACCGGCCGGAGATCATCTCCTTCGCCGGGGGCATCCCCGACTCCGATTTCTTCCCGACCGCGGCCATCGCCCGCGCCTATGAGAAGATCTTCCAGTCCAACAACGGGGCGGCCGGCGGCGCGCTGCAATACACCATCAGCGAAGGCTACACGCCGCTGCGCGAGTGGATTTGCAACTACATGGGCCGCCACGGCATCCAGGCCGGGGTGGACGAGGTGCTGGTCACCAGCGGTTCGCAGCAGGCGCTGGAGTTCGTCGGCAAGCTGCTGATCGGGCCGGGCGATCTGGTGGCGGTGACGCGCCCGACCTACCTCGGCGCGCTCCAGGCCTTCTCCCCCTACGAGCCGACCTACGTCTCGATCCCCGGCGACGCCGAGGGTCCGGACCTCGTCGCTCTGGAAGAGGCGCTGGCGAAGAAGCCGAAGTTCTTCTACCTCGTCCCCGACTTCCAGAACCCCAACGGCACCACCGTGTCGCTGGCCCGGCGCGAGGCCCTGCTGGAGCTGTGCACCAAGCACGGCGTGCCCGTGGTCGAGGACGCCGCCTACACCGAGCTGCGCTACGACGGGGAGCCGCTGCCGCCCATCGCCGCCCTCGACGCGGCGAAGAACGGCGGGAAGATCACCAACGTGATCTACTGCGGCTCCTTCTCCAAGACGATGGTGCCGGCCTTCCGCGTGGGCTGGATCAACGGCCCGGCGGAGGTCATCAACCGGCTGGTGCTGATGAAGCAGGCCGGCGACCTGCACACCAGCACCATCAACCAGATCGTCCTGCACGACGTGGTGTCGGAGATTTTCGACTCCCACATCCGCCGCCTGCGCGGGAACTACAAGGAGCGCCGCGACGCGCTGCTGACCGCGCTGGACGACTTCGCGCCGGAGGGCGTGACCTGGACGAAGCCGGAAGGCGGCATGTTCGTCTGGATCGAGGTGCCGGAGGCCATCGACGGGGCCGATCTGCTGGTCCGCGCCATCAAGGAGGCCAACGTCGCCTTCGTGCCCGGTTCGGCCTTCCACGCCGACCGGACGGGGCGGAACACGCTGCGTCTCAGCTTCTCCAACAACAAGCCGGAGCGCATCCGCGAAGGCATCCGCCGCCTGTGCGGCCTGCTGGAGACGGTGGCGGCGTAAGCCTTTCCAACCGCCCGAGCTTTGCGAAGCCCGCCGTCGCCTCCGCGCCGGCGGGCTTTCGCATTTTGCCCCACCACATCGGGAAATATTTGGAAAAACTGCGGCAAAAAAGCTTTTCGATCATTCGCAAAATGGGTTGACCGATGACCGGCGAATTGTCTAGGTTGCCCGTCCCGGTTCTGGCCTTTGGGGATAACCCCTTGTTTTCCATAGAGGTGGGGCCGGGGTACGCGAAGGAACAGGGCCGCCCGTGGAATGAGGGGCCCCATTAGGAAGGTCGAGAGCTATGCCCGAACAGAAGCTGACCGGCGCGCAGATCGTCATCAAGGCCCTGAAGGACCAGGGCGTAGACATCATCTTCGGCTATCCGGGCGGCGCGGTACTTCCCATCTACGACGCCCTGTTCCAGCAGAACGACATCAAGCACATCCTCGTCCGGCATGAGCAGGCGGCCGTGCACGCCGCGGAAGGCTACGCCCGCTCCACCGGCAAGGTGGGCTGCGTGCTGGTGACCTCCGGCCCCGGCGCCACCAACGCCGTGACGGGCCTGCTGGACGCCCTGTGCGACAGCATTCCGCTGGTCTGCCTGTCCGGCCAGGTGCCGACGCACCTGATCGGCAACGACGCCTTCCAGGAGGCCGACACCACCGGCATCACCCGTCCCTGCACCAAGCACAACTATCTGGTGAAGGACGTCAACAATCTGGCGCGCACTCTGCACGAGGCCTTCTACGTGGCCCGCAACGGCCGTCCGGGTCCGGTGCTGGTCGACATCCCGAAGGACGTGCAGTTCGCCGACGGCACCTACGTCCCGCCGACCGAGGTGAAGCACAAGACCTACCGCCCGCAGGTGAAGCCCGAGATCGCCCGCGTGGAAGAGGCCATCGAGCTGATCGCCAACGCCAAGCGCCCGGTCTTCTACACCGGCGGCGGCGTGGTGAACGCCGGCCCCTTCGCGGCGAAGCTGCTGACCCAGTTCGTGAAGCTGACCGGCTTCCCGATCACCTCGACCCTGATGGGCCTGGGCGCCTTCCCGGCGTCGGACCCGCAGTGGCTTGGCATGCTGGGCATGCACGGCACGTACGAGGCGAACCTCGCCATGTACAACTGCGACGTCATGATCAACATCGGCGCCCGCTTCGACGACCGCGTGACCGGCAAGCTGTCGGAATTCGCGCCGGGTTCGAAGAAGATCCACGTCGACATCGACCCCAGCTCGATCAACAAGAACGTCGAGGTGGACATCCCCATCGTCGGTGACGCCGGCGCGGTGCTGGAAGACATGATCCGCATCTGGAAGGCCCGCCAGAAGCGCGCCGATCAGGCCGCGCTGAAGGAGTGGTGGGGCCAGATCGACGGCTGGCGCGGCCGCAACTGCCTGAACTATCACCGCACCGAATCGGTCATCAAGCCGCAGTACGCGCTGGAACGCCTGCGCGAGGCGCTGAAGGGCAAGGACCACTACATCACCACGGAAGTCGGCCAGCACCAGATGTGGGCCGCCCAGTTCCTGCCCTTCGACCAGCCGAACCGCTGGATGACCTCGGGCGGCCTGGGCACCATGGGCTACGGCCTGCCGGCGGCCATCGGCGCGCAGCTCGCCCACCCGGACGCCATCGTGGTGGACGTGTCGGGCGAGGCCTCCTTCCTGATGAACATGCAGGAGATCGGCACCGCCGTTCAGTACCGCGCCCCGGTCAAGATCTTCATCCTGAACAACAAGTACATGGGCATGGTGCGCCAGTGGCAGGAGCTGCTGCACGGTTCCCGCTATTCCAACAGCTATTCGGAGGCGCTGCCCGACTTCGTGAAGCTGGCGGAGGCCTGGGGCTGCGCCGGCCTGCGCGCCTCCACGGTGGCCGAGGTGGACGAGGTGATCCAGAAGATGCTGGAGATCACCGACCGTCCGGTCATCGTCGACATCGCCGTGGACCCGAAGGAAAACTGCTTCCCCATGATCCCCGGCGGCAAGGCGCACAACGAAATCCTGCTCGGCCCGGAGGACAGCCCGTCGGACGCCACGCCGGAAGACGGCATGGTTCTGGTCTGATCGCGGCCCCTGTAAATTGCCCCGGTTAATTCCAGGGCGGAATTCCAGGGCGGGCAACTGAGATCCTTCGGGAGAGAGTACGGATCATGGACGACAAGATCGAAAAGCACACCATCGCCGTGCTGGTGGACAACGAGCCCGGCGTGCTGGCCCGCGTGATCGGCCTGTTCTCCGGCCGCGGCTACAACATCGAAAGCCTGACGGTGGCGGAGGTCAACACGGCCGACCATCTGTCGCGCATCACCCTGGTCACCTCCGGCACCCGCATGGTGGTGGAGCAGATCAAGGCCCAGCTCGACCGCCTCGTGCCCGTGCACAAGGTCCACGACCTGACCGACGAGGGGCCGTCGGTGGAGCGCGAACTGGCGCTGGTGAAGGTGGCCGGCACCGGCGACAAGCGCATCGAGGCGCTGCGCCTTGCCGACATCTTCAAGGCGGAGGTGGTGGACGCCACGCTCACCTCCTTCGTGTTCGAGCTGACGGGCACCACGGCGGAGCTGGACGACTTCATCGGCCTGATGGCCCAGCTCGGCCTCGTCGAGGCCACCCGCACCGGCGTCGTCGCCATCTCCAAGGGCGCCGCCGGGTTCTGACCGCAGCACTCCATGACGGCGGGGAAGGGCAGCCCGCCGTCATTTTAGCCGCCTGCCCTCGGCGTTCTGCTTGACGCGGCCTTTCTGCCGGTGGAGTAATTCCGCTGCGCAAAACTCGCACCACCAGTTCGAAGAATCCAAGGAAGCACCACCATGCGCGTCTATTATGATCGTGATGCCGACGTGAACCTGATCAAGGGGAAGAAGGTCGTCATCGTCGGCTACGGCAGCCAGGGCCACGCCCACGCCAACAACCTGCGTGACAGCGGCGCGAAGGACGTGCGCATCGCGCTGCGTCCGGGCTCGGCCACCATCAAGAAGGCCGAAGGCGCCGGCTTCACGGTCATGTCCCCGGCCGAGGCTGCCGCCTGGGCCGACGTGGTGATGATCCTCACCCCGGACGAGCTGCAGGCCGACCTGTACCGCGACGACCTCGCCAAGAACATGAAGCAGGGCGCCGCGCTCGCCTTCGCGCATGGCCTGAACGTCCACTTCAACCTGATCGAGCCGCGCGCCGACCTCGACGTGTTCATGATCGCGCCGAAGGGTCCCGGCCACACCGTGCGCGGCGAATACCAGCGCGGCGGCGGCGTGCCCTGCCTCGTGGCCGTTCACCAGAACGCCTCCGGCAACGCGCTGGACATCGCCCTGTCCTACGCCTCGGCCATCGGCGGCGGCCGCGCCGGCATCATCGAGACCACCTTCAAGGAAGAGTGCGAGACCGACCTGTTCGGTGAGCAGGCCGTGCTCTGCGGTGGCCTGACCGAGCTGATCAAGGCTGGCTACGAGACGCTGACCGAGGCCGGCTACGCGCCGGAGATGGCCTACTTCGAGTGCCTGCACGAGGTGAAGCTGATCGTCGACCTCATGTACGAGGGCGGCATGGCCAACATGCGCTACTCGATCTCCAACACCGCCGAATACGGCGACTACAAGACCGGCCCGCGCATCATCACCCCGGAGACCAAGGCCGAGATGAAGCGCGTCCTGGAAGACATCCAGACCGGCCGCTTCGTCCGCGACTGGATGCTGGAGTGCAAGGCCGGCCAGCCGTCCTTCAAGGCCATCCGCCGCCGCAACGCCGAGCACTCGATCGAGCAGGTCGGCGAGAAGCTGCGCGCCATGATGCCCTGGATCGCCGAGCGCCGTCTGGTCGACAAGAGCAAGAACTAAGCGGTTCTTCGCTCCCGACATGGAAAAGCGCGCCGCTCGCGGCGCGCTTTTTCGTTGGAAGGTGGAAAAATGTAGGTTGGGTTGAGCGAAGCGAAACCCAACATGCCCGGCGCGTTGGGTTTCGCTTCGCTCAACCCAACCTACGGACTTCCGGAATTTACTTGTCCCCGACCACGGTCAGCTTCGGCAGCTTCTCGGCGATTCCGTACAGGGACTCCCGCCGGCGGATTTCGGCGAAGACGTCCTCGGGCGTGATGCCCATGGCGGCCCACAGGACGGAGAGGTTGTAGAGGAGGTCGGCGCTCTCGTTGACCACGCCCGTACGGTCGTCGTTCATGGCGTCCAGCGCCACCTCGACCGCCTCCTCGCCCACCTTCTTGGCGATCTTCTTCGCCCCCGCCGCGAACAGCCGCGCCGTGCGGGAGGAGGACGGATCCATCCCCTGGCGCTCCAGAATCGCGGCGTAGAGGCGGTGGAGTTCGTCGGACATCGCGGGGCGGCTCGGCAATCGTTGAGCGTCTAACGTGACCGTTCCGCGACGCGATTTCCATCCCCCGCACGGTTAGTCGGCAAGCCTGCGGCGCGGAGTCGCGTCTATGCCGGATGAGACGCTAAGCCCAGCCGAAAGCTCAAATCGACCCGCGCGAGCGGTCGGCCTTGGGGCGCTCCTCCAGCAGGGGGCGGCCGGTGGACACGAAATGCACGATCTCGGCGATGTTTGTGGCGTGGTCGCCGATGCGCTCCAGGCTCTTGGCGATGAACATCAGGTGCATGTTCGGCGTGAACAGGTCCGGCGCCCGCGTCGCGGAACTCGTGATGCCCTCGCACAGGCTGGTGTACAGCTCGTCCACCTCGTCGTCAGAGCGCCAGACGCTCAGCGCCATCTCGACGTCGCCGTCCACATAGGCGTCGACGGCCGTGGTCAGGCGCTGACGCACCAGCCGGCCGAGGTTCGGCAGGCTGTGGGTCGCGGAGCTGTCCGGGAATTCGGCGATGGCCGCAGCGCGCCGGGCCGTGTTGGCGGCGTGGTCGCCGACGCGCTCCAGGTTGCCGGCGATCTTGAGGGCGGCGATCACCTCGCGCAGGTCGTCGGCGACGGGCTGGCGCAGCACCAGCATGCGCATGCAGTTGGCCTCGATCTCATGCTCGTAGCCGTCGAGCCGCGCGTCGGACGCCACGATGCTGCGCGCCAGTTCTGGGTCGCGCCGGGTCAGGCATTCCAGCGCCTGATCGATCTGGGTCTCCGCCGCGCCGGCCATCTGCACGATGCTCGACTTCAGCCGCTTCATCGCGTCTTCGAAGGCGGTGACGATGTGCGGGGCGGGGTTCTTCATGGTTCACGAGCCTTTCGAGACGGGCCGCAGCGCTGCAATCCCCGGCGCGGAGCGGGGGTGTTGACGTTACAGTTTTGTGGCGGCGAAGACCAGAGTCGTCCACTTGGCGTCCCCGGCAACCGGTTGATTTGCCGGGCGCGTGATGGCAGAACGCAGGTGCAGCAAAGCCTCCGGTCCGCTCGCGGGCTCCAACACTCCCATCCTTGAACCATCACGGATTCCGGCCGTCATGATCGAACGCCGCTTCGAACAGATCATCTTCGCCAGCCGCTGGCTGCTCGCCCCCTTCTATCTGGGGCTGGTCGTGTCGCTGCTGATGCTGCTGATCAAGTTCACGCAGGAGATCCTGCACATTTTCCCGCATGTGCTGGAGATGCAGGAAAAGGACGTGCTGCTGGCCGTGCTGACCCTGATCGACCTGTCGCTTGCGGGCAATCTCCTGCTGATGGTGATCTTTTCGGGGTACGAGAATTTCGTGTCCAAGATCGACGTCGCCAATCACGAGGACCGCCCGGACTGGATGGGCAAGGTCGATTTCGGCGGGCTGAAGCTGAAGCTCATCGCCTCCATCGTGGCGATCTCGGGCATTCATCTGCTGAAGGGCTTCATGAACATCGACCACACTGCGAGGGACGAGCTGATGTGGATGGTCATCATCCACATGACCTTCGTGGTGTCCGGCGTTCTTCTGGCGCTGATGGACCGGCTGGAAGGGGATCACCACGGCGCGAAGGTCGCCACTGGGGTGGCCGCGGCCGCCGCCACGGCGGAGTCCTCCAAAAACCATCATCACTGATGCGCGAAAAGGGGGGATTTCCGGCCCGGATTCGGCCACAAAGCCGTTGCGGCAGGGTGTGAATCGGCCTAGAGATACCCCCCGGCGCAGGCGGGGCCATTGGCCGGCGGCGGAGGTTTCGGCTTCTGCTGTTGACGGAAAATTAACCCTGATCCGCCAGTGTCACAGGCACCGGAGCACGGCGAACGCCGCTGTTTCGGGGTCTGATTTTCTCCGAAGGGCACGGTCCTCATTGAGGCCGAATCCCGATGGGAATTCAACCGGATCGGTCGCGGCGCCCGCTTGTCGGGTGGCGGATGCAGGGTCCGGGCAGGCTTGCCGGTTGCACTCTCCGCTTGAGCGCGAAGGGGCATTCGTCTAAGGAACCGTTGGCGGACCGTGAGCCTCCGTACCGGAGCATCCACACCGTCGGCAAGGCCGTCTCAACCGCATTGAAGAGTTAGTCGGGTCCATGCTTTCCAAACTCCTCGGCGTGCTTTCCGCCGACATGGCGATCGATTTGGGGACGGCCAACACCCTGGTGTACGTCAAGGGGCGCGGCATCGTTCTGAACGAACCGTCCGTTGTGGCCATCGCGAACGTGCGCGGCAAGAAGCAGGTCCTCGCCGTCGGCGACGAGGCCAAGATGATGCTGGGCCGCACGCCGGGCAACATCCAGGCCATCCGTCCTCTGCGCGACGGCGTCATCGCCGACTTCGAAGTCGCCGAGGAAATGATCAAGCACTTCATCCGGAAGGTGCACAACCGGCGCAGCTTCGCCAGCCCGCAGGTCATCATCTGCGTGCCGTCGGGCTCCACCGCCGTCGAGCGCCGCGCGATCCAGGAGTCGGCCGAGGCCGCCGGCGCGCGCCGGGTGTTCCTGATTGAGGAGCCCATGGCCGCCGCCATCGGCGCCGGGCTTCCGGTGACGGAGCCCACGGGCTCCATGGTCGTCGACATCGGCGGCGGCACCACCGAGGTGGCGGTCCTGTCGCTGGGCGGCATCGTCTATTCGCGCTCCGTGCGCGTGGGCGGCGACAAGATGGACGAGGCCATCATCGGCTACATCCGCCGCACCCATAACCTGCTGGTCGGCGAAGGCTCGGCCGAGCGGATCAAGAAGGAAATCGGGTCGGCCTGCCCGCCGGAAGACGGCGAGGGCCGCATCCTGGAGATCAAGGGCCGCGACCTGATGAACGGCGTGCCCAAGGAGCTGATCATCTCCGAACGGCAGATCGCCGAGTCGCTGGCGGAGCCGGTCTCGGCCATCGTCGAGGCGGTGAAGGTGGCGCTGGAGCACACGGCCCCCGAACTGGCCGCCGACATCGTCGACAAGGGCATCGTGCTCACCGGCGGCGGCGCGCTGCTGGGCAACCTGGACTTCGTGCTGCGGCACGCCACCGGCCTGCCGGTGTCGATCGCCGACGACCCGCTCTCCTGCGTGGCGCTCGGCACGGGCCGCGCGCTGGAAGAGATGAAGACGCTGCGAAACGTCTTGGTCAGTGCATACTGATTGGTGTATTCCTCGGTTGGACATCCCCGGCGGCTAGAGCGGATGCGATAGACCGCCGGGCGTGTACCGCGTATCTGGACGGGATGATCCTGTGAAGCCTCGCACCTCCGGATCCGTCGTACGCCTTGCCGCCCCACTGCGGGCCCTTGCTCAGCGATTCTCCTTCCTGCTGCTGGTCCTGGCCTCCATCGCGCTGATGATGGTGGGCAAGATCGACGCGCTGTCCGTGGACAACGCGCGTGCCCGCGTGACCGATGCCTTCGCCCCGATCCTCGACGCGATCTCCCGCCCCGCCGCCACCGCCGCCCATGTGGTGGAGTCGGTGGTCGAGTTGGAGAACGCCTTCGACGAGAACAAGCGGCTGAAGGCGGAGAACGCGCGGCTGCTGCAATGGAAGCAGGCGGCGCTGCGGCTGGAGGCGGAAAACAACAGCCTTCGTTCGCTGCTGCGCGCGACGCCGGAGCCGTCGTCCCGCTTCATCACGGCGCGCGTCATCGCCGCCCCCGGCAGTTCCTTCCTGCGCACGCTGGTGGTCACCGCCGGCCGTCGGGATGGTGTGCGCAAGGGGCAGGCGGCGCTGGCTGGCCCCGGACTGGTGGGCCGCGTGGTGGAGGTGGGCGAGTGGTCGGCGCGCATCCTGCTGCTGACCGACATCAACGCCCGCATCCCGGTCGTGCTGGAAAGCTCGCGCCAGCGCGCGGTGATGGCCGGCGACAACTCCGACCAGACCCGTCTTCTGTATCTGCCGCCCGACGCCGCCATCCAGGTGGGCGAGCGGGTGGTGACCTCCGGCCATGGCGGGCAGTTCCCGCCGGGCCTCCCCGTGGGCGTCGTCGCCTCGGTGGGTGAACGCGGCGTCCGGGTGCAGCCGAACGTCGACCTGTCGCGGGTTGAACACCTGCAACTGGTTGATTTCAGCCTGCCGGGGACCGAAGCGGACCCGTCGAACGAAGTGAAATGACCCTGACGCTCTGGCAGCGGCTGGACAAGACGGGCCGCAACCTTGCGCCGTTCGCCGTGACGGTGATGCTGGTGCTGATCGGCCTCGTCCCGGTGCCGATCCCCGCCTATGCCCCGGTGGCGCCGTTCCTGACGGCCATCGCGGTCTATTACTGGGCGATCCACCGGCCGGACCTGATGCGTCCGGGCACCAGCTTCCTGATCGGTCTGCTTCAGGATCTTCTGACCGGCGGGCCGCTGGGGGTGAACGCGCTGGTGCTGGTGATCGTGCATTGGGCGGTGATGAACCAGCGCCGGGTGCTCCAGGCCAGCACTTTCGCCATGATGTGGCTCGGCTTCGCCATGGTGATGCTGGGGGTGGCCTGTGTGCAATGGCTGGCCTTTTCGGCGCTGAACGCGACGGTGCTTCCGTTCAACCCGGCGCTGTTCCAGGCGCTGCTGACGATGGCGTTCTTCCCGGCCGTGGCCTGGATTCTGATCCGCGTGCACCGCGCTTTCCTGCAGGGGTGATGGACCGTTGAGTTCCATGGACCGCGATACCGACCGCTACCGCTTGCTGACCCGCCGCGCCGCCGTGCTGGGCGGGATCAAGCTTGCCGGGCTGTCCGCGCTGGTCGGGCGGCTCTATTACCTGCAGGTGGTCGAGTCGGCGCGCTACACGATGCTGGCGGAGGAAAACCGCATCAGCCTGCGGCTGGTCGCCCCGTCGCGCGGCACCATCGTCGACCGCTTCGGCACGCCGCTGGCCATGAACCAGCAGAACTACCGCGTCGTAGTGGTGTCGGAGCGCACGCGCAACATCCAGGACACGTTGGACAAGGTGTCCAAGATCGTGCCGCTGACCGACACGGACCGCCGCCGGGTGATGCGCGAGCTGCACCGCAAGCGCCGCTTCGTCCCGGTCACCGTGCGCGAGAACCTGACCTGGGAGCAGGTCGCGACCATCGAGATGAACACGCCGGACCTGCCGGGCGTCGCCATCGAAGTCGGCGAGATCCGCCATTACCCGCACTCCGACGCCACCGCGCACATCCTGGGATACGTCGGTGCCGTGTCGGAGTCGGAGCTGAACGGCGACCCGGTCCTGTCGCTGCCGGGCTTCCGCATCGGCAAGGCCGGCATGGAGAAGTTCCATGAAAAGGCGCTGCGCGGCACCGCCGGCACCAGCCAGCTCGAAGTCAACGCCGTCGGCCGCGTGATCCGCGAACTGTCGCGCGACGAGGGGCAGCCGGGTCGCGAAGTGCAGCTGACCATCGACATCGGCCTCCAGCGCTACGTGCAGCAGCGCCTGTCGCAGGAGACGAGTGCGGCGGCCGTGGTGATGGACGTGCACACCGGGGGCATCTACGCGCTCTGCTCGCACCCCAGCTACGACCCCAACCAGTTCACCATGGGCATCAACGCCGAGCTGTGGGAAGAGCTGCTGTCCAACCCCGCAACCCCGCTGAACAACAAGGCGGTGGCCGGGCAGTACCCACCGGGCTCCACCTTCAAGCCGGTGGTGGCGCTGGCGGCGCTGGAATCGGGGCTCATCAGCCGCACCCACTCGGTCTTCTGCCCCGGCCACATGGATCTTGGCGACCACCGCTTCCACTGCTGGAAGAAGGGTGGGCACGGCACGGTCGACGTGGTCGGCGCGCTGCGCCATTCCTGCGACGTGTTCTTCTACGACGTGGCCCGGCGCATCGGCATCGACCGCATCGCGGAGATGGCGCACCGCTTCGGCATGGGCGAACTGACCGGCCTGGACCTGCCGCACGAGCGGGCGGGCCTGATCCCGTCCGTGGAATGGAAGAAGGGCGCGCTTGGCAAGTCCTGGTCGCCGGGCGAATCGCTGATCGCCGCCATCGGCCAGGGCTACGTGCTGTCCACGCCGCTCCAGCTCGCCGCCATGACCGCGCGGCTGGCGAACGGCGGCTATGCCGTGAAGCCGCACCTGACGCGCCAGATCAAGGGGCTCGCGACGGAGCAAGCCTCCTGGCCGCCCATGGGGGTGAAGAAGGAAAACCTGGACCTCATCATGCGCGGCATGTTCGAGGTGACCAACGCCCCGAACGGCACCGCTTACAGGGCGCGCATCACCGAACCCGGCTTCGAGATGGCCGGCAAGACCGGCTCCGCCCAGGTCCGCCGCATCACCATGGCGGAACGCAACAGCGGCGTGAAAAAGAACGAGGACCTGCCCTGGCGGGAGCGCGACCACGCTCTGTTCATCTCCTACGCCCCGGTCAGCGCGCCGCGTTACGCCTGCTCGGTCTTCGTGGAGCATGGCGGCGGCGGATCCACCGCGGCAGGTCCCATTGCGCGCGACATCCTTCTGGAGTGCCAGAAGCGCGACCCCGGCCGTGCCGCCGTCGCCGATGGCGCCCAGCCGCCCGTTCCGCCGGGCGAGCGGTCGCGGGGGTAAGGCGGGGCTACAGCACCCCCAACGCCTGTAGCACCGGCATCCGCCGCCGGGTGAAGCTGTCGAGGCGACCGCGCAGTTCCGCCACATTCTCTTCCTCCGTGGACAGGCGGGCGCCGTCGCGCGACAGGGCCAGCCCCTCGGCGGACAGCCGCTCCCACGTGAAGGCCGCAGGATCGGCGCCGCGCCGCTGCGCCAGCAGGAACAGCGCCTCGATTCGCGACACCGCGACGCCGGACCCGATCACGGGCGAGGCGAGGGTGCCCAGCTCGTCGCTGGTGCGGTTGCGCTCCAGCACGGCCGCGTTGAAGCGGTCGCACGCTGCTTTCCGCTCCTCCAGTCCCTCATCGGGCAGGGCGGGGGAGACCAGGGCCAAGCTGGTCAGCATCATCAGCGCGCGCAGCACCGCGTCCTCGCCCTGACGGGCCAGCGCCGGGACCGCCAGCAACTCGTCCAAGCGCGGCGCGCCGCCGGCCAGCGCCTCCGCCAGGGGCTGATGCAGGTCGGGCGGGAAGGGGACGCGGCCGGCCGGCGTGATGGCGACCTCCGGCAGGTCGTCCGGCGGAACCAACAGGGCGAAGCGGGTGGCGCGCAGCCGCTCGGCCCGGTCGGCCGGGGACAGCCGCTCCGCCCCCTTCACGAACAGGTCGCGGCGAAAGCCCCGGTTGGTCAGCACGTCGCGCAGCGTCTCGCGGTAGGCCGGGTCGCGGGCCTCCCGGATCAGGGCCAGAGCGTCCGGGGATAGCGACAACTCGTCGATCTGCTCCATGGGGACGGAGGGACCGGCGAAGTCCAGCTTGGCGGCGGCCAGCTCTCGCGCCACGTCGGCGTGATAGAAGGCGGTCCAGTCGCTGTTCAGATATTCGTGCGCGATGTAGTTGGGCGACTTGCGCTTCAGCGACTCCAGCCGCGCCGGCACCTCGTCGGCCCCGGCGAACCAGCCGGCGTTCAGCGCGGCGAGCTTCCCGGCGAAACCCACCGCCTGCTCGATCCGTTCCGGCAGCTCGCCGGGCCGGTCGGCGGCGTGCTCCACCAGGATGCGGCGCAGCGGCATGTAGGCCAGCGTGCCGGGCAGGGCGTTGTAGCTGACGAAGACCAGCCCGCCTGGCTTCAGCCGGCGGCGCAGCAGGTCCACGAGGATGGCGCGGTTCTCGGCGCTGACCCAGGACCAGACGCCGTGCAGCGCCACCATGTCCATATCCTTTGCCCCGCCGACGGCATAGTCCGCGAAGCTTTCCTCCAGGAAGGCGGCGTTGCCGAGCCCGGCCTCGGCGGCGAGGCGCTGGGCGCCGGCGATGTGGGCGGGGTTGAAGTCCATGGCCTCGAACCGCGCGGCGGGGTGGGAGGCCGCCAGCACCGCGCTGGTCAGGCCGTGGCCGCAGCCCAGTTCCGCGTAGGCGAAAGGACCGTCCAGCGCCGCCGGGGGACGCCAGCCGCGCAGCACCAGCGCGAAGGACAGCAGGGCGGGCGACAGCTCCCGGTAGAAGGCCCGGATATAGTCGATTCCGCCCACATAACCCTCGGTCCAGCCCTGCATCTTGTGTCCCTTCCTCACCCGTCGCGGGGTGATAATGCCCGCTTCGGGGAGCGTACACAAAAAATGACGGGCCTATCCATTTTGGTGTCGACAAGCCCCGGAGCCTTCGTTATAAACCGCGCCACACCGGCCGGGACAACGGCTTGGCCGGGCGGGAAGGTAGTCGAAACCGCAAGGCAGAGACGATAAACCGCCCTCGGTGTTGAGTACGTGATGGGCGCATAGCTCAGTTGGTAGAGCAGCTGACTCTTAATCAGCGGGTCCAAGGTTCGAGTCCTTGTGCGCCCACCATCACGTCCTCGCCGGCAGGTTTGAAAGCCTGCATGGGAATGGGCGCATAGCTCAGTTGGTAGAGCAGCTGACTCTTAATCAGCGGGTCCAAGGTTCGAGTCCTTGTGCGCCCACCATTCCCAAACAAATCAGTGACGCTGCACACAAAAGGGCTGCCCTCGGGCGGCCCTTTGTGCATTTTGGGCTCCGTGTCAGTCGGCTGCCGCTTCGGCGTTGGCGCGGCGCGGCACCAGCAGGTTGGCGGTCATCACCTGGACCACCTCGTCCTTCTGGTTGAAGGTCGTGGTGCGGACGCGGGCGATGCCCCGGTCCGGGCGCTTGTCGGAGGGGCGGACCTCCAGGACTTCGCTCTCGATGCGCAGCGTATCGCCGGGGCGCGTCGCCTTGGGCCAGCGCACCTCCTCGACTCCCATGCCGACGAATCCGCCGGCCAGCCGTCCCTCACCCGTCACGATCATGCGCATGGTCAGGCCGGCCGTGTGCCAGCCGCTGGCCGCCAGCCCGCCGAACACCGTGTCCTTCGCCGCCTCCGCGTCCAGGTGGAAGACTTGCGGGTCGAATTGCCGCGCGAAGGCGATGATGTCCTCCTCCGCCACCGTCACGGGGCCGCCGGGGAACCGGTCGCCGGGGGTCAGGTCGTCCAGATAGCGCATCGGTCAGGGTCCTCCATGGTGTTGCGGGCCGCTTCCAAGGCGGCCCGAGTGCGACTATGTTTGAATGCGACTATGTTAGAGACAGGTCTGTCTCATCTGTGAAGATGGTAGAGACAGGTCTGTCTCATTGTCAACCAGCCAAAATGGGCGGTTGTTGCGGGGGTGGGCGCGGATATGGCGGGTGAGGGGCACAAGCCGGCGCGGGACCGGATTCTGGAAACGGCGGCTGATTTGTTCTATCGCGAGGGCATACGCGCGGTCGGGGTGGACACGATCATCGCCCGCTCCGGCGTGGCGAAGATGAGTCTGTACCGGAACTTTGCGTCCAAGGATGATCTGGTATGCGCGTATCTGGAGGAGATCGAGCGGACGTTCTGGTCCTGGTGGGATCGCGTGACCGCGCGCACGCCCGATGATCCCAAGGCGCAGCTGAAGGGCCTGTTCGTTTCGCTCGGACACTGGATCGTGCATCCGAAGTTCCGCGGCTGCCCCTTCATCAACGCCGCCGTGGAGTTCCGGGAGCCCGACCACCCCGGCCGCGCCCTGTCCCTCGCGCACAAGCGCAAGGTGCGCGAGCGGCTGCGCGACCTCGCGGCGGCGGCCGGTGCGGTCGATCCCGATCGGCTGGCCGGGCAGCTTCAGCTTTTGATGGAAGGGGCCTATGTCGGCGGCCAGACGCTGGAGTCCGACGACCGGGGAGCTACCGTTGCCACGACAGCGGACACGCTGATCGAGGCCGCCTGTACGCCGTCCGATTCGTCGAGGAGCGATTAGAAACGCAGCCGAAACACCATGTTAGGCCATAAAACATCGACGCCGCAGGGCGGGCCTGCGGCGGACGGTCTCATCGGCGGGGCGGCGAGGCGGGGATTGGAAAAGCGGCTATTCCGCGGCGGTGCTGGCCATACGCGAGCGCACGGGCGCCGGCTGGTTGCCGCGATAGTCCTGCAGCCGCGTGGCCCGCAGGCCGCGCATGCCGTGGCTGTCGATCAGCCGTTGCCAGGACAGGAACTCCTCCACCGACAGGGTGTAGCGACGGCATGCCTCCTCAAGGCTGATCAGCCCCGAGCGCACACCGGCAACAACCTCCGCCTTGCGCCGCATGACCCAGCGCTTGGTGTCGGGCGGGGGCAGATCGTTTTCCGTCATCGGTCGCCCTGCTGGACCGATGACCGACGCTCCACTGGAGCCATCGTCGCTTAATTCAAGCTCGCGAGATGACATGCGCGGACGCTCCACCATCAGCAGTGTATTCCACGATTTGGTGGTACCGTACCTCTCCCGACTTAACAAAAGCCTAAACGATAGGGTTAATGTTTCAGGTCTAAAGCTTCCGGGAGGGGGATTCGCGCGATGTCACGGCAATTTCCCTCCCGCCCGATCCATCCCAGACATGGGCAGGAGGGGAGCGGGGAAATCAGTAGACCTTGTCGATGTCGGACAGCAGGACATCCTGGGTGCCGACGCTGACGACCGTCTCGCCGGACTTGTCGGAACCGACGCCGTGGACCGTGCCGAAAGTGTAGGTCGTCGCCTTGATGGTGTCGTCCTTCTTGTCGGACACCGGCGCGATGTTGAGCTTGTAGGTGCCGGGCTGCACGGCGTTTCCGTTGTCGTCCTTGAAGTCCCAATTGACGACGTGCCGGGTGCCGGCCTCCGTCTCGCCCTTCATGGAGCGGACCGTCCGGCCCTTGCTGTCCAGGATGTCCACGCGCACCGACTTCGCCGACTTCTCCAGCTCGTAACCCAGCGGGGCCTCGGTCATGCCCTGGGCGTAGTCGAAGCTGTCGCCCTTGAAGGCGACCGTGCGGCCAAGGTAGGCGAGGTTGGTCGAGGCCGTGGACGCACCCTGGAGCTTCAGCAGCTTGTCCAGGCGGCTGTTGGTGCCGATGTTCTGCTCGACGTTCGCGAAGTCGACCAGCTGCCGGGTCATGTCGTTCGTGTCCATCGGCTTGGTCGGGTCCTGGTTCTGCATCTGTGTCGTCAGCAGCTTCAGGAAGCTTTGGAAATTGTCGCCAAGCCCCTTGGCCGCGGTGTCGAGCTTCTGCTCGTCAGCCGTCTTTTTCGTGCCGGACGTGCCGGAGCTGTCGGACGACTTGGTCGTGTTCGACGTGCCGCTCTTGGACGCGCTGTTTTTGGACGCGCTGTTGTTGGTCAGGTTCCAGCTGCTGCCGTAGTCGGTGGAGGTGGTGGTCATGGTGGTCGTCCTTCGGCTGGAGCTGGGCTGATCAGGCTTGGATGTCGACGCGGCCGGGGGCCAGCGTCATGGTGTAGGCGGCCTGCGCGTCCTCGACCTCGCCACCGCCGCCGGCCAGGCCGCGGCCGCGCCGCCCGGAGCCGCCCTGCCGTCCCTCGTCCTGGAACGGGTTGCCGCCCTCGCCGCGCAGGCTGAAGTTGAGGCTGTTGCTGTCCGCCTTCAGTCCAGCGTCTTGCAAGGCGCGTTCCAGATTGCGGCTGTCGCGCTGGAGAAGTTCCAACGTCTGGGCCTTTTCCACGGCGACATGGGCGTTGACCTGACCATCCGGGCCGATCTCCAGCCGAATGTCGATCTGGCCCATCTCGACCGGGCGCAGGTTGATGGTGAACTGGTCGTTGCCGTCCGAGACGTTCTTTTGGACGTGGACAGCCACCTGTTCCTGAACGCCCATCGGCAGGCCGGCCGAGCCGCGCGACGGGCGCAGATGCGCCAGGGCCGGCGGGGCGTCCACCCCGTTGGCGGCGTGCGGGGCTTCCATCGCGGCCAGCGCCGGGTGGGTGGAGATCGGGTTGCTGGCGCTGACGGACTCGGCCGGTTTCGCGGCGTCGGTCGCCTCGGTGGCGGCGGTCTTGGCGGCACCGGACGTGGCGGCCAGGAAAGCGTTCTCGGCCGCACTCTTCACCGAGTCGGCTGCCTGAGTCTGCGGCGCCTGGGGCTGCGGCGTCGGCATCGGGGTGTTGGCGGGATTTTGGCCGTCGCCCTTGGTCCCGGCGTCGGCATCGCCCTTATGCCCGGCCTTCTCCACGCCCTTCGCCTTCGCGGCGGCGAGGTCGGCGAGGTTCTGGGGCAGGGCAACGTCGTCGTCCGTGGGAAGATCGGCGCCCTTGGCGGAGCCATCACCGCCCTCAGCCGGCTTGGCTTCCGCGGTCTTGGCTTCGGCGGCCTTGTTCATGGCGGCCTTGAGGTCTTCGGGCTTGATGCCCTCGCCGGAGGGAAGGCCGTCGGCGACCCGTTCGCCCGGCTTCGCGTCGCCAGCCTTGAGGCCGCCCGGCTTCCCGGCGTGTTCAGCGCCCTTGCGCGCGGCCGGATCGGCGGAGTCAGCGGTTGGCGGCTGTCCCGGCATGGCTTGCACGCCGTCCTTGCCCGCCGCCTGGGTAGCGGCAGTCTGGGCGCCGTTCTGGGCTGCCGCGAGCTGAACGGCAAGTTGCGCGGCCGGATCGGTGGCCTTGCCGGGTTGGGCGGCATCCACAGGGGCCACGCCGTCTTCGGCCGTAGGGTCACCGGTCGTGGTGTCGGTCTGGTCCGTGGTGTCGGAGCCCGCGGAGACGCCCAGCGACAGCGTGGCTTGCACATCGGTCAGCTTGCGGGTGGCATCGGGGCCGACCACCTCGATCACGGTTTCGGTGATGGTGACATCGACGTCGATTTCCACGATGTCGCCATCGTCGGAGTCCTCCGCCGGCTCCTCGTCCGTGGTGGCGCTGGCCGTGGCGTCCGTCTGGCCGTCTGTGGCCGCCGCGTCGATGGCGCCATCCTGGCCGTCGGCCGACGCATCGTCGGTGTCCGCCGCCGCCGCGTCGTCCGTTGCCTTGGTTTCCTTGGCCTTGGCGTCCTTGGCGCCTTTGGCCTCGGATTCCTTTCTCGACGCCCCTTTGGTCTGGGCCGCCTTGGCATCCCTGGCCGCCCCAGCTTCCTTGGCTCCGGCGTCCTTGGTCTCGGCGTTCTGGTCCTTGCGGTCGGCGTGTTCGGCCTTTTCGGCGTCCTTCCGCTCGGCCGTTTCAGCGGTGCGCGAGGCTTGGCTGTCCGTGGCGTCGGCCTTGGCGGCGGTCTGGTTCTCGGCGCGCGGGGGCTCATCCTTGCGGGGCGCCTGGGGCTTCGGCGCGGCGGCCTGGGGCGCGTGGCGCGGCTTCGGCGGTTCGGCGCGCACTGGGGCTTTGCGCTCCGCCGCCCCGGCGGCTTCCTGCTCCTGCTCGCGCCGGCGGGCAGCGCTCTCGCTGAGGAGCCGGTCCATCAGGGACGAGAACATGTCGGTGCGGGGGGCGCCGCTCTGGCCGGTCGCCTTGTTCTGGCCCAGGCCGTCGAACGCGGAGGACGACGCGATGTTCGATTGGATGTCCATGGAACGGTTTCCCCAAGCCAGCGGTGCGCTGTCCGTTCCAAGCAACTGCCGGGCCAACTCCGGCCCGCGCCAAAGGCCCTGACCCGGCAGGGAAAATCCGCTGGAAAGCGTCCAGCCCGGCAGTTCCCGCCGGGGGGCGGCAAAATCCGCCGGGTGGCGGGGTGCTTCTTGCCGCGCGCAAAAGAAAAAGGGCCGCCCGAACGGCGGCCCTTCCGGTCAGCGGGTTGGGACGGTCAAAGCTGCTTGTTCAGCGTGGCCGCGGTCGCCGGCCCGCGCTTCGGCGCGACGTAGGTGCGGCTGGCCGGATAGGCCACCGGTGTGGTCTGCCGCGCGTGGTTGATCGCGTCGACCACCGTGTCCACCAGGATCTTCTGGGCCTCGCCGTTGCGGCGCAGGGTGTCGGCGTTGTCGGCCGAGGCCTCGTACAGCGCGCGGGTTGCCTCGCGCAGCCTGGCCTTCGTCTCGTCGGGGAGGTTGGCCATGCCCTCGCGGTCCACCCGCAGGAGGCGCGACACCTCCTCGTAGACCAGCGTCATGGGCTGCTTCTCCTTGGCCAGCCGCGCCAGTTCCGCCGTGGAGCAGCGGCGCCGCACGGCTGCGGTTTCCCGCTGCAAATGGGCGGCGAGGCGGCCCATCAGCTCGACGAGGGCGGTGGCGCGCTCCTCGGCGTTCTTCGGCAGGGCAGGCTGGGCCTTTTTGCCCGGCTGCGGGAAACGGACGTCGACCTTATCCATGGCTGCCCTCCTGAGCGCGCAGAAGCTCGCGGTACACCTGATCGGCGATCCCGAAGCCGCCACGGCGGTTGACCTGATGGGCGTATTGATCGGTGAGCATCGAGCGGAACATCTCCTCGCCGTGGCCGCCGCCGAAGGTCTCGTCCACCTCGATGCCCGAGAACATGTGGCCCAGCATCTGGGACACGAACACGTTCTCGAAGTCGTCGGCGGCCTTGCGGATCTGGGCGCGCTTGGCGGGATCGACCTTGCTGTCGTCGATGTCGGAGCGGACGGCGGTCCGGGCGGACCAGCCCTGGTCGAGGCCCAGCCCCTGCTTCTGCTGGGCGCGCTCTGCCAGCGGCGGGATGCGCGGGCTGGCGAGGTTGGAAAGGGGGAGGGCCGTGTCCATCAGATCACCTCGATTTCCGCTTGCAGGGCACCGGCGGCCTTGATCGATTGCAGGATCGAGATCATGTCGCGCGGGCCCACCCCCAGCGCATTCAAGGACTGTACCAACTCCTGCAGCGTCACGCCGGAATTCATGACGGCAAGGCGGTTGTTGGACTGTTCGTCCACCTGGATGTCGGTGCGCGGTACGACGGCGGTCTGGCCCTGGCTGAAGGGGCCGGGCTGGCTGACCTGCGGCGTCTCGGTGACGCGGATGGTCAGGTTGCCCTGGGCGATGGCGACGGTGGAGATGCGCACGTTCTCGCCCATCACGATCACGCCGGACTTCTCGTCCACCACCACGCGGGCGACCTGATCGGGGGTGATGCGCAGCTGCTCGATCTCGGTGATCAGGCCGACGATGTCGCCGCGCCGCGATTCCGGCACGTTCAGCAGGACCGACGACGGGTCGGTGGCCTGCGCCCGGTTGCCCCGAAGCTGGATGTTAATGGCCGTCGCCACGCGCTGGGCCGTGGTGAAGTCGGGGTTGCGGAGGCTCAGGCGCAGCACCGGCAGTTCGGCCAGCGAGAACTGGATCTCGCGCTCCACGATGGCGCCGGACGAGATGCGGCCGGAGGTCGGGACGCCGCGCGTCACGCTGGCGCCCTGGCCCTGGGCGGAGAAGCCCGACACGGCGATCGGCCCCTGCGCCACGGCGTAGACCTCGCCGTCCGCGCCCAGCAGCGGCGTGACCAGCAGCGTGCCGCCCAGCAGGCTCTTGCTGTCGCCCATGGCCGAGACCGTCACATCGATTCGCGTGCCCTGGGCGGAGTAGGGCGGCAGCGTCGCCGTCACCATCACCGCCGCCACGTTCTTGGTGCGCAGGTTGGTGCCGCGGGTGTTGACGCCCATCCGCTCCAGCATGCCGACGAGGCTCTGCTCGGTGAAGGGGGAGTTGTTGAGGCTGTCGCCGGTGCCGTTCAGGCCGACCACGAGGCCGTAGCCGATCAGCATGTTGTCGCGCACGCCTTCAACGTCCACCACGTCCTTGATGCGCGCCGACGAGGCGGCGGCCGGTAGCGGCAGCGCCAGGATCAGGGCGGACAGCAGGACGACGGCGGCACGGAGCAGCAGGGCGGCGGCTTTGGTCGGCATGGCGGGAACACTCCTCAACGGACGTTCCTGCTCATACAAATGCCGTGCCAGTGCGTGGCTGCCGGGACTCGGCAAGGGGAGGCGGCGAGATTCGTGCGGCCGGTATGGAAAAGGCCGGAAAAACGCACCGCTTTCAGCCACTTTATGTCACGCAAACAGGGCAATTTTTGCCCGATTGCGGCAAGCCTTGACCAGATGTTAAGGTACATCCATCTAGAGTACGAGCATTACCGAAACCGGTTGCACGGAACATGAAAGTCGAAGGCCCCGGAAAACTTCGCGGCAGCTCCTCGGTCCGGCGTACCGGAAAGGCCGAGGGCTCGTCCGGCGCATCGTTCGCCAAGCAGCTCGTCAGCGAGACGAATCCTGCGGCGGGCGTGCACGCGGCCGCGCCGCTGGCCGGCATCGCCAGCGTGCTGGCGTTGCAGGAGGTCGACGACGCGACGGCCCGCGCCTCGCGCGGCAAGATGCGCGCGCAGGACATGCTCGACAAGCTGGAGGAGATCCAGCACGGCCTGCTGGCCGGCACCATGCCGGTCCAGAAGCTGATGGATCTCGCCAAGGTCGTGCAGTCCCGCCGAGTCCATGTGGACGACCCCCATCTGGCCGAAATTCTCGACCAGATCGATCTGCGCGCCCAGGTCGAACTCGCGAAATACACCCCCTGACCGGCCGCGTCCGACCCAGGGCTCTGCCCTTCGGCATCGGCCGTTCGTCAGGGACGGCCATGGCCCTCCGGCCGGCGCAGCAAAATTCCGCTTCTCCAAGGGCTTGTTCGCGCTCCGATGGGCGAACCGCAGGGTTGCGGATGGCGATTTCGCTACCTATACTCCGCGCCGCCCGGATCACCCTTTTGCGTTGGATGCTCTCGGATGACGTCGCCGCTCCTGCCTAAGAACTACTCTCCGTCGGACGACGAGGAGTTCATGAACCCCGTGATGCGGGAGTATTTCCGCCAGAAGCTGCTGCGCTGGCGCGCAGAGCTGTTGGCGGAATCCAACGAAACGCTGAACAGCCTCCAGGAAGGCGGCATTCAGGAACCGGACATCGCCGACCGCGCGTCGGCGGAGACCGACCGGGCGTTGGAACTCCGTACCCGTGACCGTGAGCGCAAGCTGATCTCAAAGATCGACGCGGCGCTGGAACGGCTCCAGGACGGCTCCTACGGCTATTGCGAAGAGACGGGCGAACCCATCTCCGTCCGCCGCCTGGACGCCCGCCCCATCGCGACGCTGAGCCTGGAAGCCCAGGAGCGCCACGAGCGCATGGAGCGCACCCAGCGCGACGACTGACCGCCCGGACGGCTGACGCACGCATCCGCGAGGACGCGCGAGTCGAAGAACAACGCTTTCCATAAGGCCCTCCACCGGCAACGGCGGGGGGCTTTTGGCGTTGGAGGTGTTGGAGGGTGGCTCAGGCGGCCCGAGGGTGGACATCCCGTTCGATTTCCGCGCCACGCTGAACCGCGACGGTCGACAGGTCATGCGCCGACTGAAGGTTCAGCCAGAACTCAGGAGTCGTCCCAAAATAGCGGGCCAGGCGCAAGGCCGTGTCGGCCGTGATCGAGCGCCGCTCGTGAAGGATTTCAGTGATGCGGGTCACCGGCACCCGCAAAGCCAGGGCCAACGCGTTGGCGGACAGGTCGAGCGGTTCCATGAATTCCTCGCGCAGCACTTCGCCGGGATGAGTCTTGATCCGCATGTCGCCTCCTATGGTTCAATGGTAGTCGACGATCTCAACATCGCAGGCGGCGCCGTCTTGCCAAACGAAACAGATGCGCCACTGGTCGTTGATCCGAATGCTGTGTTGTCCGGCGCGGTTGCCCTTGAGCGCTTCCAGCCGATTCCCTGGCGGAGAACGCAAGTCGTCGAGCGCCGTGGCCGCATCGAGCATGTCGAGCTTGCGCGTCGCCACTTTTGCCATACCGGCAAATCGCTTCACCGATCCATGGCTGAAAAGCTGTTCGGTGTCTTTGTCGCGGAAGCTCTTGATCACGGGTTGAAGATATAACGCTGCGCGTTAAATGGCAAGCGCTAGGCTTCTCCCGGCAAGGCATGCCGAAGGGCCGGCAGAAGCTGCCGGCCCTTTTTGCCTACAGAGGTGGGGTGGGCGATCAGAAGGGCATGATGATGTCGAACAGTTGCTGGCCGTAGCGGGGCTGCTGCACGTCGGTGATCTGGCCGCGGCCACCGTAGGAGATGCGGGCCTCGGCGACCTTTTCGTAGCTGATGGTGTTCTGGGCGGTGATGTCTTCGGGCCGGATCACGCCGGTGATGACGAGATCGCGCACCTCGTAGTTCACGCGGACCTCCTGGCGGCCCTGGATGACCATGTTGCCGTTGGGCAGGGTCTGGGTGACCAGGGCGGCGACCTTCAGGGTGATCTGTTCCTTGCGGTTGATCGCGCCCTTGCCGTCGTTCGAGGTGGTGCTGGACAGGTCGACCAGGCTGTCGGCGCTGACGTCGTCGGGCAGGACCCGCTTCAGCGCCTTGGTCTGGAAGCCGAGGAGGCTCGGCATGCCCGCCTTGTCGGAATTGTCGCGCGACCGCTTGCTCTCGTTGTTCATCTGAGCCTGGTCGTTGATCTGGATGTCCACGGTCAGCAGGTCGCCCACCTTGGCGGCGCGCTGGTCCTTGAAGAAGGCCTTGGATCCGTTGCGCCACAGCGAGTTGGGGTTGCGCTCGGTCGGCAGCGGGGTCGGCATCGGCAGGCTGACCGGCTGGTAGCCGGGCTGCGCGTGCGGGTCCTGGATCTTGGTCAGCTCGGGCGCGGAGCCGATGTCGGCCACGCGGGACATGGCGTTGCAGGCGGGCAGGCCGGCGGCGACGGCGGCGAGCAGGGCGAAGCGGAAAGCCGTGCGGGCGATGGGCTGGCTGGCGGACATGGGAGCTTTCTCCTTACTTCGCGATCACGCCGGGCTTTGCCACGGCGACCATGTTGGGGCCGGCGACCGTCGCTTCGACGATGCGGTTGGATTGGGTGTTGACGACGCGGATCACGTCGCCCCGGCCGCCGTCCTGAAGGGCCTTGCCCTGGACCGACAGCGACAGGTTCTCCGTGGACAGCGTGATGGTGACCAGGGCGCCCTTGTCGATCAGGCGCGGCGACTGGAGGTCGCGCAGCCGGACCGGCTGGTTCACCGGGACGCCGCGCTTGGGCGTCATGCCGATCAGCTGAGCGTCGGTGGCGGCGATGTCGCTGCCGGTCTGGTCGGCGCGCACGTCCTGCCAGTCAACGTCGGCGGCGGAGATCACGTCGCCGGGGGCGATGCGGCGGGTCACTACGGGGACCTGCACGACGCCGTAGGCGCGGCCGGCCACCGGCAGGCGCACGGTCGGGCGGGTGTCGGCCACCACGAGTTCGGCGGCGAAGCGGCCCTGGACCGGATTGTAGTAGAGGTTTTCCACCGTCAGGCTGCCGGCGCCCTGCGGCGCGCGCAGCTCGACCTGCCGGTTGTCCAGCTCCATCTGCAGGCGGCCCACGGAGATGTGGCGGGCCAGCGCCTCCGACAGCGCCGCCTCGACATGCGTCGCGCCATAGGTGACGACGGCGGCCGGTGCGACCGAGGCGGCCGGGCCTTCCGATGGCTGGGCCACCGACGGCTGGGCCAGCGCACCCGGGGCGCCGATGAAGACGGCGAGCGCGGTGCCGAGGAAGAGGGATGCGAGGCGGGACATGGCGGCGGGTCCTTCGGTCAGGCAGGCGGGCTAGAACGCGCCATCAGCGCATCTGGGTGGCCTGCTGCATCATCTCGTCGGTGGTCTTGATGATCTTGGAGTTCATCTCGTAGGCGCGCTGGGCGGAGATCAGGGTGGTGATCTCCTGCACGATGTTGACGTTGGACGTCTCCAGCGCGCCTTGCGTCACGCGGCCGAAGCCGGGGGCGCCGGGGTTGCCGGTCACCGACTGGCCCGACGACGGGGTTTGCAGGAACAGGTTGTCGCCGATGGCTTCCAGGCCGGCGGCGTTGGCGAAGGTGGCGAGCTGAATCTGGCCGGCGTTCTGCGGCTGCACCTGCCCGTCGAGCTTCACCAGAACCTCGCCCGACGGGTTGATGGCGACATCCACGGCCTCGGCCGGCACGGTGATGTTCGGCTGCAGCGGGTAGCCGTCGGCGGTGACGATGATGCCCTCCGGCGACAGCTTGAAGTTGCCGGCGCGGGTGTAGGCGGTGTCGCCGCTCGGCAGCGTCACCTGGAAGTAGCCGGAGCCGTTGACCGCGAGGTCGAGCTTGTTGTCGGTGACGGTCAGGTTGCCCTGCTCCAGCACGCGGGCGACCGCGGCGACGCGCACGCCCGCACCCACCTGCACGCCGGTCGGCACGATGGTGCCGGCGTCCGACGAGGTGGAGCCGATGCGGCGGAAGTTCTGGTACAGCAGGTCCTGGAACTCGGCGCGCTGCTTCTTGAAGCCCGTGGTCGTCGAGTTGGCGATGTTGTTCGAGATCGTTTCGACGTTGAGCTGCTGGGCGATCATCCCGGTGGCGCCGATGGCGAGGCTGCGCATGGTCCGTACTCCTTAGGTCAAGTGGTCAGGCCGTGCGGCCCAGCTTCTGGATGGCGTTGCGGATGCGCTCGTGCTCGTTGTCGATCATCTTCTGGTTGTTCTGATACTGGCGCTGGATGTCGATCATCGCCGTCATCTCCACCACCGGCTTCACGTTCGATCCCTCAAGCATTCCCTGTGCCACTTTCGTGTCGGCGGGGGCCGGCTGCGCCTCCTCGTCGGTGACGTAGAGGCCGGCGCCGACCTCGATCATCAGCTGCTCGTTCTTGAAGGTCACGATGTTCAGCTTGGCGACCGGGCCAAGCTCGGTGGCGATGGTGCCGTCGCCGGTCACCTTGATGTCGCGAGCCCCGTCCGGGATGGTGATGGGCTGGCGGGCGTCGGACAGGACCGGCAGGCCGCCGGCGTCCACCAACTGACGCTGGTCGTTCAGCTGGAAGTTTCCGGCCCGCGTGTAGCGGGGGCCGTTCGCCGTATCGACCATGAAGTAGCCGTGGCCGGTCAGCGCCAGATCCAGCGGGTTGCCGGTCTGCGTCATGCCGCCGACCGAGAGGTCGCGCACCACCGCGCGGTCCTGCACGAAGCTGACCTGCTCGTGCATGCCAGGACGCTCCAGGAACTCCGTGAACAGCATGCGCTGCTGTTTGAAGCCCGTGGTGTTCATGTTCGCGATGTTGTTCGAAATGACGTCCAACTGGCGACGCAGGGTCATCTGACGCGACAGCGAAACGTAAGTCGGGGTTTCCATCGGCGACCTCTTCCATCTCGGGCCGGCGGGCCTTCCCGACCGGCACCGACAGCATTGCACGGCCTGTGCCAAATTCCGGGAAGGCGGACTCCCGCCGGACTCCGGACGGATTCCGGGCGTGGACCATGGATGGGGCGCCGTTGCGGAATCGCCTGCCGGGCAAGAACTGCCGCCGGGTCGGAAAGCTCTGCCGGTCCAACCGGGCAAAGCGGTCCCGTTCCCGGCACGCCGACTGGGTGCGGGGCAACGCACTCCGCCGAAGGGCGGGCGCAGGCGCGCGGCGTCCGCGGGCAGGGGCGGATTCCGGGCGTGATGCGGGCTTTGGGGAATCGGAACGGGCGTCGGAACAGGCTTGCGGGTGCGGGGCCTCCCTCGGGACAGAGTTCTCCACCGGAGCCCCACTCAATTTCCGTGCCGGACGCGGCTGGAGCGCGTAGGTTGCCGTTCGGTCACAGGCCCCGCCGGGGCGTCGAAAGGCTTTGTTAACTATCCGAAAGATAGGGTGTCGAGTGTAGGCAAAGCCATGCCCGCGAACATGCCCGCGACCGCTCGCGCTTAGGATTCCATGACCGCGCACGCTGAAGACGACGCCGGCGAACTTTCGACCGACGGCCTGCCGCGCAAGAAGTTCAGCGGCAAGAAACTGGTCCTGTTCGTCATTCTCCCGCTCGTGCTGCTGGTCGGCGCGGGGGCGGGCGTGTATTTCAGCGGCCTTCTGGACTCGCTGCTCGGCAAGAAGGCGGAAGAGCACACCGAACACCCGGCGGAACCGGCGCAGCCCGACCCGCACGCGGCCCCGGTGTTCTACGACCTGCCCGACATGCTGGTGAACCTGAACAGCAGCGGCAAGCGCCCGGCCTTCCTGAAGATCAAGATCTCCATCCAGCTCGCGAAGGGGGAGGATGTGCCGGCCATCGAGCATGTGCTGCCGCGCATCATCGACAACTTCCAGGTCTACCTGCGCGAACTGCGGCTGGAGGACCTGAAGGGGTCGGCCGGCATGTACCGCCTGCGTCAGGAACTGCTGATGCGCATCACCGCGGCCGCCCAACCCACGAAGGTGAAGGACGTGCTGTTCAAGGAAATGCTGGTCCAGTAGGCGGGGCGGCGAGGGCGACGCATGAGCAACACCGACGAACTCAGCGAAGAGGAACGGCTCGCCGCCGAATGGGCCGCGCTCGCGGAGGACAGCGGCGACGTCGGCGACATGGGCGACATGGGCGGGGGCGGCTCCACCCGCGTCCTGAACCAGGACGAGATCGACAGCCTGCTCGGTTTCGACCAGGGCGGGGCCGGGGACGGCGACAACTCCGGCATCATGGCGCTGGTCAATTCGGCGCTGGTCAACTACGAACGCCTCCCCATGCTGGAGGTGGTCTTCGACCGCCTCGTCCGCATGATGTCCACGTCGCTTCGCAACTTCACGTCCGACAACGTGGAGGTCAGCCTCGACCAGATCTCGTCGGTGCGCTTCGGCGACTACCTGAACTCCATCCCGCTGCCGGCCATGCTCTCCGTCTTCAAGGCGGAGGAGTGGGACAACTACGGCCTGATGGTGGTGGACTCCGCGCTGATCTACTCCATCGTGGACGTGCTGCTCGGCGGGCGGCGCGGCACGGCGGCGATGCGCATCGAGGGTCGACCCTACACGACCATCGAGCGCAACCTCGTTGAGCGCATGGTCCATGTGGTGCTGTCGGACCTGTCCGCCGCCTTCGACCCGCTGTCGCCGGTCACCTTCCGCTTCGACCGGCTGGAGACGAACCCGCGCTTCGCGACCATCGCGCGCCCAGCGAACGCGGCGGTGCTGGTCAAGCTGCGCATCGACATGGAGGATCGCGGCGGCCGGCTGGAGCTGATGATCCCCTACGCCACCCTGGAACCCGTCCGCGAGCTGCTGCTCCAGATGTTCATGGGTGAAAAGTTCGGCCGCGACTCGATCTGGGAAACCCACCTCGCGTCGGAACTGCTGGTCACCGACGTGGACATCTCGGCGGTGCTGGACGAGGTTACGATGACATTGCACGACGTGCTCAACTGGCGCGTCGGCACGCGCATCCTGCTGAACGCCACACCCGACGGCTCCATCGAGCTGCGCTGCGGCGACGTCTCCATGTTCCAGGGCCGCATGGGCCGCAAGGGCGGCCACATCGCCGTGCGGATCGAGCGGGAACTGCCCAAGCAGGAGGTCATGCGGCTATGAGCGCGACCCTCTCGCTCGTCCTCGATCTGGTTCTGGTCGGCCTGCTGGCGACGACCATCGCCTACGCAATCATCCTCAACCGCGAGATCATCAAGCTGCGCGAGAGCCGCGGTGAGATGGCGGACCTCATCAAGGGTCTCAACGAGGCGATGGCGCGCGCCGAAACTGGCGTGCGCAGCCTGAAGAAGACCGCCAACGACACCGGCGAGGATCTCCAGCGCACCGTCAACAAGGCGCAGACCCTGCGCGACGAGCTAGAATTCATGATCGAGGCTGCGGACGCGATGGCCAACCGCCTGGGTACGGTCGGTGGCGACCGGCCGAAGCCGGCGGCCCCGCCGCCGCGCCCCGCCGCGCGGTCCGGGCTTGGCGCCCGCCCGCCGGTGGCCTCGCGCCCGCTGATCGAGGACGAGGACGACGCGCCGCCCCTCCTGCGGGCCGATGCGTTGCGGGCCGATGCGTTGCGCGCGGATCCTCTGCGCGCCGACTCGCTGCGCAGCGCCGAGCCACCCGCGCGGCGTACGGCGGCCTCGTCGGACGCGCGCGACTCCATCCTGCGTGAGGGCGAAAGCCTGTCCCGCGCCGAACGTGAACTGCTTCAGGCCATCGAGAACGCTGGCAAGGGGGTCGGATGAGCGACGCACCCACCGCGAGGGGCGCCTCCGCCGCTGCGAAAGAGGAACCCAAGGTCGTGATCCGTCCGGCCGGCGCTATGCCCACCGGCGTCCGCACCAGCCCCTCCGTCGCGGCCAACCCGGCCCAGGCGGCAGCGGCTCAGGTGGCCGCCCAACAGGCTGCCGCAAAGCCGTCCGTGAAGGCCAAGTCCAAGGCGAAGGCGAAAGGCAAGGCGCGCAAGCCCGCGGTGCCGCGCCGTCCGCTGTCCGAACGCCTGCGCGAACGGATGCAGGGGCTGCGCTTCCGCGTGCTGCCGGTGACGATCTTCGTCGCGGTGCTGATGCTCGGCGTGCGCGTTGGCGACGTGTGGCGGGTCGCCACCCGCGACGCACGCTTCCCCGACTTCCCGGCCACGATGGCCCAAGGGCAGGGGACCACGACCGCGACGCCCACTCAGGTCGCGGCGAGCACGCCGAAGACCAGCCCGCCACAATCCCCCGTCGCGCAGGCCCCGTCGCCGGGCGGCTCCAGCAACGGGCCGGCTCCCGCCGCGTCCCCGCCGCCGGACAACCCCGCGCTGGGGCCGGTGAAGAACGAGGAACTGCTCCAGCACTTTGCCGACCGCCGCGCCGAGATCGAGCGCCGCACCAAGGAGGTGGAGCAGCGCGAGGCCCTGCTGTCCGCCGCCGAGAAGCGCATCGACCAGAAGGTGCAGGAACTGGACAAGGTCCGCTCCGACATCCAGAAGCTGATGCGGCAGGGCGACGAGAAGCAGGCTGCCCAGCTCGAAAGCCTCGTGAAGATCTACGAGACGATGAAGCCCAAGGAGGCCGCGCGCATCTTCGAGGAACTGGACATGTCCGTCCTCCTCGGCGTGATCGAGCGCATGAAGGAAACCAAGACCGCGCCCATCCTGGCCGCCATGGACCCGGTGAAGGCGAAGGAGGTCACCTCCGCCCTGGTCGAACGCCGCGGGCTGCCCTCGTCGCCGAAGTAAGCGCAATCGTCATGCGCCTCCTGACCCGCGTCCGGCGGGAAGGGGAGAGGGGGAAAGCAAGCCGTTTCCTGCCGCTTAACCGCGTGTTAACCGTCCGAAACTAGGTTAAAAGGGGCTAACAAAGCTCCGAGTCGGCGGCTGCCGTGCAAGGGCGCGACCCTGGGCTACCCCAGCGTCGGCCGGCCGTGCGTGGACCGTGCCGACGGACCCAACGCACGCAGGCCGGACAAGAACCTAGCCGGACGAGAACGCAGCCGGACAAGACATCGGATCGCACATGGCCCCGCCCGTATCCTCCTCGCTCGCCGAACAGAAGCTCCTGCGCCAGCAGCTCGACGCTGCCCACGCGGAAGCCGCGCAACCGCTGTCGCGCGAGGAGGTGACGGACATCGTCCGCACGATCCTCGCCACCATGGACGGCGACATTTCCGCCACCGACCTGCGCCTCTACAAGGAGGTGGTGGACCTCGCGCGCTTCATCGAGAACGCGAAGGGCGAACTGGCCGCGCTCCAGCCGGAGGAGATCCGCGACCAGCACATCCCCAACGCGACGGACGAACTGGACGCCGTGGTGGGCGCGACGGAGCAGGCGACCTTCGCCATCTTCGACGCCTGTGACGCCATCACCGGCATTGCCGGGCAGGTCGATCCGGAGAACGCCGCGAAGCTGACCGATCAGGTCACCAAAATCTTCGAGGCCTGCAACTTCCAGGACATCACCGGCCAGCGCATTTCCAAGGTGGTGCGCACGCTGAAGCACATCGAATCGAAGGTGGACATGATCGTCGCGGCCTTCGGCGACGAGGTGCGGCAGAACCACACGCGCCCGGCCGCCGCCGCTCATGCGCCCGGCGAGCACGAGACGGTCAACTTCGCCACCAGCCGCCCCGCCGACGACCCGGAGGCGGCGCTGCTGCACGGCCCGCAGATGACCAGCAGCGCCATGGACCAGGACGAGATCGATCGCCTGCTGGCGAGCTTCGACTAGGTCATGGCGGCGCCCGGCCACGGAAGATTCGCCCCGACGGGCGGCCGGACGGACCCGAACAACGGCAGCATCGTCCTTCTGCTGTCGCTGTTCTTGCTGCTTCTTGTGTTCTTCATCGTCCTGAACGCTCAGTCCGTTCAGGCCACTCACCGCGTGCGCGCGGTGATGGGCTCGCTGGAGCGCAGCTTTCCCGCCTTCTTCATCGACCCGCGCCTGCGCGAGCGCACCGACCCCGTGGCCTCGCGCGCTGGCACCGTCTTTTCCGTGCAGTGGGTGGAGGGCGTGGGCAAGCTGTTCGCGACCGCCGTCGCCGTGGCGAAGGTGGAAAGCGTCACGCCTGGCCGCCAGCTTGAGGTGCGGCTTCCCGCCGACGAGCTGTTCATCCCCGGCACCGCCGAGCTTCGTCCCGACCGTCAGGGGCTGATCGACCGCATCGCGGCGAGCCTGTTGGACACGCGCCCCGGCGAGCGGATCGAACTGGACGCCCTGCTGGCGATCGGCATCACCAGCACGTCCAGCCAGGCGCCCGGCCCGGTGGCGCGCGCCGGCGCGCTGGCCCGCCTGCTGGTCGCCGACGGCGCCCCGGCCAACGCGGTGACGGTGGGCATCGAGCGCGGCGACCCCGGCTCCGTCCGATTCCTGTTCAGCCTGCGCGCGTCGGACGACTACACCGGTCCGGCCGGGGGTGGACCGGTTGGGGGAGGGCGCCGATGATCCGGATGCCGAAGCTCCCCAAGGCCGAGGACCTCAGCGGCGGGCACGGCCGCACCATCTGGCTGATCAGCGTCACGGACCTGATGTCGCTGCTGCTCGCCTTCTTCGTGCTGATGTATTCGATGAGCGAGCCGGAGGCGCAGCGCTGGACCGGTCTGTCGCAGGCGCTGTCGCAGGCGCAGACGGCGTCGGCCCGCTCCACCGCCACGACCCCGTCCGTCGCCGCGCCCGAGCCGAAGGCGGCCTTCAACGCCGCCACGGTGGAATCGCTGTCGGCGATGAACCTGGACTATCTCGGCGCGCTGCTGCGGACGCAGACGGCGGCGAACGAAGATCTGGCGTCGGTGGACGTTCAGCGCGAGGATGACCGGGTGGTCATTGGCCTTCCGGGTGTCGTGATGTTCGACGCGAGCGGCGGTACCTTCACCGACCAGGGGCGGCGCGTGCTGTACCTGCTGGGGGCTGCGGTCGGACGCATCGGCAACCGGATCGAGGTGGTCGGCCACGCGGAGCGGGAAGACCAGGGCAACGGTCTGGCCTGGGAACGGGCGCTGACCCGCGCCGTTGCGATAGCTGCGGCGCTGCGCGAAACGGGGTACAAGCGCGACCTCGTGGCGCGCAGCATGATGTCGGAGCCGGTCAGCGCCGGCGGCGCGCGGGTGGACATCGTCGTGCGCGACGAGGCCGAAGGGGTCAGGACCGAAGGGCCGAGGGCGGACGGGGTGAAGGCGGGGGAATGAGGCGGATGGGCGGTGGTCCGGCATACCGGCGGTGGCTGTGCGGCTTCGTGGCCGCCACGGCGCTGCTTGCCGCCATGCCCGCCGTCGTTTCGGAAGCCCGGGCCGCCGACGTGCCCGTGCGTGCCGCCGCCCACAAGGGTTATGGGCGCGTGGTCTTCGACTGGCCGCAGCAGGTCGACTACAGCGCGAAGGTCGAGGGCGAAGCCCTGGTCATCAGCTTCGACCAGCCGATCAACGCGGCGCTGGACCGTGCCGTGGCGGCGCTTCCCGACTATCTGTCCGGAGTGCGCATCGGCGGCGATGGCAAGACCGTCACCTTCGACCTGAAGCGTCCCGTCGCGCTGAAGAGCTTCCGCAACGGCAACGCCGTCGCCCTGGACCTGACGCCCTCCGCCGCGGCCCCCCAATCAGCCAAGGCCGAGTCCTCCAGGCCCGAATCTCCAAAAGCCGAAGCCGCCGCGCCGTCCCAGGCGGAGCTTCAGGCGCAGCTGCGTGGCTCCTCCCAGCCGGCGGCGCCGGAATCCTCGGGGGGCGCCGACGCCAAGGGCGTCCTGCCGTCCGCCGGCAAGGTGGCGGTGCGCGCGGACGACAACGCGTCGCACAGCCGCATGAGCTTCACTTGGCCGACGGCGGTGGACTACACGGTCCAGCGCGACGGCTCCTCCGTCACGGTGCTGTTCAACCGCAACGGCGCCGCCGACCTCGCGCCGGTCGCCAAGGCGAAGCTGCGCAACATCCAGAATGTGGAGCAGTACCGCCAGCCGAACGGCGCGCTGGCCGTGACCTTCGCCGCCCCGCCGGACGCGGAGATCAAGGACAGCAAAAACGGCAAGCAGGTGGTGCTGGAGGTGCTGAACCCCGGCACGCGCAAGGGGCTTCCCGCCACCGACCCCGCCCCGGCGCAGGAGCAGGCCGCGACCCCGCCGCCCGGCGCCACCACGACCACCGTGCGCCCGCAGCCGGCGGCCTCGCCCGCGCCGACGCCCGTCACGCCGCCGCCGAAGGAGGGGAGCGCCGTCGCGGCCAACTCCGCCGCGACCGCCACCGGCGCCAACGCCGCAGCGGCCAAGCCGGCCCCGGCGCCTGCGGCCCCGACGCCGGCCGCAACAACGCAGGGACCGGCGCTGGTCTTCGACGCGGGCGGCCCGGCCTCCATCGCCGTCTACCCGCGCGCCGGGCATCTCTACATCGTCTTCGACAAGCCGCTGCCCATCGGCGCCGGCAAGGCCATCGGGACCGGCACCGAGATGCTGGGCGGCATCGAGCCGGTGCCGGCGACCGGCGGCAGCGCCTTCCGCACCAAGATCGGCCAGATGATCTGGCCCAACATCGAACGCCAGGGCACGACGTGGCGCATCACGCCGACGACGCGCCTGACCGGCTCGCCACCCTTTGAACTGCGCATCGACCCGGAGCCGGACTTCCTGCTCGGCGCGCGGCTGGTCGTGCGGGCGGGGGACGCGGCCTCGGTGGTGACGATCTCCGACCCTGACGTGGGCGACCGTTTGCAGATCGTGCCGCTGCCGGTCCCCGGCAACGCGATCCCCGACCAGCACCGCTACGCCGACGTCGAGATCCTGCCCTCCTACCAGGGCGTCGTCGTGCGGCCTGTCGCCGACAACGTCACCGTTCGCCCGGTGAAGGAGGGGGTGGAGGTGACGACGGCCGGCGGCCTGCACCTGTCCACCATGGCCGACACCGGCGTCCGCCCCGGCGCGCCCCCGGCCCAGCCTCCGGCGCCGACCAGGACGGCGGCGCTGCCGCAGCCGGGCGGCGCGTCCGTCACGCCGGCCCTGACTCCGCCCTCCGACCCGAAGCCGTCGCCCACCGGGCGCCGTCTGTTCGACCTGCCGGCTTGGCGCAAGGGCGACCTCGACCACTACACCGACGCGCGGCAGGAGCTTCAGCTCGCCATCGTCAATGCCCCGGATTCGGAGCGGCCGAAGGCGCAGCTTGACCTCGCGCGCTTCTACTTCGCCAATGGCTTCGGGCAGGAGGCGCTGGGCATGATGGACGTGCTCCTGCAGAATCAGCCCGACCTGGAGGGCTGGCCGGAGTTCCGCGCCCTGCGCGGCGCCTCGCGCGTGCTGGCCGGCAATCTGGAGGGCGCGGCGGAGGACCTCGGCCACCCGAACCTCGCCAACAACAGCGAGGCCGCGCTGTGGCGCGCCGCCATCGCGGCCGACCGCAACGACTGGCCGGCGGCGCAGGCGGGCTTCAAAGCCGCCGCCCCTATCCTGAACAGCTACCCCGACCCGATCCTGACCAAGCTGGCGGTCCGTGCCGCCGAGGCCGCGCTGGAGACCAAGGACGCGCCCTTCGCCAAGCGCCTTCTCGACCGCATCGTCGAGCGGGGCGGGTCGGACGCGGAGGAGCGGCCGGACGTGCAGTATCTGCGCGGCCTCTACCACGCCCAGAACGGCGACTCCGACCGCGCGCTGGAGCAGCTGACTCAGTCCTTCAACAGCCTGGACCGCTATTACCGGGCCAAGGCCGGGCTGGCGCTGGTGAACCTGCAACTGGCGGAAGGGCGCATGTCGCCGCCGGCGGCCGCCGAACAGCTCGCCGGGCTGACCTTCACATGGCGCGGCGACGATTTGGAAATGAAGGTCCGCCAGCGCATGGGGGAGGTGCTGATCGCCGCCGGCATGTACGCCGACGGCTTCAACGCCATGAAGGAGACCGCCGCCCTGGTCGCCGACACTCCGCGCGCCGAGGCCATCACCCGCGACATGTCGCGCATCTTCGCCGATCTCTACAAGGACGGCGCGCAGAAGCTGCCGACCATCGACGCGCTCCAGCTCTACGATCAGTTCCGCGAACTGACCCCGGTGGGTGAGGCCGGCGACGAGGTGATCCGCCAGCTTGCCGAGCGGCTGATCGCCGTGGACCTGCTGAACCGCGCCGCCGACCTGCTCCAGCATCAGGTGGAATACCGCCTGAACGGGCAGGACAAGGCGCGCGTCGGCACGCGGCTGGCGTCGGTGCGGTTGCTCGACAACAAGCCGGAGCTGGCGCTCCAGGCGCTGGAACTGTCCAACGTCCCGAACATCCCGCCCGACCTCGCCGGCGAGCGCCGGTTGATGCAGGCCAAGGCGCTGGCCGAGATGGGGCGCGGCGATGAGGCGTTGCTGCTGCTTGCCCAGGACGACAGCAAGCCGGCCAACCTGCTGCGCGTGGACATCGCTTGGCGCTCCCAGAAGTGGGAAGCGGCGGCCTTCGCGCTCAACAAGATCATCGGCCCGGCCCCGACCGGCAACCAGCCGCTCGACCCCGGCAGTTCGCAGCTCGTCCTGAACCGGGCCGTGGCCCTGGCGCTGGCCGGCGACGGCACGGGGCTGAGCCTGCTGCGCAAGGACTTCGGCGTCGCCATGGCCGCCGGCCCGGACGCCGACGCGTTCCGCGTCCTGACGCGTCCCGAACAGGCACTCGGCCTGATCGACGTGAACACGGTCCGCTCCCGCGTCGCCGAGGTGGACGTGTTCCAGAAGTTCCTGAAGAACTACCGCGGTAAGCAAAGCGCCGCGATCAATTGAGTCAAGGAACGTCGTAGGTTGGGTTGAACGCTGCGAAACCCAACACCCGGTGCCCATGCCCGCGATGTTGGGTTTCGCGTGCGCTCAACCCAACCTACGAAAGCTAAATACAAAAAAGCCCCTTTCCATTGGAAAGGGGCTTTTTTCTTGCCTCAGAGCTGCACTTGCGTGCCCAGTTCCACGACGCGGTTGGGCGGTATCTTGAAGAAGTCGGTGGCACTGACCGCCGTGCGGGACATCACCACGAACAGCTTCTCGCGCCATTGCGCCATGTGTGGGTTGATGCGCGGGATCAGCGTCTCGCGGCCCAGGAAGAAGGAGGTCGACATGACGTCGAACTCCAGGCCGAAGGCCTTGCACAGGCGCAGGGCCTTGGGGATGTTCGGCTCCTGCGAGAAGCCGTAGCGCACGGTCAGGCGGTAGAAGCCGTCGGCCAGCCCTTCCAGCACCACGCGGTCCTTGGCGGGCACGCGCGGCACGTCTTCCACCAGCACGGTCAGGAAGACGATGCGCTCGTGCATGACCTGGTTGTGCTTCAGGTTGTGCAGCAGGGCGATCGGCACCGTGTCGGCGCTGGAGGTCATGAAGACCGCCGTGCCCTTCACACGCTGGATCTCGCTGGACTTCGCGTGGCGCTTGATGAAGCTGTCCAGCGGCAGCGATTCCTCGGCCAGCCGGTGGGCCAGCACGGCGCGGCCGCGCCGCCACGTGGACATCAGCCCCAGCGCCATTGCCGCGATGGCCAGCGGCACCCAGCCGCCGTGCGGGATCTTCACCGCGTTCGCCATGAACAGTGACAGGTCGACGCTCAGGAACAGCGCGCCCAGCGCGAGGCAGACCGGCACGCCCCAGCCCCAGCGGCGGTGCGCGACGACCAGCGCGAGGACGGTGGTGATGCACATGTCGCCGGTCACGGCGATGCCGTAGGCGGTGGCCAGCCGGCTTGAGGACTGGAAGATCACCACCAGCCCGATGATCGCGATCAGCAGGCCCCAGTTGGCGCGCGGGATGTAGATCTGGCCGCCTTCCTCGTTGGAGGTGTGGCGGATGTCCAGGCGCGGGCACAGGCCCAGCTGCACCGCCTGCCGGGTCAGCGAGAAGACGCCGGAGATCACCGCCTGGCTGGCGATGACGGTGGCGCAGGTGGACAGCAGGATCATGGGGTAGAGACCCCACTCCGGCGCCAGCAGGTAGAAGGGGCTGCGCACCGCCTCCGGGTCGCTCAGCAGCAGCGCGCACTGGCCGAGATAGTTCAGCAGCAGCGACGGCAGCACCACCGTCAGCCAGGCCACCTTGATCGGCAGGCGGCCGAAATGGCCCATGTCGGCGTACAGCGCCTCGCCGCCGGTGACGGCCAGCACGACGGCACCCAGCACCAGGAAGCCGATCCAGCCGTTCGTCTGGAAGAAGGCCACGGCATTGCGCGGGTCGAGCGCCAGGAGCACCTGCGGCTCCTTCACCAGCTCGATCAGGCCCAGCACGCCGAGCGTCGCGAACCACGCGACCATGATCGGGCCGAACAGCCTGCCGACCTTGTCGGTGCCGTGGCTCTGGATCGCGAACAGGGCGATCAGGATGCAGACGGTCACCGGCACCACGACGGGTTCCAGCGTCGGCTGCGCGACCTCCAGCCCCTCCACCGCCGACAGCACGGACACGGCCGGGGTGATCATGCCGTCGCCGTAGAACAGCGAGGCGCCGAACAGCCCCATCGCCATCAGGCCGGACAGTCTTCCGCTGGCGTCGGGGCGGCTGTTGGTCGCCAGCGCCAGCAGCGCCAGGATACCGCCTTCGCCCTTGTTGTCCGCCCGCATGACGAAGAACACGTATTTCACGGTCACGACGATGATCAGCGCCCAGAACACCAGGGACATGATGCCCATGATGTTCTCCGGCGTGAGCGCCAGACCGTGTTCCGGCGAAAAGCATTCGCGCAGCGTGTACAGCGGGCTCGTGCCGATGTCGCCATAGACGACGCCTAGGGCGCCGAGCGTGAGCGCGGCCAGCTTGCCCTTGTCGGGCGCCGCGGCTTTCAGGGTCGTTTCTGACATGTCGGGGAGTGGCTGAGGTCCGTTATGGGTCCGTTCGGGGAACGAAGAAGCCTCGAACAATGGAAGCAGCGCCGGTTGGATGGCGCATGACCTGTTCGACCGTCATACGCGTTTCCAGTCGGCAATACTAGCCGAACCCGCACCCCGCGTCCCGGCCCGGTTTCGCCTGCGACGAAGTGCGCGGGGGCTACAGCGTGCCGAAGCTGCGGGCGAGCGACCCGGCGATCAGGTACCAGCCGTCCACCAGCACGAAGAAGATGATCTTGAAGGGAATCGCCACCATGGTCGGCGGCAGCATCATCATGCCCATCGACATCAGGATCGACGACACCACCATGTCGATGATCAGGAAGGGCAGGAACAGCAGGAACCCGATCTCGAACGCCCGCTTGATCTCCGAGATCATGAAGGCCGGCACCAGGACATGCAGAGGGGTCTGGGCCTCGTCGGCGACGTTCTCGATCCGCGCCATGTCCATGAACAGGCGCAGGTCCTTCTCGCCGGTGTGCTTCAGCATGAACTCGCGCAGGGGGGCGGCCGTCCGGCGGAAGGCCTCCATCTCGTCGATGTCCTGGTTGATCAGCGGCTGGATGCCCTGGGTGTAGCAGCGCTCGAACACCGGGGCCATGACGAAGAAGGTCAGGAACATCGCCAGCGACATCATCACCGTGTTCGGCGGCACCTGCTGCACGCCCAGCGCGGAGCGCAGGAAGGACAGCACGATGACGATGCGCGTGAAGGCGGTCATCATGATCAGGATCGACGGCGCCAGCGACAGCACCGTGATCAGCGCGATCATCTGAACGATGCGCCCGGTGGTCGATCCGCCGGCATCGCCCAGGTCGAAGGTCATGCTCTGCGCCATCGCCGGCCCGGCGGTCAGCCCTCCGGCGATGCCCCCGATGATGCCGATGACGAGCGCGAGCAGGCCCGCCAGCGCAAGGCGCTTGCCCAGGCTCATGGCTTGTCCTCCGTGGAACGGCCGGACGGCGCGTCCACCAGCGAAAGCGCGCCGCGGAAGCCGCCGCGCGCGCCGGATTCGACCACCACGTCGCCGACGGCGCTCAGCAGCAGCAGATGCTCCTGGTCGTCGCGCCGCACCAGAACCAGCCGGCGCTTGCCGTCCAGCGGCAGCACCTCGACGATGCCCAGCCGGCGCTGGCGCGACGGGTTGGAAACCATTCCGGCGAACCCGATGCGGCGCATCACCCAGGCCACCAGCACGATCAGGACGATCACGAAGGCGAGGGCGAAGACGAACTGGATGTATTGGTCGAGGCCCATGGTCAGGACGGCTCTTCAGGCGTCGTGTCGGAAGCGGGCAGGGCGGCGCCGCGGCCGTAGACGGCGGCGGCGCGCTGGCGCGCGGTGTGCGGGTCGGGCCGGCCCTCGGCGGCGGCGGCCATGGAGTCGCGCTGGCGCGTCAGCGACTCCGCCAACGAGTGGAGCGCGCGAAGCAGCGCCTCCAGGCCAGGGGCGGCGGTCGCGTCGCGGGTCTCCACGGCGGCGGCGCACAGCTCCGCGACTCGCGCCTCCAGGCCGGCGAGGTCGATGGGCGCGCCGGCGTCGGCCTGGGTACGCGCCTCGTCCAGCGCGGCGGCCACGGCGGCGATGTCGCGGTGAAGGGCGGCGGTCACGGGGCCTCCCGGTCGGGTGTGGGCTCGGCGGGGTTGGGCGGGACCGTGCCGTTGGCGCGGTAGACGTAGGCCAGGATCTCGGCCACGGCGGCGATCGCCTCGATGGGGATTTCGCTGTCGATGTCCACCGCTGACAGGATCTGCACAAGGTCGGCGTCCTCGCGCACCTTCACGCCGTTGGCGAAGGCCAACTCCAGGATCTGTTCGGCCACATGGCCCTTGCCGGTGGCGACGATCCGGGGAAGGGACTGCGTCCCCAGCTCATACTTCAGCGCCACCGCCACGGGGCGGCGCGGGAGAGGGCGATTGTTCGAGGACGGCGCGGACAAGGGCTTCCTGCCGAATGGCCTAGGTCGATCCGCGCATCCTGGAGGAACATGCTTAACGAAGCATGAAGCCATTCTGGCTGCTTACTGGCCCGGCTGTGGCGCCGTCCCGTGCATTTGCCCATTCATTTGTTGGTGCATTTGCTGGTGCATGGCGCCATGGTCCATTCCGCCATGGTTCATGGGAGCCGCCTCCGCGCCGGCCGGACCCATGGCGGCGGCGCCCTGGACAGCCACGTCCACCGTCACGGCGCCAGCCTTGGCGAAGGTCAGGGTCACCGGGAAATGGCCGCCCTGGGTCAAAGGCTGTTTCAGTCCCATCAACATGACGTGCAGACCGCCGGGGCGCAGCACGGCGGGCTCGCCCGGCGACACTTCGATGGCGTCCACGGCGCGCATCTTCATGACGCCGTTGTCCATCATATGGGTGTGCAACTCGGCCTTCTCGGCGACCGGAGACTGCGCCGCGACGATTCGGTCGGACTCGGTCCCGCCGTTGGTGACGGTCATGAAGGCGGCACCGGTGCGCGCGCCCGGAGTCCCGGCCCGCGCCCAGGCGTCGGACACGGCGATGCCGCCGTCGGCGAAGGCCGGTCCGGCGGCGAGGAGCAGGGCGGCGGCGGCGATGCGGGCGAGCAAGGTCATGGTCGGCGGCCTAACGGCGAAGGTTTTTGTCACGCGCAACCTTAGCACGTTCGAACCCTCCGTCCAGCCCATGCGCCGACCGCGTGCATTCACGCTTCATTAACTGAAACCGCCGATCATCATCGTGAGAGGGTGCATCCGGGCCTCCGCGCCGTTGCGGCGGGCCTCCTGAGCGGAATCTGGCCATGGACCTCGGCAATCTCGGCCTCTTCAAGCTGATGTCGCGCAAAATGGGCTGGCTGACCCAGCGGCAGGAGGTGCTGTCGCAGAACATCGCCAACGCCAACACGCCGGATTACAAGGGGCAGGATCTCAAGCCCTTCACCTTTCGGGACGCCCTGTCCGACAGCCGCCGCCTGCAGGCCACGGCCACCAACGCCGCTCATCTGTCGGGTACGGCGGGCGTCGGCGGCATGGACAAGCAGCAGCGGGTGCGGAACCCGTACGAGACCAAGCCGGACGGCAACAACGTGATTCTTGAAGAGCAGATGATGAAGGTCGGGCAGGCCGGCATGGACTACCAGACCATCACGAACCTCTACAAGAAGCAGGTCAACATGATCAAATCGGCCATCCGCAGCGGCGGCTGACGGCTTGGCCCGGTTGGAATTGCAGGAGACAGGGCATGGACCTCTACAAGTCGATGGCGGTGTCCGCGGCCGGCATGAAGGTGCAGGGCACCCGTCTCAAGGTCATCGCGGAGAATCTGGCGAACGCGAACACAACGGCGGAAACGCCGGGCGATCTGCCGTACCGGCGCAAGGTCGTCACCTTCCAGAACGCGCTGGACCGCCAGATGGGCGTGGACACCGTGCGCGTCGCGAAGATCGACGTGGACAAAAAGGACTTCGAGCGGCGCTACGACCCCTCGCACCCCTCGGCCGACGCCGACGGCTATGTGCTGATGCCGAACGTCAACCCAGTCATCGAGGCGATGGACATGCGCGAGGCGCAGCGCTCCTACGAGGCCAACCTGAACGCGATCGACAGCGCCCGCCAGATGCTGTCGCGCACCATTGACATTCTCCGCGCCTAACGGCGCTCGGGTGATATCCTGCGCGCCTGACGGCGCTTGGCGGGCAAGAGTTTAGAGGAAGGAAGCCGGTCCCATGGTCAACCCCATCAACGCCGCGGCGGCCTACGCCAACACGGCCGCCAAGACCTCCGGTCCGGGTATGGCGCCGCGCGACGGCGTCAGCTTCGGCGACATCATGGAGCAGGCGGCCAAGGACGCCGTCGGCACCATGAAGCAGGGCGAAAAGATGACCGCGCTGGCGGCGGTGGGGCAGGCCGACCTGACCGACGTGGTCCAGGCCGTGACCAACGCCGAAGTGACGCTTCAGACCGTCACCACCGTGCGCGACAAGGTGCTGAGCGCGTACCAGGAAATCCTGCGCATGCCGATCTGACGGCGCGGCCCTCTTGCCATATCCTGCCTTGGCCCCTCTCCCTTGAGGGGCGCGCCGCCGGAGGACGCCGAAGGCGTTCGCAGGCAAGCGTGGGTGGGGTGAGGGTGGCGCCGGCCGAAGGCCGGCCGGTCTTCTTCCCGCTCTTGGAGCGGTAAAGACCCCTCATCTCAACCCTTCTCCCCCAAGGGGAGAAGGGCTTTTTCAGAGCATTAAGCCGACCATCGCCGCCCGACATGAATGAAACCGAAGTCATCGAGATCTGCCGCACCTCCATCATCACGCTGGTGATGGTGGCTGGGCCGATTCTTGTCATCATGATGGCGGTCGGCACGGTCATTTCGATCTTCCAGGCCGTCACCCAGATCAGCGAGCAGACGCTCGCCATGGTTCCGAAGGTGCTGCTGGTCTTCGGCCTGTCGATCCTGCTGATGCCCTTCATGCTGGGCGAACTGCGGCAGTTCTTCCAGCATGAGATCGCCGACCGCATCGTCGCCATAGGCACCGGTGTCACCGGGGCGCCCGGCGCCGGCAACCTGCCCGGCCTTCCCGGCAGCGGCGGATGAGCCTGCTTCAGACATTGCTGGGGGAGCAGCTGTTCGTCTGGCTGCTCGTGTTCATGCGCATCGGCACCGCCTTCAGCGTGATGCCGACCATCGGCGACGCCTTCGTCTCCGTCCGGACGCGCCTGCTGTTCTCGCTGGCGGTCAGCGTGCTCGTCGCCCCGGTGGTCGGCGCCCGCCTGCCGCCGATGCCGAACGATGTGTTCCGCCTCGCCGTCCTGATCGTGGGGGAGATGGCGGTGGGCATCTTCCTCGGCACCGTGGCGCGGATGCTCATGGGCGCGCTGGAGGTGGCCGGCACCGTCATCGCGTTGCAGACGGGCCTGTCCAACGCGCAGATGTTCAACCCGGCGATGGCGACCCAGGGCTCGCTGCCGGGCGCGCTGATGGGCTGGCTCGGGCTTCTGCTGATCTTCATCACCGACCTGCACCACCTGCTGATCATGGCGGTGGTGGACAGCTACGCGACCTTCACGCCGGGGGCCGCGATTCCCATCGACGACATGGCGAACGTGATCGGGCAGCTCGTGTCCAAGAGCTTCGTGCTGGGCGTGCAGATGTCGGCGCCCTTCATCATCACGGGCCTGCTCTTCGCGCTGGCGCTGGGCCTGCTGAACAAGCTGGCGCCGCAGATCCAGGTCTTCTTCCTTTTCACCTCCATGCAGGTGGCGATCGGCCTGTTCATGTTCGCCCTGACCCTGGCGGCGATGATGATGTTCTGGCTGACCCATTTCGAGTCCACCTTCGTCGATTTCCTGAAGCCGACCTGATCGGGGGGAATGCCGGTGTCCGAAGACGCGGATGACGATTCCAAAACAGAAGAACCGACGCAAAAGAAGCTCGACGAGGCCCACAATCAGGGTCAATTCCCGATGAGCCCGGAGGTCGCCAACTGGTTCATCGTGGCGATCGCGCTGATTCTTCTGTCCTCGTCCCTGCCGGCGACCATGAAGGGGATGGTGCCGCGCCTGACCTTCTATTTCGAGAACATCGACAGCCTTCCTATGGACGAGGGGTCGGTGGGGCTCCTGCTGCTCCGGACGCTGAAGGACATTTTCTGGGCGCTGTGGCTGCCCATCCTGCTCCTGGGGGCCGGCGGGGTGCTGGCGACGCTCGGCCAGAAGGGCTGGCACGTCTCTTGGGAGCTGATCTCTCCGAAGTTCTCCAAGCTGAACCCGCTGCCCGGCCTGATGGGCATGTTCAGCACCCAGAAGCTGGTCGAGCTGGGGAAGAGCCTGGCGAAGCTCGCGGTCGTCGGCGGCGTCGCCTATCTGTCGCTTCAGCCGATGATCCTGGGCATCGAGCACTTCATCGGCATCGACATGATGCTGCTGCTGAAGGAAATGGACGGTCTGGCCTTCCGGCTGTTGGCTGGGGTGCTGGCGATCCTGACCATCCTGGTCGGCGCCGACGTCTTCTACCAGCGCTTCAGCTTCAACAAGAAGATGAAGATGACCAAGCAGGAGGTGAAGGACGAGCACAAGCAGGCCGAAGGCGATCCCCAGATCAAGGGCCGCATCCGCCAGATCCGCATGGAACGCGCGCGCAAGCGCATGATGGGGGCGGTGCCCGACGCCGACGTGGTGGTGACCAACCCGACCCACTTCGCCGTGGCGCTGAAATACGACAGCAAGACGATGTCGGCGCCGATGGTCGTCGCCAAGGGCGTCGATCACGTGGCCTTCAAGATCCGCGAGATCGCCGAGGAGAACGACGTTCCGGTTATGGAGAACCCGCCGCTCGCCCGTGCGCTCTACGCCGCATGCGATATCGACGAGGAAGTTCCGTCCGAGCACTATCGCGCGGTGGCGGAAGTCATTACCTATGTTTTCAAGCTGAAGGGGCGCATGGGCCGGACCTGAGGACGGCCGGCGCCTTTTGTCAGGCGCGAACGGCTGATTTGGGGTCTTGGTGGACGACGCAACCTCATCCTTCATCGAAAGCGCCCGCGCCGGCGGCACCGTCGGTGCCGCTGGAATCCTGCCCGGCGGCCGGTCGGGCGGGGCGCTCGCCACGGGCGGGCTGGCGGCGCTTCTCCTCGCCGGGCTGGCCGCCATGGCCGGCGGGCTGGTGCTGCATCAGGAGCCGATGGGCTGGGCCGGCGTGGCGCTGGCCGCAGCCGGCGCGCTGGGGCTGGCGTTCCGGCTGGGCACGGCGCGGCGGCGCCTGTCCCGCGTGGGCGCCCTGCTGGGCGGCGCGCTGGAAGGAGTTCCCGTCGGGCAGATGGTCTGCGACGCCGAGGGGCGCGCGGTCTTCGTGAACAGCGCCTTCCGGTCCCTGACCGGCTGGACCGAGGAGGAGGCCCCGATCCGCGTGCTGGAGCGGCAGTTCGCCGCCGACCCGGACTGCGCGGAGCAGTTCCGCCGCCTGCTCGACCGCTTGCGCGGCGGGGCGGGCGGCATCGTGGAACTGGCCGTGCATGGCGAGGGGCGCGGCACCGAATGGCGGCGCATCCAGGCGCAGCCCATCGACGGGCACCCCGGCGCGGTGCTCTGGCGCGTGGAGGACATCACCGCCCGGCGGGAGCTGGAGCAGGTGATGCTGCGCGAGCAGGCCAAGCTCGCCGACTTCATGGACAACGCGCCGGTCGGTTTCTTCTCGGTCGACCAGGATGGGCACTTCCTGTTCGTGAACGCCACGCTGGCGAAATGGCTGGGCGGCGGGCCGGGCGACCTCGTGGAGGGCGGGCGCCGGCTGCACGAGGTGCTGGCCAACCCGCCGGCCGGTGCCGCGCCTTACGACCTGCTGGAGGGCGGCGGGCTGGAGCAGCGCGGCGACGTGACCATGCGCGGGCTCCAGGGGCGCCGCTTCCAGGCGTCCGTGGCACAGACGGTGGTGGTGGGCGAGGACGGCCGCACGGTGCACACCCGCTCCGTCGTGCGCGACCTGACGCCGGAGCGTGAGTGGCAGGAAGCGCTGCGCCTGTCCCAGCAACGTTTCCAGCGATTCTTCGAGGACGCGCCCATCGGCATCGCGCTGGTGGACGAGGGCGGGCGGCTGGCCGAATGCAACCAGGCATTCCTCACCCTGATCGACAGCCAGGCGGGCAGCGTCATCAACCGGCCCATGGCCGACCTGATCGTGCCGGCCGAGCGCGCCATGGTGACCGAGCGGCTGACCGCCGTGCAGGGCGGCGCCGACCCGGCGGAGCCGCTGGAGGTCCGGCTGTCCGGCGGGCGGGAACTGGTCGCCCAGCTCTACGCGCGCCGGCTCGGCGGGGTGGGGGCGGACGGTGCGTCGGGCCTGATCCTGCACTTCATCGACATGACCGAGCGCAAGGGGCTGGAGGCGCAGTTCGCCCAGTCGCAGAAGATGCAGGCGGTGGGCCAGTTGGCCGGCGGCGTCGCGCACGACTTCAACAACCTGCTGACCGCGATGATCGGCTTCTGCGACCTGCTTCTGCTGAGGCACAAGCCGGGCGACCAGTCCTTCAGCGACATCATGCAGATCAAGCAGAACGCCAACCGCGCGGCGAACCTCGTCCGGCAGCTTCTGGCCTTCTCGCGCCAGCAGACCTTGCAGCCGCGCGTGCTCAGCGTCACCGACGTGCTGGCGGAGCTGGCGAACCTGATGCGGCGCCTGATCGGCGAGAACATCGAGCTGAAGATGCTGCACGGCCGCGACATCGGCAACGTGAAGGTGGACCAGAACCAGCTGGAGCAGGTGATCATCAACCTCGTGGTCAACGCGCGCGACGCCATGGCCGGGGGCGGGCGCCTGACCATCGTGACCTCCAACCACTCCGTGGACCGCCCGCAGCGCCGCGAGCACGAGACCATCCCGCCCGGCGAGTACGTCTCCATCGAGGTCATCGACACCGGCTGCGGCATTCCGAAGGAAAACCTCCAGCGCATCTTCGAGCCCTTCTTCTCGACCAAGGAGGTCGGGTCGGGCACCGGGCTCGGCCTGTCCACGGTCTACGGCATCGTGCGGCAGACCGGCGGCTTCGTTCTCGTCGATTCGGTGGTGGGGGAGGGGACCACCTTCACCATCCTGCTGCCCCGCCACATGGGCGAGGTCAAGCGCCCCGACCAGGGCGAGGCGCGCGAGCGGCGCGGCAGCGACCTGACCGGCTCCGGCACCATCCTGCTGGTGGAGGACGAGGACGCCGTGCGCGTCTTCTCCGCCCGCGCGCTGCGCAACAAGGGCTATCAGGTGCTGGAGGCCAAGAACGGCGAGGCCGCCCTGCAGCAGATCGGCGACGACGGCAGCGGCATCGACCTGCTGATCACCGACGTGGTGATGCCGCAGATGGACGGCCCGACGCTTGCCCGCCACGTCCGCCAGAAACTGCCCGACATGAAGGTGATCTTCATTTCCGGCTACGCCGAGGACCGCCTGGGCGACATCGACGGGGTGGAGGTCGCCCACTTCCTTCCCAAGCCCTTCTCGCTGAAGCAGCTCGCCTCCAAGGTGAAGGAGGTCATCCGGGAGGGGAAGGCGTCGTAGGGCGGGAGAAGGGGGGGCGGGAGAACGACGGTCGCCGGGCTTTCCCCCTTGCCCGGTCCGTCCATCGTCACCATACCAAGGGTCCCCCACCAAGAGTCCCCCTGTGGCGTTCGAGCAAGGGACGAAGGCAGAGCGAGAGTGAGAACGTTTCGCGAACTTTTGCCTTTGCCGGCAGGAACAAAACTGGTACGATGTGCCCCGTTGCAAGACCTTTGACCGTGTGGTCTAACAAGGGGAGACGGGCATGTCGTCCGCACAGCTTCGTTTGGTCGAGAAGGATTCCATGGATAAGCAAAAGGCCCTGGATGCCGCGCTGGCGCAGATCGAGCGCGCCTTTGGCAAGGGCTCGATCATGAAGCTCGGCGCCCGCGAGAACACGGTCGAGACGGAGGTCATTTCCACCGGCTCGCTCGGCCTCGACATCGCGCTGGGCATCGGCGGCCTGCCGCGCGGCCGCATCATCGAGATTTACGGGCCGGAAAGCTCGGGCAAGACGACGCTGGCGCTGCACGCCATCGCCCAGGCCCAGAAGAACGGCGGCACCTGCGCCTTCGTGGACGCGGAGCACGCGCTCGACCCGGCCTACGCCCGCAAGCTCGGCGTGAACGTCGACGAGTTGCTGATCTCACAGCCCGACGCCGGCGAGCAGGCGCTGGAAATCGCCGACACGCTGGTGCGCTCCGGCGCGGTGGACGTGCTGGTGGTCGACTCGGTCGCCGCGCTGGTGCCGCGCGCCGAACTGGAAGGCGAGATGGGCGACAGCCACGTCGGCCTGCACGCCCGCCTGATGAGCCAGGCGCTGCGCAAGCTGACCGGCTCCATCTCCAAGTCGAACTGTCTGGTCATCTTCATCAACCAGATCCGCCTGAAGATCGGCGTGATGTTCGGCAACCCGGAGACGACGACCGGCGGCAACGCGCTGAAGTTCTACGCCTCCGTCCGCCTGGACATCCGGCGCATCGGCTCCATCAAGGACCGCGAGACGGTGGTGGGCAACCAGACCCGCGTGAAGGTGGTGAAGAACAAGATGGCCCCGCCGTTCCGCGTGGTCGAGTTCGACATCATGTACGGCGAGGGCGTGTCCAAGGTGGGCGAGCTTCTCGACCTCGGCATCCAGGCCGGCGTGGTTGAGAAGTCCGGCGCGTGGTTCAGCTACGACGGCACCCGCATCGGCCAGGGCCGCGAGAACGCCAAGACCTACCTGCGCAACAACCCGGCCACGGCCGACGCCATCGAGGCGAAGATCCGCGGCAACGCCGGCCTCGTCGCCGACGCGATGATGGGCACCCCGGAAACCGACGGCGACGCCGCCACGCCGGAATAAGGCGCGGCAGTCCTGCGCTGACGAAAAAGCCCCTCCCCGGTTTGCCGGGGAGGGGCTTTTTATTGAAGTGACGTCAGAGGCCTATCGTGAGCGCGCCAAAACGCAGTCGGCTGTTCAACAGATAATCAAAGATGTGTTTCTCGTCCTCGGCAATTTTATCCCGGCACTCCTGATAGCATTTCGCGGCGTCCGACTTCTTTATCTCGGAGGATGTGGCGTGAGGGTTTGATGTGACCTTCCGCAGGCAGAAGCGTTTGGCGGTCAAATGGTCTTCTCTCTCCGGCCTGAGGTCATGCTTGCCGGCTGTGTAATACATCATAATTCCTTCAAAATTGAAATGAGATCGGAATAAATCGCTCCCAGATTGAGAAAACTGCAGCATAACGTCGCCGACAATCTCGCTGTTCATGCTCTCTTTCCGGCCTCTCCTGATGCGCTCGCTCTTCAGTCCAATCATTTGCAGGCTATCGAGTCCCTTATGAAAATTCACAACGCCTTTGTGGTAATGTGACACTGAAACGCTATCAAACAATATTGTGAATTCGGCATGGCTGTTCGGGATTTTGCCTCTGTAAATCGACAGCAGAGACTTTCTTATGTTCAAGTCATCCTCATCAATATAATACATATTGTATACGCCAAAATATTTTTCCGAAGCCTCTTTCAGTTCATCTTCTGAGTATGGCCTGCAAACAAAAAACATTCTTTTCATACCGGCCTCCAGGCAATGTCTTTTTGATTAAGGCGGACGGCTTGCAGGCTGGTCGATGCGCCTTATTGTCGCTCCGGTGTGGTGCTCGACCGACGAAAAAAGCCCTTCTCCGGCGGAGAAGGGCTTTCCTTGCGGAGGAGGTGGAGGGATGGCTCCGCCTTCCGAAATGGATGTCCGCTTAGAACGGAAGGATCAGGCGGCCCCAGGCGCGGGTGTCGTCGCCGCCGTAGTTGTTCTCGTGGACCGTGCGGGTCAGGTAGCCCTGCAGGATCACCTTGTCGAAGTTGTAGCCGACCAGGGCGCCCAGCGCGACCTGCTCCTGCTTCTTATAGTTCGACGTCGGCTTGTTCACGTCCCAGGACGCGAAGCCGACCGGGCCGACCGTCCACTTGCCGAAATTCTTCGTCGCGGTCACGTCGAGGTTCACGAAATCGGGGTTGGTCGTCCGCGACACCGAGCGGGTGTTGATGCCGTAGATGGTGTTGGCGGTCAGGTTCCAGTCGTCGGCGGTGTAGCTGATGCCCAGCCGCTGGTTGATGGACGTCGTGTCGAAGCCCAGCTTGTTGCCCACCGGCAGGTAGACGCCCAGCAGGTAGCTGACGCCCAGGCCGTTGCCCAGATCCCAGGCCAGCTGGCCGGCCAGGAACGGGTTGTAGATGCCGCTGGTGTAATTGCTGTCCTGGACGCCGACCGCAAGCGCCGGCAGGGCGGCCAGAAGCTGCACGCGCGCACCCAGCACCTTCGCGGGCGTCGCCCAGGCCACCACCGGGATGTTCACGGCCAGCGTCGTGTCGGGCGCGCCGTTCTGCCCCTCGCGAACGCCCCAGTCGAACGTATCGACGAAATAGACGCCTTCCGGCAGCGGCGCGCCAACGGCCAAGCCGACGGTCTCACCCGGCTGGGTGACCGAGCCGGCCAGCGTCGGGGTCGACGTGGTGCAAAGCGCCGCCACGCAGGCCGCCGCGGCGATGCCGCCTTTCATGGCCAGCGAGCCGATGGATTTACGCAGCTTGGAGCCAAAAATATTCAGCATCGTATTCGCTCTTTCCTTATGGAGTGCCGTCCCCGCAAGTCCCGGAGCATCCTTCGACGCCAGGGAGCCCAGTACAGGGAGGCCGACGACAAGAGCCGATCCGGCGTCTCGATACGCGGCGAACTAATACGATCGATCGGGTGCTGGGCGGCAATAATACTTTCGTGCGCAAATTGACGGATATTCAAAAATCGTCATGCTGCAATTGCGAAATTTCAGCGGTGCCGTGCCGGTTGCGACGGTGTTGTTTGCCGATTGATCATGTCCCATATAGACAAAAGTACAAAGTGCATCATATTGGAATAAATAGGTCTTTTATAAAAACCCGAGGAAACTGTATATGTGTGTTATACGGAAGAACCATGCGACCGATTCGGTCGGCTAAGCTGCTGATGTTGATGATTGTGCAGCGCAAAAATCTTTCGAGTGTGGAAATAGTTCTTTCGTTTGAATAGTTCTTAAGGAGGATGCCGCTGTCGGGCGTTCTGCGGTCGTTCTCGCCGGGAAGCCGTATTCCGCCCAGCGCCGGCGCGGCCGGACGCCGCGTCGCCGTTCTGTGGACAGCCAGCCTAAGTCACGCTAAAAGCACGGTTCGGCCATGAGAGGGCCGCGCCGACTACCGTAGCCGGAGCCTGGACATTCCTATGCAGACCGCCAACGACATCCGCCGTACGTTCCTGGACTATTTCGCGAAGAACGGTCACCAGATCGTGGAGTCGTCGCCGCTGGTTCCGCGCAACGACCCGACGCTGATGTTCACGAACGCCGGCATGGTGCAGTTCAAGAACGTCTTCACCGGTGCGGAGCAGCGGCCCTACAAGCGCGCGACCACCTCGCAGAAGTGCGTTCGCGCGGGCGGCAAGCACAACGATCTGGACAACGTCGGCTACACGGCGCGCCACCACACCTTCTTCGAGATGCTGGGGAACTTCTCCTTCGGCGACTATTTCAAGGACGACGCCATCGCGTTCGCCTGGAACCTCGTCACGAAGGAGTTCGGTCTGCCGGCGGACAAGCTGCTGGTCACCGTCCACACCTCGGATGAGGAAGCGGCGGGCATCTGGCGCAAGGTCGCCGGCCTGTCGGACGACAAGATCATCCGCATCCCGACCGACGACAATTTCTGGCGCATGGGCGACACGGGTCCCTGCGGTCCGTGCTCGGAGATCTTCTACGACCACGGCCCGCACATCGCCGGCGGTCCTCCGGGCTCGCCCGACGAGGACGGCGACCGCTTCATCGAGATCTGGAACCTCGTGTTCATGCAGTATGAGCAGCGGGGGCCGGACGACCTGATCGCGCTGCCCAAGCCGTCCATCGACACCGGCATGGGGCTGGAGCGTCTGGCCGCCGTGCTGCAGGGCAAGCACGACAACTACGACATCGACCTGATGCGCGCGCTGATCGTGGCCTCGGCCGAGGCGACGAAGACCGCGCCGGACGGCGCGCACGCCGTGTCGCACCGGGTCATCGCCGACCATCTGCGCTCCTGCTCCTTCCTGATCGCCGACGGCGTCCTGCCGTCGAACGAGGGCCGCGGCTACGTGCTGCGCCGCATCATGCGCCGCGCCATGCGTCACGCCCACATGATCGGCGCGCGCGACCCGCTGATGCACCGCCTCGTCCCGGCGCTGATCCAGCAGATGGGCGACGCCTATCCGGAGCTGAACCGCGCCCGCGCCCTGATCGTCGAGACGCTGAAGCTGGAGGAAACCCGCTTCAAGCAGACGCTGGAGCGCGGCCTGCGCCTGCTGGAGGACGAGGTCGGCCGCCTGGGCGAGGGCCAGCCCCTGCCGGGCGACGTGGCCTTCAAGCTGTACGACACCTACGGCTTCCCGCTGGACCTGACCCAGGACGTGCTGCGCACCCAGGGCCGCCCGGTGGATGAGGACGGCTTCAAGGCCGCCATGGACGAGCAGCGCCGCAAGGCCCGCGAGTCCTGGGCCGGCTCGGGCGAGGCCGCGACCGAGACGCTGTGGTACGAGCTGAAGGACGAACTCGGCGCGACCGAGTTCTTCGGCTACGACACCGAAGTCGCCGAGGGCAAGGTGACCGCCATCGTCAAGGGCGGCGCCCGCGTGGAGCAGGCCGGCCTGGGCGAAGAGGTCATGGTCATCGTGAACCAGACCCCGTTCTACGGCGAGTCGGGCGGTCAGGTCGGCGATGCCGGTGTGATCTTCTCCGCCGAGGGCACGGAGGTCGCGATCAGCGACACCCAGAAGAAGCTGGGCGCGGTCTGGGCGCACATCGGTACGGTCACCAAGGGCACGCTGAAGGTCGGCGACGTGGTCGAACTGCGCGTGGACACGGAGCGCCGCGCGGCCATCCGCGCCAACCACTCCGCCACCCACCTGCTGCACGAGGCGCTGCGCCACCGTCTGGGCGAGCATGTCACGCAGAAGGGCTCGCTGGTCTCGTCGGAGCGCCTGCGCTTCGACATCAGCCAGCCGACGGGCCTGAGCCAGGACGACATCGCCGCGGTGGAGGACGAGGTCAATCGCCGCATCCTCTCCAACAGCGAGGTCATCACCCGCCTGATGTCCCCGGACGAGGCCCGTGGCGCCGGCGCCATGGCCCTGTTCGGCGAGAAGTACGGCGACGAGGTCCGCGTGGTCTCCATGGGCGGCCCGCACGGCGAGCTTGACCGCGATTACTCCATCGAGCTGTGCGGCGGCACCCACGTCCGCCGCACCGGCGACATCGGCCTGTTCAAGATCGTCGCCGAAGGCGCGGTCGCGGCCGGCGTCCGCCGCATCGAAGCCCTGACCGGCACCGGCGCCAAGGCGTGGCTGTCGGAACGCGACCACCTGCTGTCCGAAGCGGCCTCCGTCCTCAAGGTCCGTCCGGAAGAGGTCCCGACCCGTCTTGCCTCGCTGGTCGAGGAGCGCAAGAAGATGGAACGCGAATTGGCCGAACTGCGTCGCCAGGTCGCCCTTTCTGGTGGTTTGGGGGGCGGCGGCGCCAAGGCCGACGGCGGCTCCGAGGCCAAGGACGTCGGCGGTGTGAAGTTCGCCGCGCGCGTCGTGGACGGCCTTCCGGCCAAGGATCTGAAGCCGATGGCCGACGAGTTGAAGAAGCAGGTCGGTTCCGGCGTGGTGGTCCTGATCGCCTCCAACGAGGGCAAGGCGTCCATCGTCGTGGGCGTCACCGACGACCTGACCGGCAAGATCAGCGCCGTCGATCTGGTCCGCGTCGGTGCGGAGGCGCTGGGCGGCAAGGGCGGCGGCGGTCGCCCGGACATGGCCCAGGCCGGCGGCCCGGACGCCTCGCTGGCCCCTGCGGCGGTCGAGGCCATCGAAAAGGCGGTCGCGGCCAAGGCGGCGTAACCGTCTGGTTTTCCGACGAAAAGCCCCTCTTCCCCAGGGAAGGGGGGCTTTTCTTTTGGCGTTCCGCTGCTACTCCGTGTCGCAACCTGTTGCGGCTGCAACCGCTTGTGCGTCCCGGCTTCGGACATTTACTTTCCCGGTGGAGGAAATGCCCGTCCAAGGAGCGCGCAATGCCGCACATCGTTTGGCGGAGCAGGATGAGCGTCGGGATTGAGCGGATCGACGAAGATCACAAACAACTGATTCGCCTGCTGAACGACCTGGATCTCGCGATCAACCAGACCAGCTTCGACCCGAAGCTGGCGGCTCAAACCCTGCTGCGATTGTTCGAGTACACGAAAAACCATTTCGACCGCGAGGAAATGCTGATGCGCGCGGTCGAGTTTCCGGGCTTTCCAGAACACAAGAGGATGCACGACAGCGCCAAGAAAACGTTGCAGGACGTCAGTTCTGATTTCATGGAGCATCCCTCGAAGGCGGCGGCGGAGCGCATCTATTCCTTCACCGCCGACTGGCTGGTGCATCACATCCTGATCGAGGACATGAAGCTCATGCCCTGTATCGTTGGGGCGTCCGCCGTGGCTTAATCGACCGTAGATGGATGTCTGGTCGGTCGGGAATGCCATAGCGCCGGTACTCCAGCGCCAGCCGCCCGGTCAGCGCCAACCCCAGCAGGCGGTAGTCCGCCAGCAGGGAAGAGAAGGGCGCCTCCAGCGTCTTCGGATTGTTCCGTTCGACGAGGAAATGGCCCAGCCACGCGAATCCGTAGCCGGCCAGCGGGGCCGCCAGCAGCGCGCGCCGGTCGCGGCGCATGATGCCCGCCGCCAGCAGCGCGGTCGCCGCCAGCGTGCCGGTGACGTGCAGCGCGCGGTTCACCGGGTCCCGGTGCTGTTCCAGATAGTCGGGCCAGAAGTTCCGGTCGGTCATGGCGCGCCTCCTGCTTCCGGGAACGCGGCATCGTCCTTTGCGGTTCCAAAAGGGTTGCGTTGAGGCCCCCGATTCCGGAAGCTGCGGGCCGCCAATCGTGAGGGACGGGGACCATGCGCTTTACCGGCACCGACTCGTACGTCGCCACCGAGGATCTGATGGTGGCCGTCAACGCCGCCATCACCCTGCAACGCCCGCTGTTGGTGAAGGGCGAGCCCGGCACCGGAAAGACCGTGCTGGCGCAGGAGATCGCCCGCGCGCTGAACAAACCGCTGCTCGCCTGGCACATCAAATCCACGACCAAGGCGCAGCAGGGCCTGTACGAATACGACGCGGTCAGCCGCCTGCGCGACAGCCAGCTCGGCGAGGAGCGGGTGCACGACATCGGCAACTACATCGTGCGAGGCAAGCTCTGGGAAGCCTTCGAGGCGCCGGAGGCCCCCGTCCTGCTGATCGACGAGATCGACAAGGCCGACATCGAGTTCCCCAACGACCTGCTGCTCGAACTCGACCGCATGGAGTTCCACGTCTACGAGACGCGCCAGACCGTCAAGGCGGCGCAGCGCCCAATCGTCATCATCACCTCCAACAACGAGAAGGAACTGCCGGACGCCTTCCTGCGCCGCTGCTTCTTCCACTACATCCGCTTCCCCGACCGCGACACCATGGAGCGGATCGTGGACGTCCACTACCCCGGCCTGAAGCGGGACCTCCTGCGCGAGGCGATGTCGCTGTTCTACAGCCTGCGCGACGTGCCGGGCCTGAAGAAGAAGCCGTCCACGTCGGAACTTCTGGACTGGATCAAGCTGCTGATGGTCGAGGACGTGGACCCCGAGACGCTCCGCGCCAAGGACGCCCGCACCCTGATCCCGCCGCTCTGCGGCGCCCTGTTGAAGAACGAGCAGGACGTGCACCTGCTGGAACGTCTGGCCTTCCTGGCGAAGCGGGAAGGGCGGTCGTAGAATTGATGAACATCATGGCGGTGTGCGCGCGATGGGGGTATCGTGTGCCCCGTCGCATCGCCTCGATTAAGGTGCCCTTGTGAGCCGTCTGGTTTCCCTTCTCGCGCTTTTGGTTCTGGCCGCCGGGCTTCTTGCCGGCGGTGCGGTGCCGGTGCGTGCGGCGGCGGGGCACCATCACCACGCGACTCATGATTTGGCCGGTGATTTGGCCGGGGCCGAGGCTCCGCCGTCCTGCGATGAGGCGGCGGTTCAGAACGACGCCGCACCTTGCGAGAATCATCACTCCTCCGATCCCGCGGCGCCGGGCAAGGCCCACGCCCATGGGGCGGCCGGGTGCGTCTGCCTGACCGGGGCCTGCGACCTGACCGGCCTGCCGGTCCGCTTGGGCCAGCCCTTCGCCCACCGTCTGTCGGTTGCCCTGCCGACTGGCGAGGCGTCGCCCGACGCCATCGTCCACGCGCCGCCTCTGCCACCTCCGCGCGTCTGACTCCCGCACCGTTCCGTCATCTTTTTCCCTGACACGGGCCGCGCCGCCTTGCGCGCTGGCGCGCCCACCGAACACGCGCGAGTCACATCATGAACATGACCCACTACATGGAACTGCTGGCCGTCAACCAGCCCTGGAACCTGCTGCTTTTCATGGCGGTCCCCGTCGTCCTGGCGGAGACCGTCGCGATCAGCGAGCTGTATCTGCTCTACACCCGCAACTACGACAGCATGACCCGTGTGCTGAACCGCTGGGCCGGCATCGTCGTCGGCGTCTATTTCACGGGCGTCTTCGTCTATCTGATGCAGAACGCCGTCATCCCGCTGACCACCGGGGCCGGCTGGCGCGGGCCGGCGGACATGCTGGCGGTCGGCTTCTATCTGGCGGGCATCGTGCCGCTGGGCGGCATCGCGCTGGTGGACCTGGGCGTGATCGCGAAGAACCGCGACGAGCACAGCCGCATGGCGATCCACGCGGGTCTGGTCGGCCTGTTCCTGATCGTGGCGCACATCGCCATGATCTTCGGCATGCTGGACCCGACCATCCTGACCGGCGCTGCCGCTCCGATGGACGCCCACATGCATTGATGCGAAAAGCCCCTCTCCCAGCGAGGTTGGGAGAGGGGCTTTTGCTGGCTACGGCGCCATGAACACGCTTCGGTGCCGCCCGACCTCACCCGAACCGGCATCCTGTGCCAGCACGGTCACGTCGGTGGAGCCGGAAGCGGCGGCTCCCTTCGGCACGCGGACGAAGATGCGGTAGGTGGCGACCGAGTCCGGTTCCGCCCCCAGCGTCAGCGCCGGGCCGGATTGCCCGTCCACGCTGGCGACGGACAGCTCCGCGTCCTTCAGCCCTTCCACGGAAACGCGGTAGCTGCGCGCTCCGTGCGTCTTGTTGAGGATCTTGATCGTGTAGGCGTTCTGCACGTCGCCGTTGGACAGGGAGACGAACAGCGGCGCCCGGTCGCGCAGCACGCTCACGTCCAGGCTCGGCCGCATGGCCAGAGAACCAGCCATGATTGCGCCCACGATCAGGATGATCAGCGCGTAGATGACCGTGCGCGGGCGGAGCAGGCGCACCGGCGCCGCCTCGCCCTCCGCCTTGGCGACCTGGTTGGATCGGGTGTCGAACAGGATCAGGTCGCTGGGGCGGCCGATCTGGGCCATCACCTCGTTGCAGGCGTCCACGCAGAGGCCGCAGCCGATGCAGGAGATCTGCTGGCCCTTGCGGATGTCGGTGCCGGTCGGGCAGACGTGGACGCACAGCTTGCAGTCCACGCAGTCGCCCAGGCCATGGGCCTGCCGCTCCTCCCAGCTCTGCGACTTGCGCAGCGGCGCCCGGCCTTCGCCGCGCCAGTCCTGGTAGGTGACGATGTAGGTGTCCTCGTCCACCATGGCCGCCTGGAAGCTGCGCCAGGGGCAGACGTAGATGCAGATCTGCTCCCGCGCCCAGCCGGCGAAGAAGTAGGTCGTGCCGGCGAACAGCCCGGCGAAAGCCAGCACCGTCCACGACACCTCGCCCGTCACGATCTCCCGCAGCAGGGTCGGCGCATCGTTGAAGTAGAAGATCCAGGCCCCGCCGGTGACCACGCTGATCAACACCCAGATCGCGTGCTTGGACGCTTTCAGCGCCAGCTTGTGCGCGGTCATGGGGGCCTTGTCCAGGCGGATGCGTTCGGTGCGCGGGCCTTCCAGCTTGCGCTCCACCCACAGGAACAGGTCGGTCCAGACGGTCTGCGGGCAGGCGTAGCCGCACCAGACGCGCCCGAACAGGGTGGTGGCGAAGAAGATGCCGAAGGCGCCGATGATGAGAAGGCCGGTCAGGTAATAAACCTCCTGCGGCCAGATCTCGATCCAGAAGAAGTAGGCGCGCCGGCCCACCATGTCGACCAGCACGGCCTGATCGGGAATGCCGGGCCCGCGGTCCCAGCGGATCCACGGCGTGACGTAATAGATGCCCAGCAGGATCAACAGGGCCAGCCACTTCAGCCGTCGGAAACGGCCGTGGACGTCGGCGGGATAGACCTTGGGGCGTTGGACGAACCACCGCTGTCCCGGCTCTTCAGCATCGGGGGCAGCGGACGGAGCTTGGGAGGAGAGGGACATGGTCTGAGACCTCGGGCGAGCGACCTTGCGTTATGCGCGGCAGCGAACCGTAGTCCCTCTTTTATAAGACTTCCGTGATGGAGTCACATTGCGGCAAATCAACCGCTTACACGCTTTCCCCTCACACCGTCTCGCCGCGCAGCTCGGCCAGTCCGTCGTGGTAGGCGCGGTCGAACAGCGCCTCCAGCTTCGCGTCGGTGCCGCGCAGGCCCTCGACCACGGCGTAGGCCCATTCGAAATACTCGACCTTGCGGCCCAGCGTCCAATCGGCGGGCGGGCTGTGCGCCATGGAGCGCAGGTTCGACACCTTGTCGGCCAGCTTCACCAGCTTCGCGCGGGGGGAGGCGGTGGGGGCCGTGTCGATTTGCCGCTGCTTGCGCTCCGCCTTGCGCAGGCGCTTGTCGTCGGTGGTCTCCGCCACCACGCCGGCCACCTCCGCGCCGAACAGCCGCTCGATCTCCTCGTAGCTGGCGTCGGTGTCCTCCAGCGTGTCGTGCAGCAGGGCGGCGATCACCACGACGGGGTCCTTGCCCTCCGTGGCCTCGGCGACCAGCAACGCCACCTCCGACAGGTGGTTGACGTAGGGTTCGGCCCGCACGCCCTTGCGGCGCTGGTCGATGTGCTTGTGCGCGGCGAAATCCAGCGCGCGGGCGAAGTCGAGGAGTGCGGTCATGGCGTTCCTGCCGGGTCGGCGCTACGATGGTGTGAGTGCAGGGGCGGGACGGCCCCCAGGGGAAGGCGGCATGTTCACGAGTTTCTTCTTCGAACTGCGCAAGGCGGGCGTACCGGTCTCGCTGAACGAGTACCTGACGCTCATGGAGGCCATGAAGCGCGGCGTCGCCGCCTTCCGCGTCGATGACTTCTATTACCTCAGCCGGGCCTGCCTGGTGAAGGACGAGCGCAACCTGGATCGCTTCGACCGCGTTTTCTCCCAAACCTTCAAGGGCCTGTCGGAGGGGGAGGGCGGCGAGGCCGACGAGATACCGGTCGTCGACATCCCGGAGGAATGGCTGCGCAAGCTGGCCGAACGCTTCCTGACCGACGAGGAAAAGGCGCAGATCCAGGCGCTCGGCGGCTGGGAGAAGCTGATGGAGACGCTGGCCCAGCGTCTCGCGGAGCAGAAAGGCCGGCACCAGGGCGGCTCCAAATGGATCGGCACGGCCGGCACCTCGCCCTTCGGTGCCTACGGCTACAACCCGGAGGGCGTGCGCATCGGCCAGCACGAATCCCGCCAACGCCGTGCCATCAAGGTGTGGGACAAGCGGGAGTTCAAGAACCTGGACGATCAGGTCGAACTGGGAACCCGCAACATCAAGGTGGCATTGCGCCGCCTGCGCAAGTTCGCCCGCACGGGTGCCGCCAGCGAGCTTGACCTGCCCGGCACCATCCGCGCCACGGCCAACAACGCCGGCTGGCTGGACCTGCAGATGGTGGCGGAGCGGCACAACGCTGTGAAGGTGCTGCTGTTCCTGGACGTTGGCGGGTCCATGGACGACCACATCCGCCTCGTCGAGGAGCTGTTCTCCGCCGCCCGCACCGAGTTCAAGCATCTGGAGCACTATTACTTCCACAACTGCGTCTATGAGAGCGTCTGGCGCGACAACCGCCGCCGTCATGACGAGCGCACGCCCACCTGGGACGTGCTGCACACCTACCCGGCGGACTACAAGCTGGTCTTCGTCGGCGACGCGGCCATGAGCCCCTACGAGATCGTCTACGCCGGCGGCGCCGTGGAGCATTGGAACGAGGAACCGGGGCAGGTCTGGCTTCAGCGCATGCTGTCCATCTACAGCAAGGCCGTCTGGCTGAACCCCACGCCGGAGCAATACTGGGGCTACACGGAAAGCACCCGCATCCTGCAACGGCTGATGGGCGGCCGGATGTACCCGCTGACGCTGGAAGGGCTGGACGCCGCCATGCGCGAACTGGTGCGCTGATTGAGCCGCTGCATGACCCGGCTTGCGATGTGGAAGGTGGTGGCCCTGACAGTGCTGCTGGCGCTGGCGATGCTCTGCGGTTCCGTACCGCCCGCGTTGGCGACCGAGTCGGCGAACGGCGGCGGCGTGCTGTTCCTGTCCTCCTTCAGCCCGACCGGCCGCTGGACGGAGATGATGCTGGCCGCGATCAAGCGCGACCTTGGCGACCGCGACGCGTCCATCGAACTCTATGTCGAGTTTCTCGACCGCGCCCGCCTGCCGGACCGGCCGACCGACGAGGCGTGGGCGGCCTTTCTCGCCACCAAATACCGGGGCGTACACCCGCAGGCGATCATTGCGGACGGCGCCCCCGCCATCGCCTTCCTCGCCGAATTCGGCAAGGGCCTGTTCGGCGACGCGCCGGTGGTCGGCATCTTCCCCGACTTCCGGGACTTGGGCGGGGCGGCCAAGGCCGTGACCGTGCCGGTGACCACCGGCCCGCACATCGACCGCACGGTGGCGATGGCGCTGTCCCACTGGCCCATGGCGAAAAAGCTGGTCATCGTGTCCGACGACACCGGCCTGTCCCACCACCTCGCCGGCGTCATCCGGGGCGCGGTGGCGCGACAGCGCGGTCCGGCGGTGGAGCATCTGTCCGGCCTCGGCCTGGACGAATTGGAAAGCCGGCTGGCCGCGTTGCCGCGCGACAGCGTGGTCGTCTACACCCACATGGCGGTGGACAAGGCCGGGCGGCAGCTTCGGCCGGACGAGATGGTGGCGCGGGTCGCGAAGGCCTCCGCAGCACCAGTCTACGTCCTGTTCGAAGGCGACATCGGCAGCGGGGCGGTCGGCGGCGACGTCAACGATTCCCACGTTGCCGGCCACGTCGCGGCCCTGGCGGCGCTGAAGCTGCTGGACGGCGACCTGGCTGGCGCGATGGCCGGCGGAAACCACTACTCCTCCCAGGCCGTGGTGGACTGGCGCCAATTGCGCCGCTGGGACATCGACCCGCGCAGCCTGCCGCCGGAGGTGCAAGTCCGCTTCCGCAAGCGCTCGATCATTGAGGATCACTTCTTCGCGGCGATGGTCGTCTTCGCCTTCATCGGCGTGCTCAGCGCGATGCTGATCCTCATCCTGGGGCTGTTCGTGCAGCGCGGCCGCCACGCCAAGGCCCTGCGCGAAGCCAACAGCCGGCTGGAGGAGCGGGTTGCCGAGCGCACCCGCGACATCGAGCGCGCCCTGCAGGGCGAGCAGGCGGCCCGCCTGCGCCTGCGCACTTTCCTCGACATGGCGACGCACGAGTTCAAGACGCCGCTGGCGGTTATCGACAGTTCCGCCCAGATGCTGGGCCTGCTGGTGGACACGGAGCACGAGGGCGTGGGCAGCCGCCTGTCGCTGATCCGCCGATCCGTCCGCCGCGTCAACGACCTTGTGGAGACCTGCCTCGCCGGGGAGCGCATCGACGAGGAACTGCCGGTCAAGTTCAAGCCCTTCGCCCCGGCGGCTCTGATCCGCACGGTGGTGGAGCGCCAGAGCGGCCACGGCGCCCTCGTCAACGCCGACATCGCCGGCCTGCCGCCCCAGTGCGTCGCCGACCCGGAACTGTTCGGCATCGCGCTCGACGCCCTTCTCGACAACGCCCGCCGTTACGGCCCGCCCGACGAACCCATCGACCTGATCGCCCGCCAGGACGGTCCGGCGCTGGTCGTCCGCGTCTGCGACCGCGGCCCGGGTGTGCCCGAGGAAGAGGCCACGCGCATCTTCGAGAAATACTACCGCGGCACCCACGGCCAGGGCACGCCGGGCACCGGCATCGGCCTGAACCTGGTCAAGACCATCGCGGACCTTCACGGCGGCAGCATCGCCCACCGGCCAAGGGACGGCGGCGGCGCGGTGTTCGTGCTGACCCTGCCGCTGGAGCGGGCAGGGGCGATGGTGGCGTCATGACCGTTTGCCCTCCAGGGCGTGGTAGGGGATGGTTTGGACCAGTGGCCCTCACCGCCGATGGTCCTGGCCACTCTTTCGCCCCACAGATCCGCGACCACTGAGGTTCATGCGGTTTTTGCCGCCCGGGAACGCCGAAGCGCCGGGCGTGGCCGTTTCTGCGGATGGTCTGGTGCTGATTTTGGCGCGCCATTTCGGCTTGCGGTTCGCTCCGCACGAAGGAGCAAAAAACGAGTCTCCGGCGTCACTCCGACAAGTCGCTTGAACCGTGCAGCCTTGTCATGGCGGAAACTTGCAACATGATGCTCGTGCCTTTGAAAGAAGGGAGGCGTTGCTGCCAAGTATTGTTCGCTCGCTTGCTGAGTGCTTTTTTAATCTGTTCCTTGCCCTCTTTTGAGCAGCTTCCTTTGCCTGCGACGTTATTTCCTATCAACATTTTTCGTCGGGCGTGCTGAAGAAGGTGATGGCAACCATGCGGGGTGAATGAACTAACCCTGTCTCGCGGGTCGAGTCATTCTTTTCCAGGACGCAATTCAAAGACGAGGAGAGTTCGATGGGTACATTTACAGGAAGTTGGGTTAACGATTTGTTTGCATCGGGGAGCGGCAACGATGTGCTCCAGGGGGCTGGTGGAAATGACACCCTGTACGGCGGAGACGGAGATGATGTCCTTGATGGTGGCACGGGGAATGACTGGCTCGACGGCGAGTATGGCGCTGACACGCTTCTGGGGGGAGACGGGAACGACACACTGGTCGGCGGTCCCGGCAACGACTTTCTTTTCGGAGGCCTCGGCGACGATACCTACTTATTTTATCAGGGATTTGGCCAGGATACGATCAGCGAAAACGGTGGAGTTTACACGAGCTACAGCGGTTACGCCGGCACCTACGGCGGCGGCTACGATCGCATCTACCTTCCTGATGCATCGTCCCAGAACGTCAGCGTCTCGCGAGTTGGAAGCAATCTTCTGATCCGGTACGGCGTTGATTCGATTACGGTGGTAAACAATTTTTTGAATACGGGAAGCGTCATTGAGAAATTGAGCTTTGGGATTGGATCGGACATTTATCTGAATTCCTATTTCAGGTCTTCTCTCGGTACAGACTATAACAACGACGGCAGGGCGGACGTGTTGCGTTGCAGCGGCACCTCGGGCCAGCTCACCTTGTGGAGCATGCAGAGCTTCAACGGCGTCTTCAACATCACGTCGTCGTCGGTGTCTGCATCGGCTCCCGTCAATTCCAGCACGCAGAGCGTGGCCGACTTCGACGGCGACGGGGCCGCGGACATCCTGTGGCGTGACGCGTCCACCGGGGCCCTCAACATCTCGTTCATGAGCGGGGCGGTGGCGCGCTCTTGCGTCCAGCTCTCCGGTTCGGCGTCGGCCTCGCTCGGCGTGACCTGGACCGTGTCGGCCACCGCCGACTTCGACGGCAACGGCACCGCCGACATCCTGTGGCGCGACACGCAGACCGGCGACGTCCGGCTGTGGCAGATGAACGGATCGCAGATCATCAAGGACACGACCATTCAACAGGTCGGTCTGGATTGGACGGTGGCCGGTGCCGCCGACATGACCGGCGACGGCAAGGCCGACATCCTGTGGAGCAGCAACGCCGGAGTGACGGCGGTGTGGGAAATGAACGGTTCCACGGTGGTTCATCAGCCCTGGACCAGCATTCAGGCGAAGGGCGGTTGGCAGATTGCCGGCCTTGGGGACATGACCGGCGACGGCAAGGCCGACATTCTGTGGCGTGAGCGTTCGTCCGGGCAGGTCGCCGTCTGGACGATGAACGGGGCCAGTGTCACAGATAGCCGGGTGGTCGGATCGAAATCGAGCCAGTCCATCGTCGATGGAATGGGCGACTACGACGGCGATGGCCGTTGCGACATACTGTGGCGCGATCAGGCAACCGGTGCCGTGGACGCATGGCGTTCCGTGGACAATGGCGGGATCGTCTCCGTGTCGCAGGCGAGCGTCTACAACACCAGCACCGGGCAGTATGCCAACGCCAGCGGCACGGATACGGTCACGGTGGCCGGTACGATGAACGGGGCCGGACCCGCCAAGGAATGGCATGGTCTCGATGTTAACGGCGACCATGTGTCCGACGTTCTGCTGGTCAACAGGGCGACGAACCAGATCAATGTCTGGAGCATGCAGAACTTAACCGTCACGTCGACGACGCTGTCCATGAGTGCCCCGGGCGGTTGCACGTCCCAGAGCCAGGGCGACTTCGACGGCGATGGAAAGGCCGACGTGCTCTGGCGCAATTCGGTCAGCAACGAACTGCATGTCATGTATATGAACGGCGCGTCGGTGCGGTCCTGCGACGTGCTTTCCGTGTCTCTCGACGCGAATTGGAAGGTTGCCGCCACGGCTGACTTCGACGGGGATGGCAAGACCGACATCCTGTGGCGCAATCTCCAGACCGGCGATGTCCGGATGTGGCAGATGAACGGCTCGCAGATCATCAAGGACACCACCATCCAGCGTGTCGGCCTGGATTGGACGGTGGTCGGTGCCGGGGACACGACCGGCGATGGAAAGGCCGACATCGTGTGGACCAACACTGCCGGGCAGACAGCCATCTGGCAGATGGACGGCGCCACGGCGCTCCGTGAAGAACTCACCACGCTACAGGCTTCCGGCGGCTGGCAGATCGCCGGTTTGGGCGACATGAACGGTGATGGCAAAACGGACATCATTTGGCGTCAGTACACCGATCAGCAAACCGCGGTCTGGACCATGGACGGTTTCAACGTTCTCGACGCGTGGGTGTCGGGGAGCATGTCCAACGCCTGCGCCATTGATGGGATCGGTGATTACAACGGTGACGGCCGCGACGACGTACTGTGGCGAAACACCGCGAACGGCTCGCTTTCCGTGACCACGTCGTCGGTTCAGAGCGGCCACGTCCTGTTCGGAGCGCCGACCGACATCGGCAACGGCAGTGGTTGGACCACCATCCATATGGCCGGCCTGTAACAGCGGGTCTCTTGAAGCGCGGCTGGAGTGGGCGCTGTCGGATTGCTGGGCGAAGGTGGAGCGATCAGGTTCGGCAAACCTGCAATCGCGCTCCGAATCAGGCAATCTTGGGAGCGCCCGCTTCCATGCGGCAATTGGTCGATGCACGACCGGCGCTCTGTTTACTGTCGGATACCCCCATGCAAGACACCATCCCCGCAACCGCCCGGCACCGGAATCGGCCTGAACCTGGTCAAGACCATCGCGGACCTTCACGGCGGCAGCATCGCCCACCGGCCGAGGGACGGCGGCGGCGCGGTGTTCGTGCTGACCCTGCCGCTGGAACGGGAAGGGGCGATGATGGGGGAGGGAGTGCAGAGCTTGGGCGCCGCCTAAGGGGAGGTCCGCAACGTGCAACGGCCCCTTGAGGGGAAGCGGGTCCGCCGGGTTTGGAGGGTGCCCTGGCGTATCAATCGCCTCTTCGCTATGGTTCCCGACCCCGCAAGCAACACAGGCCGGCCGTCTCCATGAACCGCAAACAACGGCGAACTGCACTGAAAGCCGGAACTCCGGTTTCAGGAAATCCGTCGATTCAGGCCATGGTGGATGCTGCCTTCTTCGAGGGGTTCGAGGCGCACAGGTCCGGCCGGCTCGACATCGCCGAGCAATTCTACCGCAAGGTGCTGCGTCATAACCCACGCCACGCCGATACGCTGAACTATTTGGGCGTCCTTTCCGCACAGTCGGGCAAACTGCCCGAAGCGATTCGTCTGCTGTCGCGAGCGGTGGAATTGCGCGGAGACTCCTTCGAAGCCTACAACAATCTCGGCCGCGCGCTTGGCGAGGCGGGGCGGCGGCAAGAGGAAGCGCGGTGTTACCGTCGCGCCATGCTCCTTCGACCCGATTCCGCCGATCTGCTCGCCAACCTTGCGGATACGCTTCAGGAATTGGGGTGGGTGGACGAGGCTGCGGACGCCGGGCGGCGTGCCGTGCGGCTGAACCCCGGTCTTGCCCGTAGCTTCTACACGCTCGCGTCGGCCTTGCGCCGAACCGGCCGGACGGGTGCCGCCATCATGGCCTTGCAGCGGGCCTTGGCTTTGCAGCCCGCCTATGCCTTCGCGTGGTCGGCCCTTGGATCGATGCTGCTCGATCAGCGTCGGCACGCCGGTGCGGAAGCCGGTTACCGTCGGGCGATCACCGTCGATCCACAGTATGTCACGGCCCACTCGAACCTGCTGCTGTCCTTGAACTATCAGGCGGAACGGTCCGCGGGGTCGGTGTATGCGGACCACCGCCATTTCGACTCCGTCCACGCCCACGCGTTGTCGGCGAGGCCTCCTGAATGGCGGGTCAAGTTCGATGCCGGTCGCCGGCTTCGCGTCGGGTACGTCTCGCGGGATTTTTGTGAGCACTCGGTCGCGTACTTCGTTGGACCGCTTTTGGCAGCCCATGACCGTAAGGCGGTGGAGGTCGTCTGCTACTCGGACGTCGCGGATCCGGATTCGCTCACGGCTCGGCTGCGCGAACGGGCGGACATGTGGCGCGATGTCGTCGAACTCGACGATCAGCGGTTGGCGGATTTGGTTCGGCGGGATCGGATCGATATCCTGGTCGATTTGGCCGGGCACACCGAAGGCCACAGGTTGCTGGCTTTCGCACGCCGTCCGGCACCGGTGCAGGTGACGTGGTTGGGATACCCCAACACCACCGGTCTCTCCGCGATGACGGCCCGGCTCACCGATTCCATGGCCGACCCGGAAGGCGCGTCCGACGAATTGGCATCCGAAACGCTCCGGCGCCTGTCGCCGAGCTTCCTGTGCTACGAGCCGCCGGTGAATGCCCCCGACGTCGCGCCATTGCCGGCCGCGACCTCTGGCGTGGTCACATTCGGCTCCTTCAACAACCTTGCGAAGGTGACGCAGGATGTCGTCGCCCTTTGGGCGCGCGTGCTGAACGCCGTTCCCGGCAGCCGGCTTCTGCTGAAAAGTCGCTCGCTTGGGGATGAAGGCACGTGTGCGCGATTGGCAGAGGAGTTTGCGGCTCTGGGTATCGGCCGGGATCGTCTGGACCTTCTCGCGATCATCCCGGACACTGGGGGCCATTTGGGCGCTTACGGACGGATTGACATCGCGCTTGATCCGTTCCCGTACAATGGAACGACGACGACCTGCGAGGCGCTGTGGATGGGTGTCCCCGTCATCGCAAGGCTTGGGAACCGCCATGCGGGACGTGTCGCCGCCAGCATTCTGAACACCGTTGGGCTGGGCGACCTCGTCGCCCCGAACGACGAGGAGTATGTACGCCTCGCGTTGGAACTGGCTTCCGACCGCGACCGGCTTGCGGCGCTTCGGGCCAGCTTGCGCGGGACGGTGCAGGCGTCGCCGCTGTGCGATGCCAAAGGCTTTGCCCAGCAGGTCGAAGGTGCTTACCGTGCGCTTTGGCAACGCGCGTGTGATGCTCGGCGCAACATCGACAGGGCTGGCTGACCGAAGGAGCACATTGCAGCATGTTTGAATCAGGCTCCCTGCAAGACACCATCCCGGCCACCTCCCTCCTGGTGCACGAGGCGCCGCACTACGGCTACCGGGACTCCTACGTCGTCGATCTCGGTCCGGGGGCGATCACCCTGGACGAGGTGATTCCGGCCTTCTTCCGGGCGAGCCCCTGGTGGGTCCACCGGCTGCTCGCGCTGCGCAACGCTCTGGTCAAGCTGGTCGGGCTGAAGACCGGGCCGATGGGCGGTCCGGACCTCGCGCCGCCGTTCCGGGTCGGGCAGTCCATCGGCGTGTTCCGCATCCTCGCGCTGACCGAGGACGAGGCCGTGTTCGGGGAGGATGACCGGCATCTGGACTTCCGGACCTCGCTGCTGCTGCAACGGGGGGAGGGCGGGACCAGCCTCGCCATCTCGACGGTCGTCAAGATCAACAACGGGCTGGGGACGGGCTATTTCGCCGTCGTGAAGCCCTTCCACCGCCTGATCGTCACCGTCATGGCCCGCAACACCGCCCGCCTGTTGCGTTCGTGAGCGGGGGCGCGTCACCGCGCCGCCGGTCGGTGGCGGACCGCGCGTGTTGAACTTCCGGCCGTCTTTCGACTAGGGTCGCGCGTTCCCCTAGGAGTGTGTGGATGCGCGAAGTCACCCCCATCACGGTCGCCCCCGGCGACGGCATCGGCCCGGAGATCACGGACGCCGTGCTCTATGTGATGGCCGCGGCCGGCGCCCGCCTGAAGGTGGAGGAAGTGCCGGCGGGGGAGCAGGTCTACCGGCGCGGCCACGCCGGCGGGCTCGACGCGGCGGGGTGGGGGTCCATCCGCCGCACCCGCGTCTTTCTGAAGGGGCCGATCACCACGCCCCAGGGCTATGGCAACAAGTCGCTGAACGTCACGGCGCGCACCACGCTGGGGCTGTTCGCCAACGTGCGCCCCTGCGTGTCCTACCACCCCTACGTCCGGTCGAAGCACCCGCGCATGGACGTGGTGATCATCCGGGAGAACGAGGAAGACCTCTACGCCGGCATCGAGCACCGGCAGACCGACGACGTGATCCAGTCGGTGAAGCTGATCTCCCGGCCGGGGTCGGAGCGCATCGTGCGCTACGCCTTCGACCACGCCCGCGCCAACCACCGGCGCAAGGTGACGGCCTTCGTCAAGGACAACGTCATGAAGATGACGGATGGCCTGTTCCTGAAGATCTTCAACGAGATCGCCGCCGAATATCCGGAGATCAAGGCCGACCACCTGATCGTGGACATCGGCGCCGCCCGGCTGGCCGACCAGCCCGAACGCTTCGACGTGATCGTCACGCTGAACCTCTACGGCGACATCGTGTCGGACATCGCGGCGCAGATCACCGGATCGGTCGGGCTGGCGGGCTCGGCCAACATCGGCGACGCCTGCGCCATGTTCGAGGCGATCCACGGCTCCGCTCCCATGATCGCGGGGCAGGGGATCGCCAACCCCTCCGGCCTGCTGATGGCCGCCGTGATGATGCTGGTCCACATCGGGCAGGGCGACGTGGCCGCGCGCATCCACAACGCCTGGCTCAAGACCATCGAGGACGGCGTCCACACGGTGGACATCTTCAACCGCGGGGTCAGCCGCCATCGGGTCGGCACCCAGGCCTTCGCCCAGGCGGTGGTGGAGCGGCTGGGCCAGATGCCCGTGACGCTGCCCAGCGTCGGCTACGCCGTCACCGCGCGCCCGGCCTACGAGTCCGGCGTGCGCCTCTCCCCCCGCCGCACCTCGGTGAAGGAGCTGGTGGGCGTGGACATCTTCCTGCACTGGCACGGCGGCAGCCCCGACGAGCTGGCCGGGCGGGTGCAGACGCTGTCCACCCCGGCGCTGGAACTGGCCAGCATCTCCAACCGTTCCCAGAAGGTCTGGCCGGACGGCAACGCCGACGTCTTCTTCACCGACCACTGGCGCTGCCGCTTCACCGCGCGCAACAGCGCCACGGTGACCCACGCCGACATCGTGGAACTGCTGGCGAACCTCGCCAAGGGTGGGCTGGACTTCACCCAGACGGAGAACCTTTGCAACTTCGACGGCAAGTCCGGCTTTTCGGCGACCTGATGCGCGAAGCCGTGGAATAATGGGCGCCTCCGGGGCGTCCCCATGGGCAGGACGTCCTTCCCTGGGAGCGCGCCAGCCATGCCGTTGCCCGACTCCGCCGACAACCCCGTGGACGATCGGGCCATCGCCGCGCATGTCCCGCGCCTGCGCCGCTACGCCGCCGCGCTGGTCGGCAACCTCGCCGACGCCGACGATCTCGTGCAGGACTGCATCGAGAAGGCACTGGCCAACCGGCACGCGCTGCGCGACGTGTCCCGGCTCGGCGGCTGGCTGCTGTCGATCCTGCACAACCTCCACGTCTCCGGCCTTCGCTGGCGCAAGCGGCGCGGTGCGGAGGTGCCGGTGGAGGATCTGGCCGACGACCTGGCCCTGAGCGCTGAGCCCGCCGACCGGGGCGAGGTGCGGGACTTCGTCCGCGCCTTCGCCCGACTGTCGGAGGAGCACCGGACCGTGCTGCTGCTGACCGGCTTGGAAGGGTTGTCCTACCGCGAGGCGGCGGAGGTGCTGGAGGTGCCCATCGGCACCGTCATGTCCCGGCTGGCCCGCGCGCGGGAGCGGCTGCGCGTCCTGCTGGACGGCGGCGAGGAGCAGGTGGTGAGGAGAGTGAAGTGATGACCGTGTCGGGAAAGGGAGCGCCCGTGAACGAGGCCGACCTGCACGCTTGGCTGGACGGCGAACTTCCGGAGGAGCGCCGCCCGGAGATCGAACGTCACCTCGCCGGGAACCCCGAACTGGCCCACCGGTTCGAGCGCTACCGCGCCCAGCGCCGCCTGCTCGGCCGCGCCTTCGGCCCGCTGATCGACCGTCCTCTGCCCGACGCGCTGAAGCCTCCCTTTGCCGAATCCGCAAAGGCGAGAGCGGGGCAGGGCATAAGAGGGCGTGCCCCGGTTCGGGCCTGGGCGCTGGCGGCGTCGCTGCTGGTCTTCATCGCCGGTGGGGCTACCGGCTGGCTGGCTCGCGACTGGACGGGGGGCGGACCGGCGGGAAGCGCCGCCTTCGTGGCGGAGGCTGTGGCCGCGCACCGGGTCTTCGCGGTGGAGGTGCGCCACCCCGTGGAGGTCGGCGCGGACCAGGAGGCGCATCTGGTCGCCTGGCTGTCCAAGCGGCTCGGCAAGCCCCTGCGGGCACCACATCTTGCGTCCCGCGGCTATGGGCTGGTGGGCGGCCGCCTGCTGTCGGACGCTCAGGGGCCGGCGGCGCAGCTCATGTACGAGGATGCGGCGGGTCGCCGCATCACCCTCTACGTCCGGCCGTCCTCCAACGCGTCGGACACGTCCTTCCGATTTGCCCAGGACGGCAGCGTCCAAGCTTTTTACTGGCGGGACAATGGCTTGGCGTGGGCGGTAACGGGTGACCTCGATCGCGTCACCCTTTCGAGTATAGCCGAGGAGGTGTATGGAGCGTTGAACTCATAAGACCCACAGACTTATGCACAGGAATGTTGTTCATGCCCTCTATCCCTCTATGGGGCCATCTGGTAGTTTCGCTCCCGGTTGGCACAAAATATTGCGCCTTATGGAAAACGACCGCCATGGTCGAAAGGCATATTGGTTAACCAGGGCACCGGTTACCGGACCACGGGAGACAGGGGATGAGTTGGACGGACGAACGAGTTCAGCAGCTGAAGGACCTCTGGGGCCAGGGTTTGAGCGCGAGCGAAATCGCAGACATCCTGGGTGACATCACCCGCAACGCCGTGATCGGGAAGGCCCACCGCCTTGGTCTGTCGGGCCGGCCCTCGCCCATCAAGAAGAAGCCGACCCGCGGTGCGACGATCCTCGCCCTGACCGAGCGCATGTGCAAATGGCCGGTCGGCGATCCCAAGCACCAGGATTTCCATTTCTGCGGCAAGCCGTCCCTGCCGGGGCTGCCCTACTGCGCGGAGCACGCCGCGGTGGCCTACCAGCCGGCTTCCTCCGGCAAGAAGCGCGACGAGGACCGCAGCATCGGCGCCGCGTAACCGGCGCGGACGTTTCTTCTGGTATCCGGGCGTTCCGACAACGGCGAACGCCCGGCCGGCCGCCTCTCCCGCCTGTTGAGGAGGGGCTTTTCCCTAAACCGGCCTTTCCTAAACCGCTTTTTTCTAGACCGGTGTGGCCTTGATGGCCCACCAAGAGCCGGCGATGATGGCGACCGACACGCCCGTCGCCACGGCGCCCAGACCGATTCCCGCGATCACGGCCAGTCCGTCCCGCGCGATCAGCCCCAGCGCGATCACGATCACCGCCAGCCCCGGCAAGGTGTTGCCGAAGGGGATGGGCAGCGCGATCAGCACGCCCAAGAACAAAATAACGGCCCCGATCGACCGCAGCACGCCCGCCCGCAGCACGGACGGATGACGCGCCCGCAGCCTTCGCTCCGCCCGCTCGATCATCGGGGCGGCTTTCTCGACAAGCCGGTGCAGGGTGCCGCGGGAAACGCGGCGCCGGGCGATCCAGCCGGGCACCCGCAGCCGGTCCCGCCCGGCGATCATCTGCGCCGCCACGAGGGCCAGCACCGTGCCGAACAGGATACCGGCGGGAATGCCGGGGGTCGGCACGATGGCCGGGATCGCCAGCGCCAGCAGCAAGAAGCCGGGAGCCCGGTCCCCGAGATGGCCGAACACCTCGCCCAGGGCCGGCTTGTCCCCGGTGATCCGCTCGCGCAGGCGTCTCAGCAGCGTAGACGCCTTCGCCCGGTCATGGTCCTCCATGCCCTGTCTCCACCATTGTCACGACGACGATGTGGTGCCGCGGCGCCGGTGGAGAAAGGGGGCGGAGAGGGGATCAGTATTCCTCGACCTCGTGCTTCAGCCGCACCAGACGGCCGCTCAGCAGCGACAGCATCAGTTGGACGACCAGTTCGTGGACGATCAGCGTGTGGTGGTTGCCGCTGTCCTGCATGTGCTGGCGCAGCGCCTCGCGCACCTTCGGCACGCCGGTCACGTCGATCAGCACGTCCAGCGTCTCGCCAAGCCGGGCGAGGTCCATGAAGTCGGTGGTGGTCGTCACCCCGCGGGCGCGGGCAAGGCGCATGCCGGGCGCGTCGGCGTCCAGGTCGGCCACGCCCAGCATCTCCACGAAAGGTGCGTCGAGCAGCTTTTCCAGCAGGGGCGTTCCGGTTTCGCCGGCGCCGATCACGGCGATGCGGAAGGTGTCCTTGGCCATTGTGTCTTCTCTGGGTCCCGGTTTGTGTCGGTTGCGGTGAGGGCAAGAAAAAAGCGGGGAGCCGAAGCTCCCCGCCGCAACCTTACATCGACGATACATCCCATTTGACCGGGACGCGAAGTCGCACCTGCGGTTTTTTACGCCCAGGCGGCCATCTTCTTCTGCAGATTCTCGTCCAGCTTGTCGAGGAACTGCTTGGTGGTCAGCCACGGCTGTTCCGGACCGATCAGGATGGCGAGGTCCTTGGTCATGAAGCCCGACTCGACGGTCTCGACGCAGACGCGCTCCAGCGTCTGGGCGAACTTGATGACGTCCGGCGTGTTGTCGAACTTGCCGCGGTAGGCCAGACCCTGCGTCCAGGCGTAGATCGACGCGATCGGGTTGGTCGAGGTCTCCTTGCCCTTCTGGTGCTCGCGGTAGTGGCGGGTCACCGTGCCGTGGGCGGCCTCGGCCTCGACGGTCTTGCCGTCCGGCGTGACCAGAACCGAGGTCATCAGGCCCAGCGAGCCAAAGCCTTGCGCCACGACGTCGGATTCCACGTCGCCGTCGTAGTTCTTACAGGCCCACACGAAGCCGCCTTCCCACTTCAGGGCCGAGGCGACCATGTCGTCGATCAGGCGGTGTTCGTAGACGAGGCCCTTCGCCTTGAACTGGGCGGCGTAGGTCTCGTCGAAGACCTTCTGGAAGATGTCCTTGAAGCGGCCGTCGTAGGCCTTCAGGATCGTGTTCTTCGTGGACAGGTAGACGGAGTAGCCGCGCTCCAGGCCGTACATGAAGCTGGAGTGGGCAAAGCCCTCGATCGACTCGTCCAGGTTGTACATGCCCATGGCGACGCCGGCGCCCGGATAGTCGAACACCTCGTGCTCGATCGGCTCGCCACCGCCTTCCGGCGTCCACTTGATGGTCAGCTTGCCCTTGCCCGGAACGACGAAGTCCGTGGCCTTGTACTGGTCGCCGAAGGCGTGGCGGCCGATGATGATCGGCTTGGTCCAGCCCGGCACGTAGCGCGGAACGTTCGAGCAGACGATCGGCTCGCGGAAGACGGTGCCGCCCAGGATGTTGCGGATGGTGCCGTTCGGCGACTTCCACATCTTCTTGAGGTTGAATTCCTTCACCCGCGCTTCGTCCGGGGTGATGGTCGCGCACTTGACGCCGACGCCATACTGCTTGATCGCGTTGGCGGACTCGACCGTGACCTTGTCGTCCGTCTTGTCGCGATTCTCGATGCCCAGGTCGTAGTACTTCAGGTCGATGTCGAGATACGGCAGGATCAGCTTGTCCTTGATGAACTGCCAGATGATCCGCGTCATCTCGTCGCCATCGAGTTCGACGACCGGGTTGGCTACCTTAATCTTCGTCATGGGTGCGAGATCTCCCCGAACGGGTAGGGGTTGCTTTATCTTTGGACGTCGGGCGCGCTGTTTCGGGCGCGATGGCCGGGTTCCCGTCTGGCGACGGTTCCCGACTCCCCGGACGGAAACGGCTCGGCGTTATATAGCACTGGGCCGCGGCCGAAAGAAAGGACCGGTGGGGGCCAAAGCACCCAATGTCGCACGGAAAATGACGGAACTGGGCGGATCTGGTCCTACCACTTGCCCTTTTCAGAGCTTTTGCGAGCGAATCTTCAACGACGGTTCCGGTTCGTTCGCCAGGGCGTCGAAGACGTGGTCCACCTCGTCCACGATCGTGAACAGGGCGCGGTGCGTGTCCTGGGCGAAGCCCTGGGCGATCATGTGGTCGATCAGGCCCAGCAGCGGGCGCCAATAACCGTCCACGTCCACGAGGACGACCGGCTTGTCGTGCAGGCGCAACTGCTTCCAGGTCAGGATCTCGAACGCCTCGTCCATGGTGCCGAACCCGCCCGGCAGCACGACGAAGGCGTCCGACCGGTCCACCATCATGCGCTTGCGCGTGTGCATGCTGTCGACGACGTGCAGTTCGGTCACGCCCAGATGCTCGACCTCGGCGGACTGGATGTGCTCCGGGATGATGCCGACGACGCGGCCCCCGGCGCCGAGCGCCGCGTCGGCCATGATGCCCATCAGTCCCACCCGGCCACCGCCATAGACGAGCTGGATGTCCCGGCGGGCCAGCCCCTCGCCCAGCGCGTGGGCGGCGTCCTTGTAGACATCGGCGACGCGGCTGGAGGCGCCGCAGTAGACGCAGACGGACTTCGGGGCCTTCATCGCTCTCCCTTTCACGTCGGTGGTGCGTGCCATCATGGAACACCAGCCATGGAACACCAGCATCGGGCATGTCGTCCAGCCGGACAACCGGCCAGCCGATCCACCGGAGGGATCACATCGGCCCGCACCCGTCAACGCTTAGACGGCGGGATCGGCGCGAAGGCGGTGTGAGCCGCCCTTGCGGGTATGGCCGCGACCCTTCGGCGGTGTTCTGATCGGGGAGTGTGATCTGCTATTGTGCAGCATGCCGGCGTGTCGGCCGGCGGCGATGCGGCGGTGCTCCCGTGAACCAGGCTCTTCTTTTCGGCGGTGTCGCGGCGGTTCTGGCCGTCGGGGCGGCCGCCTATGTGTCGTTTGGTCCAGCGTCCGTGACGCCCACGCCCAAGGACACCGGCGCCACCGTCGCGCTCGGCCCCGGACCGGTCACGCCTCCGGCGCAGAAGCGCGCCGATCTGAAGACTCCGGCGGATCAGAAGGCCACGGACCCGGCCGGGCCGCGTTTCGACATCCTGCGCGTGGCGCCCGACGGCGCGGCGGTCATGGCCGGACGCGCGACGCCCGGCGCCTCCGTCACCGTGCGTGACGGGGAGCGTCCGCTGGGCTCGGTCACCGCGGACGGGCGGGGCGAGTGGGTGCTGCTTCCCGACCAGCCGCTTTCCCCCGGCACGCGCGAGCTGAACCTGTCCGAACAGGCCGCCGGCGCCGCCGAGCCGACTCCGTCCGAGCGGGTCGTCGTGGTGATGGTGCCGGAACCGGCGCCGTCCCCCGGCGGGGCCTCGTCCAACCAGCCGAGCGGACCGCTCGCGGTCGCCGTCCCGCGCGAGGGCGTGGGGCCGAGCACCGTCCTCCAGGCCCCGAAGGGAGCCCCGGCCCCCGCGACGCGCGGCGTGGCCGCGCCCCCTCCGCCCGGCGGCGTGTCGGTGGAAAGCATGGACTACGACGCCGCGGGCCACGTCGCCATGGGCGGCCGGGCACAGCCGGGCAGCGCGGTGCAGCTCTACCTCGACAACCTGCTGGTCGGCAGCGCCCACACCGATCCGGACGGCCATTGGCGGCTCAGCCCCGAACGCGCGATCACGCCGGGCGTCTACACCATGCGTGCGGACCAGGTGACCGACTCGGGCAAGGTCACCGCGCGGGTCGAACTGCCGGTCCAGGTGTCGGAGGTCCCCGCCAACCTTCCGGAAGGACGCTCGATGGTCGTCCAGCCCGGCAACAGCCTGTGGCGGATCGCCCGCGCCACCTATGGCAACGGCGTGCAGTACACGCTGATCTACGAGGCCAACCGCAACCAGATCCGCGACCCGGACCTGATCTATCCCGGCCAGATCTTCGCCCTTCCCGTCTCGAACTGAGCAACACAAATGCCCGTAGGTTGGGTTGAGCGCACGCGAAACCCAACGCACGTTGCCGTGCAGGAGTGGTGGGGTTTTGGTTTTCCTCCCCCCCCCCCCCCCCCCCCCCCCCCCCCCCCCCNGCACGTTGCCGTGCAGGAGTGTTGGGTTTCGGCTGCGCCTCAACCCAACCTACGGCACCACTTACAAATACGGCGCCAGCAGGCGCAGGAACGGGCGGGCTTCCTGCAGGGCCAGGATCGTCTGGTGGATCAAATCCTCCGGCGAGGCCTGACCGCTGAACTGCGACTCCGAGAACAGCAGGATCTTCTGACCCTCCTGGACCAGGAACTTGGCGTGCTTCAAGGTCTGGATGGCCCTTAGGATACCCAGCAGCTGACGCCGGCGTTCCGGCGACTGCGCCGTGTAGGGGATGTGCCCGACCTCCGCCCAGATCTGGGAACGCGAGCGTTCGCCGTCGAAGCTGACCGCGATGTTGAAAGGAAGGTCGTCCGCCACGAAATGGAGGCGGGCCGGGCGCGGCGGCTTGGCGATGCCCAGCACGCCTTCCGGTGTCATGACGAACGAGTCGGGACTGAACGGCAGTGCGGTCTGCGCGACCTCCGCGAGCGACGGCATGGCCTGAAGGCGGGCGGCGGGAACAGACACGGCGGCACGCTCATTCCTGTGGGAGTTCGCGGGAGTCTCCGGCCCAGCCTGCTAAAATTCTGTAAAGGGCGGGGGAGGGCGTCTAGAATGCGCCGCTCCAAACGATCCGAGGGTAAAGTAACCGGCGATGTCCGCCATCGATACCGTAGTCGTTCCGATCCACCGCGCCGGCTGGCCCTTCATCGCCGCCTTCGCCGTGGTTTCCCTCATTCTCGGGCTCGCCGTCGCAGCGCCGCTGGGCTGGCTGGGTCTCGTCCTCACCCTGTGGTGCGCGTATTTCTTCCGCGACCCCGACCGCGTGACGCCGACTCGGCCCGGCCTTCTGGTCAGCCCGGCCGACGGCCGCGTGACCATGATCGTACCCGCCGTGCCGCCGCCGGAACTCGGCATGGGCGACCAGCCGCGCACGCGCATCAGCATCTTCCTCAACGTCTTCAACGTGCACGTCAACCGCGTGCCGGCCGACGGCACGGTCGTTGCGGCGGAATACCACAAGGGGACCTTCGTGAACGCCGCGCTGGACAAGGCCAGCGAGGAGAACGAGCGCGCCGCCTTCCGCCACCGCCTGCCGGACGGGCGCGAGATCGCCTACGTCCAGATCGCCGGCCTCGTCGCCCGCCGTATCCTCTACTGGGTCAAGGCCGGGCAGGAGGTGAAGGCCGGTGAGCGCTTCGGCCTGATCCGCTTCGGCAGCCGCACCGACGTCTATCTGCCGGACGGCGTGATGCCGCTGGTCTGCGTCGGGCAGACGGCCATCGGCGGCGAGACGATCCTGGCCGACCTGACGAGCACGGAGCCGCAACGGCAGGGGGATGTCCGCCGATGAAGAGGCCGCCCGTCTTCAAGCAGCCGGTCTTCAAGCCGGGCGTCTTCCGCAAGCGCCGGCCGCGCCGTCCGCACCCGCGGCTGAAGGGGTTGTCGATCAACCATCTTCTGCCGAACGTGCTGACGGTGCTGGCGCTGTGCTCCGGCCTGACGGCAATCCGCTTCGCCATGCACGAGCGGTGGGAGCAGGCGGTGGTCAGCATCGTCATCGCGGCGATCCTCGACGCGCTGGACGGCCGCATCGCCCGCCTGCTGAACGGGCAGAGCAAGTTCGGGGCGGAGCTGGACAGCCTGTCCGACGTCATCAGCTTCGGCGTCGCCCCGGCCTTCATGATGTATCTGTGGGCGCTGAACGCGGCGGGCAGCCTGGGCTGGATCGCGGCCATGGCCTATGCCGTCTGCGCCGCGCTCCGGCTCGCCCGGTTCAATTCCCGGCTGGGCGCCGTGGACCTGCCGCCCTGGGCCTTCAACTACTTCACCGGCGTGCCGGCTCCGGCCGGCGCGGGGCTGGCGATGCTGCCCATGGTCATCGGCTTCGAGGCTGGTCCCGAGATCGCCGGCCACCCGGCCATCGTGGTGCCCTGGACGCTGCTGATTGGCGGGCTGATGGTCAGCACGCTCCCCACCTTCTCCTTCAAGGGCATGCGGGTGCCGACCCACTATGTGGTGCCCGGACTGGTCGGGGTCGGGTTGCTCGCCGCCTCGCTGGTCAGCCAGCCTTGGTGGACGCTGGCCTTCGTGGGCATCGCCTACCTCGCCAGCCTGCCTTTCTCGGTGGCGCAGTTCCGCAAGCTGCAGCGCGCCGCCCAGATGATGCAGGAAGCGGAGGAGCCGGCCGCTGCCGGCGTCCCCGGCGAGGCGCCAGCCGTGCCGGACTCCTCCTCCGCGGAGGCGAAGCCGGCCACCGAGTGACGGTCGGGACGTGCCGCCGGCTGCCGTCCGCCTATTCGGCGGCGGCCGGCAGGTCGGCGACCGGCAGGTCGGCGGGCAGGGTGCGGTCGGTGACCGTGACCCGCGTGACCATGGGGATCTGGCGCAGGCAGTTGCCGACGTGGTTCGACTCGGCGGCGACCATGCCGGTGACCTCGACCTCCACGGCCAGCGCATCGCCGAGCAGCCGGCTGTTCAGCGACAGGGGCACGAGGCCGCGCTTGGCGAACAGCTCCAGCACGCGCGGCAGGGTACCGGGATCGGCGTCCGCCTGGACGGCGAAGGCGACGCAGCGGTTGGGATCGATCGGGCGGGATTCAGCGGCAGGTGCCGCCAGGACGACGGTGGACATGATGCACTCTTACCGTTTTATGGGTCGGAAACAGCAGGCGAACGAAAATCCCGGCTCTCACGCGAGAACCGGGCTGCTAATTCGCAGACCCAGGGTAAGGTGACGTCCCATCATGCCCGGCAGGATAGGTCGGGACGGGCGGGCGGTCAACGGCCCATCCCAGACGCGAAAAGACCAGACGCAAAAAAACAAACGAGAAAACGGAACTCAGGACGACCATCATGCCGCAACCGGACGTCATCATCCGCCCAGCCTTGCCCGACGACGCGCCGGATATGGCGCGGCTGATCGACATGGCCGGCGGCGGGGTCTACGAGTTCCTGCTGGACGGGCTGGTACCCGGCCTCACCGCGGCGGAGATGCTGGTGCCGGGGCTGGCCGGTACGGCGGGATCCTTCTCCCACCGCCATTCCGGCGTGGCGGAGGTGAGGGGCGAAATCGTCGGCGTTGCGCACGCCTATCCGGTGGACTGGATGAAGTCCCAGGACTACACCGGTCTTCCCCCCGAGCGGCTGGCCCACATCACCGATTTCAACGGGACACAGGACTGGGGCAGCTACTTCCTGTCGGCGCTGGCCGTCGATCCGTCCTGGCGCCGCCGGGGCATCGCCGCGCGCCTCCTGTCGTGGGTGTACGGCCGGGCGCGCAGCGGCGGCTTCGACCGGGTGACATTGCACGTCTGGGCCGACAACGCGCCGGCGCAGTGCCTCTACCTCAAGGAAGGCTTCCAGGAGGTTGCGCGCGCTGCCGTTCCCTGGCACGAACGCCTGCCGCACGAGGGCGGAAGCATTCTGATGCGGCGGCGGGTGTAGAAAGCCCCCTCCCATCGGGGATGGGAGAGGGGAAGCAGGGGGCAGTTTATTTCCCGCCGGCCTTCAGCTGGTCGCGGGTCAGCCAGAAAACCTCGCCGAAGCTGTTGGCCGTCTCCACCCAGAAGAAGTCCAGGTCCGGATACTCGGCTTCCAGGATCTCGCGTCCCGTGCCGAACTCGCAGAGCAGGCCGCCTTCCGGCGTCAGGTGCTTCGGCGCTTCCTTCAGGATGCGGCGCACGATGTCCAGCCCGTCCTCGCCCGAGGCCAGCGCCAGTTCCGGCTCGTGCCGGAACTCCGGCGGCAGGTTCGCCATCGCCTCGGCGTCCACATAGGGCGGGTTGGTGATGATGACGTCGTACTTGCGGTTCTTCAGCGGCGCGAACAGGTCGCCCTGGTGCAGGGTGATGCGGTCCTCGAAGCCGCTGTCGGCGACGTTGCGCTTGGCGACCTCCAGCGCGTCGGCGGACAGGTCCACCGCGTCCACCTGAGCCTCCGGGAAGATCCGCGCCGCGAGGATGGCGAGGCAGCCGGAGCCGGTGCACAGGTCCAGCACCCGCTCCACCTCCGTCGGGTCCTCCACCAGCGTGAAGTCGTCGCCGCCGATCAGGTCGGAGAACAGGATCTCCCCGATGTAGGAGCGCGGCACGATCACCCGCTCGTCCACATAGAAGGGGATGCCCTGGATGTAGGCCTTGTTCAGCAGGTAGGTGGCCGGCTTGCGCGTCTCCACGCGGGCGTGCAGCAGCTCCGCGACCCGCCGGCGCTCCGGCGTGGTCAGCCGGGCATCCAGATAGGGCTCCAGCTGGTCGATGGGCAGGTTCAGCCCTTCCAGCACCATGAAGACCGCCTCGTCGAAGGCGGTGCTGGTGCCGTGGCCGTATTCGATCTCCGCCTCGTTGAAGCGGCTGACGCCGTAGCGGATCAGGTCGCGGACCGTGCGCAGCTCGGCGGCGGCGGTCTCGGCGGTGAGGCCCAGGGTCTTTTCGGTCACTTACAGGATCTCCAGAACGCTTTCCGGCGGGCGGCCGACGCGGGCCTTGTCGCCCTTGACGACGATGGGACGCTCGATGGCGGTGGGGTTGGCAACCATGGCGGCGATCAGGGCGTCGCCGTCCAGATCCTTGGCGATCCCGGCCTCCGCCGCCTCCTTGCTGCGCAGGATGTCGCGCGGCCCCTTGCCCAGCTTGCCCAGGATGGCCTTCAGCTCCTCCGCCGAGGGCGGGGTCTTGAGATATTCGACGACGGTCGGCGCGATGCCCTTGGACTGCAGCAGCTCCAGCGTCTGGCGCGACTTGGTGCAGCGCGGGTTGTGGTAGATGGTCACGTCGGACACGGCAAAGCCTCGCGTTTCTTGCTGTTGGTTGGGGGCGGATCAGGAGCGCTTCGGCGGCAGCGGACTGTCCGGCTTGAAATAGGGAGTCAGCAGCGCGTAGGGAACGGCCACCTCGCGCGGGCCTACGGCGTAGGCGGCGACCTCGTAGGCGTTGAAGACGATCACGGCGCGGTCGGGCTCCAGCCGCCAGTGGACGAGGTCGGGGACGAGAGCGGCCACATTTTCCCCGGCGCCCTCGTCCAGTTCGAAATCGTCGGCCTTGGCTTGCCGTTTCAGGTCGGCCATGGCGTGCGCCGCGACCGCCTTTTCCCACCCGCTGCCCGCGGCGAAGACGTCGGCCGCGGTCAGGGCCTTGCGCCGCTGGAGATCGACGTGCAGCGCGGACGCGGTGCCGGTCCCATGCGCGGCCCCGGCGCCGTATTCGTAGAAGTCGAACTGCACGGACATCAGCCGGGGCGTGGCGAGGGTGATCCGGTAACCGATGTCGAGGGTCGACATCATGTCGGGCTCCGGAACGTCGTCGGAGACCGTCTCCTTCAGGAATTGGTTGACCACCGTGCGGACCTGCCGTTCCGCCAGCGGATTGAAGGCGTCCGCGCCGGCGATGGAGGCCGGCAGCACCGGATAGCTGGCGTCGATCTGGTAGTGCTTGGCCTTGTTCGTCTCGGCGATGCGCTTCGGCTCGGCCAGCGCCGTGATCGGCAGACCGTCGCGCACCAGCTCCAGATCGTCGATGCGCGCCAGCACCGACCAGCGCATGCAGTCGACCAGCGTGGCGCGGTTGTCCGGGCCGATCTTCGTGGAGGACTTCAGGTCGCAACGGCTGTTGCGCAGCGTGACCCAGGCGCGCTGCTGGCCGCGCAGCCGGTCGCGGACCCCGGCATCGAGTCCCTGTGCCTGCACGGCCTCCATCAGGGATTTGTAGGCCGCCGCCATGCGTTCGTCGGCGCGGGACAGATCCGGGTCGGCGCAGATCAGGATCTCGTCCGGGGTCTTCGCCTTGGTGCAGTCGAAGCTGGCGGCCCTCGCCGCCGGCGAACCGGCCAGAACGGCGAGCGTGACCGCCATGAGAAGACCCCTGCCGCCCGACGCCATGCCCGATCCTCCGCCAATTGGTTCGGAACCAGACATACACCCGCCCCGCGCGTCGCGCCAAGCCGCCATGCGAAAGGAGGTGCCGCGGCGCAACATCCCTCGCGTGACAAGGTCGCCTCTTGGTATTACCTTGCGCGCTCTCTTTCTACGACGGCCCGCCGAGGCGGGGCCACCAGATGGACGGATGCCGGCCGTGACGAAGCTTTCGCTCTCCAAGGACAAGATCAACATCCTGCTGCTGGAAGGCGTTCACGACAACGCCATCAACGAGCTGGCGCATGGGGGCTACGCCACCGTGGAGCGCCTGCCGCACGCGCTGGACGAATCGGAGCTGCTGGAGCGCATCGGCTCGGTCCACATGCTGGGCATCCGCTCGCGCACCCATCTGACCGCCAAGGTGCTGGAGGCGGCGACCCGCCTGTTCAGCGTCGGCTGCTTCTGCATCGGCACCAACCAAGTGGATCTGAAGGCGGCCCGCCGACTCGGCATTCCCGTCTTCAACGCCCCGTATTCCAACACCCGTTCGGTGGCGGAGCTGGTGATCGGCGAGATCATCATGCTGATGCGCGGCATCTTCCCGAAGTCGAACCTCGTCCACGGCGGCGGCTGGATGAAGTCGGCCAAGGACAGCTACGAGATCCGCGGCAAGACGCTGGGCATCGTCGGCTACGGCCACATCGGCACGCAGGTGTCGATCCTGGCCGAGTCCATGGGCATGAAGGTCCGCTACTACGACATCGTGAACAAGCTGGCGCTCGGCAACGCGCAGCCCTGCCACTCGCTGGAGGAGCTGCTGGCCGTGTCCGACGTGGTCACGCTGCACGTCCCCGACACCCCGCAGACCCGCAACATGATCGGCGAGGCGCAGGTCCGCGGCATGAAGAAGGGTGCCCACCTGATCAACGCCGCCCGCGGCCAGGTCGTGGTGATCGAGGCGCTGGCCCAGGCGCTGAAGGACAGGCACCTGATCGGCGCCGCCATCGACGTGTTCCCGAAGGAGCCGGGCGGCGACAAGGAGGTGTTCGAAAGCGCGTTGCGCGGCCTGGACAACGTCATCCTGACCCCGCACATCGGCGGCTCGACCATGGAGGCGCAGGCGAACATCGGCACCGAAGTGGCGCAGAAGCTGATCGAGTATTCGGACAACGGCTCGACCATGGGGGCCGTGAACTTCCCGCAGGTCGGCCTGCCGGTGCACGAGGGCTGCACCCGCTTCCTGCACGTTCACGAGAACCGTCCGGGCGTGCTGCGCAAAATCAACGAGGTCTTCTCCGGCCGCAACCTGAACATCGCCGCCCAGTATCTCCAGACCGACCCGGAGCTGGGCTACGTCGTGGTGGACGTGGACGGCGAGGTGGACGAGAACGAGGTGGCGAACGACCTGCGCGCCATCGAAGGCACGCTGAAGGCCCGCTTCCTCTACCCCGGCAAGCGCGGCTGAGGCCGTAAAGCGCGGCCCTTGCCGTTTTCGGCGGAAATGCCGACATTTGCGGGATGGCGCTTCGTCGGATGTCCTTGCTGTCTGCCGTGTTGGCCCTGGCCGGGGCCGGGATGCTCACAGCATCGCCGGCCGCGGCCCAGGCCGGCGGGGCCTGTCCGCGCTTCGGCCCCATCGAGGTGAAGGTCGAGTTCCAGGTCGCGCAGCTCAAGCGCGACTATGGGCGCTCGCTGGCACAGCTCGCCTCCATGCCCGGTCGGGCGCCGGGGCCGGCGGGGGCGTCCGGCGGGCACATCCTGGGCCTTGCCCACGCCCGCTATGGGGAGCAGTCGCAGCTCGGTGCGCTGGTCCAGCCGATGGGCGACGGCACCTACTGCGGCGGCGCCAACGCGCTGACCGTCACTTTCGGTTTTCAGGAACGCATCATTTATGTCGCCCGCGAGCTGCCGCAGGGCAGCTGCATCCACCGCGAGGTGCTGAACCATGAGATGAAGCACATCGCCGTGGACGAGCAGTTGCTGCGGGAGTTCGGGCCGACCATCAAGCACCGGCTCGAAGGCGTGCTGGCGCAGACCAGACCGGTGCGCGCCCGGTCCAAGGATCAGGCGATGAACGTCCTCCGGCAGCCGGTGGACGCCGCCCTGCGCCAGATGATGGCGGAGTTCGGCAAGGAGCGCGACCGGCGGCAGGCCCAGGTGGATACGGTGGCCGAATACGAACGGGTCAGCCGGTCCTGCGACGGCGAAATCAACCGGTATATCCCCAAGGGCAAGGGGCGCCTCTGACCGGCTCCTGAACCGCCTCTGTAGCATTGGCTAACGCTCCGGAGTTCCGGAACCGCGCTCCGGCGGGTCTGTTTGGCTCTCGCACCGTCCGAAACCGCGAAGAGCCGACATGCCTTTCCCCTGCCTCGACGAGGCGCCATCCGCGTCCCGCCAGCAGTTGCCCTTCGACCATCGCCAGCGCGCGCTCGTCGTCGTGGCCCACCCCGATGACGAGACCATAGGGGCCGGCGCGCAGCTCGGCCGGTTCGCCGCGATCCGCATCCTGCACACGACCGACGGCGCCCCCCGCACCGGGCTGGACGCCGAGGCCGCCGGCTGCGCTTCCGCCGCCGACTACGCCGCCCTGCGCCGGACGGAGCTGGAACGGGCGCTGGCCGTGGCGGGCCTTGCGGAGGACCGGCTCGACGGGCTGGGCTTCGCCGACCAGGACGCCTCCTTCCATCTGGCGGCGCTGACCCGGCTGGTGATGCACCGCATCGAGGACTGGCGGCCGGACGTGGTGCTGACCCACGCCTACGAGGGCGGCCATCCCGACCACGACGCCACCGCCTTCGCCGTGCACGCCGCCTGCGCTCTTTTCGACGAGGCGGCTCCGGAGATCGTGGAGATGGCGGGGTATCATGGTGGGCCAGGGGGCGGGGAGGGGCACACGACCTATCAGGACTTCCTTCCCTATCCCGGGATCCCCGTCTGCACGGTCGCCCTGGACGAGGCCGGCCGGTCGCTGAAGCGGCGGATGCTCGACGCGCACGCCAGCCAGGCCCGCACGCTCGCTCCCTTCTGCGACGACGTGGAACGGTTCCGCCGCGCCCCGGCCTACGACTTCACGCGGCCGCCGCACGACGGGATGCTGCACTACGACCGCTATTCCTGGGGCATGACGGGGGAGCGCTGGCGCGCGCTCGCCACCGAAGCCCTGCGCACGCTGGGGCTGGAGGGCGCCGGATGCCTCTGACCGTGCTGAGCGTCGCCTATCCCTTCGCCCCCGTCGGTCCCGACGCGGTCGGCGGGGCGGAGCAGGTGTTGAGCACGCTCGACCGCGCGCTGGTCGCCGCCGGCCATCGCTCCCTGGTCGTGGCGTGCGAGGGATCGTCAGTCGCGGGGACGCTGCTGCCGGTGCCGGCGGTGCACGGGCGTATCGACGAGGCGGTGCGCGGCGCGGTCCACGCCGCCGTGCGCCGCACCGTCCGCGTGGCGCTGGCGCGCCATCCCGTCGATCTGGTGCATTTGCACGGGATCGACTTTGCCCAGTGCCTGCCGCCGCCGGGCGTGCCGGCCTTGGTCACGCTGCACCTGCCGCCGGGCTGGTACGCGCCGGAAGCCCTGGCCACGCGCCGTCCGGACACGCATCTGGTCTGCGTCTCCGCCTCCCAGCATCGGGCTTGCCCGCCGGGCGTCCGGCTGCTGCCGCCCATCCCCAACGGGGTCGCGGTGGAGCGCTTCGCCGCCCGCCTGACCAAGCGCCGCTTCGCCCTGGCGATGAGCCGGGTCTGCCCGGAGAAGGGCATCCACCTCGCCCTCGACGCCGCCGGGCGCGCCGGGGTGCCGCTGCTGATCGGCGGGCGGGTGTTTCCCTACGAGGCGCACGAGCGTTACTTCGCGGAGGAGGTCCGGCCGCGCCTCGGCGGGGGCAGCCGCTTCCTCGGCCCGGTCGGCGGCGCCCGCAAGCGCCGGCTGCTCGCGGCGGCCCGCTGCCTTCTGGTGCCGAGCCTCGCGCCGGAGACCAGTTCCCTGGTCGCCATGGAGGCGATGGCCAGCGGCACGCCGGTGGTCGCCTTCCCCAACGGCGCCCTTCCGGACATCGTGGAACCCGGCGTCACCGGCTTCATCGTCCGGGACGCGGCGGAGATGGCCGCCGCCATCGCCGAGGCCGGGCGCCTCGACCCCGACGCCTGCCGCGCCGCCGCGCGGGCGCGCTTCTCGGCGCGGCGCATGGCGGGCGCCTATCTCGACCTCTACGCCCGGCTGTCCGGCCGGGCCGTCAACGCGGGAGCGGCGTGATGCACGCAAGCCTTGGTCACGGTTTGGTCCCCACCATCCCCGGCATCGACGCCACCGGCATCCGCATCATTGCCGCGCGCAGCGACGCGGCGCTGGAGGCGCTGGCCGCACCCTGGGCCGGCCTGTGGCGGCGCGTGCCCGACGCCACGCCGTTCCAGCATCCGGCGTGGCTGATCCCCTGGTGGCGCGCCTTCGCCCATGGGGACTTATGGGTGCTGGGACTCTACCGCCGGGTCCGTCTGGTCGGCGTTCTGCCGCTCTACCGGGAGGGCGACCGCCTGCTGCCGGTGGGCGTCGGCGTCACCGACCTGCTGGACGCGCTGGTGGAGCCGGACGTGCCGCTCGCCCCGGTGCTGGCGGCCATCCCCGGCTTGACCGGCTGCGGCACCGTCGAGTTTCCGGCGCTGCCGCCCTGGTCGCCGCTGCTTCGCCTCGATCCCCCGCCGGGCTGGAGCGCGGAGGGCGGGGCGTCGGACGTCTGCCCTGTGCTGCCCCTGCCGCCGACCGCCGGCAGCCTGGAAGCCGTGCTCCCCGCCGGGCAGCTGCGGAACCTGCGCCACACGGCCCGTCGGGCGGAGCGGGCCGGCGGCGTGACGGTGGAGACGGCCACGCCGCACACCGCCGGCGGCATGCTGGAGGATTTGTTCCGCCTGCACGCGGCGCGCTGGTCCAGCCGGGGCGAGCCCGGCGTGCTCGCCGACCCGGCGGTGCAGAGCTTCCACCGGGCTGCGGTGCCGGCGCTGGCCCAGGCCGGGCTTTTGCGGATGCACCGGCTGCGCATCGGCGGGCGGCTGGCCGCCGTGCATTACGGGCTCGGCGACGGTCGGCGGTCCTACTACTACCTCGGCGGCTTCGACCCGGACTTTGCGCCGCAGGGGCCGGGCGTGCTGGCGGTCGGTCACGCCATCGCCGAGGCCCTGCGCGAGGGGGCGGCCGAGTTCCACTTCCTGCGCGGGCGGGAGCCCTACAAGTACCGCTGGGGCGCCATGGACCAGCCCAGCATGACCCAGCGCTTCTCGGCCGGAGACGAGGCATGAACCGCCCCATCGGGGTCCGCTGGACCATCGGAGACGTCAGCCCGCGCGGGTTCGAGGCGTTGCGTCTGTCCATCTGGGGCGCGTGGCGGCTGTTCGGGCCGGAGGCGCGCTACGCCGTCGTCGTCAACGCCATGCCCCCGGACACCGCGCGGAAGCGCACGGGGCCGGTGCCCGACGCCGTGGACTGGCAGCCGGCGGGCGGGCTGCCGGACTTCCTGCGCGACCACCTCGGCGCCGATATGGCGGAGGGGGTGGCCTGGAAGTTCGCCCCCATGCGCTGCTTCCCCGACCGGTACGAGCTGTCGCTGGACAACGACTGCATCCTCTGGGACCTGCCCGACGCCATGCGCGCCTGGCTGGGGGAGGATGAGCCGCGCTGCCTGATCGCCGCCGACGTGACTCTGGCCCACGGTGCCTTTACTCACCTGACCCGCGAGGAGCCGCGCAACGCCGGCATCCGTGGCCTGCCCCCGGGCCACGACCTCGGCGCCGCCGTCCGCGAGGTGCTGACCCGGCATCCCGTCCCGTTGCAGTCGGAGCTGGACGAGCAGGGCCTCCAGGTGGTGGCGCTCGACGTCGGACGGCCGGCGCACGTCGTCTCGCTGGCGGACGTGTCGCTCTGCTCGCCCTTCTGGCCAAAGACGCCGGAGCTGGGGCGGGGGGGCGCGCATTTCGTCGGGCTGAACGCGCGCTCACTGCCCTGGACCTACTACGACCGCCCGGCGACCGAGTGCGTCATCGAGAACTGGCAGCGCCACCGACCGGAGTTGTACCGCCGCGTCGGCCTGACCGAACCGGCGCTGTCCGATGGATGAGCTGGAGGAGCTTGGGCGGGCGACCCTGGCCGTCCCCATGACCATCCGCCTCTGCACCGAGGCGGACCTGCCGGCGCTCGAATGGATGGGGCTCTACAGCCCGCACCGGGCGGTGATCCGCGCGGCGTTCGACGCGCAGCAACGCGGCGACGGGCTGATGCTGCTGGGCGTCACCGCCGGCTTCCCGGTCGGGCAGGTGTGGATCGACCTCGCCCGCAAACGGGGGGAAGGGACGGCGGTCCTGTGGGCGGTGCGGACCTTCTACCCTCTGCAAGGCGCCGGCATCGGCCGCCACCTCCTGGCTGCCGCCGAGCGGCTGTTGCGGGAGCGCGGCATCGCGCGCGCGGAACTGGGCGTCGAGCGTGCCAACGACGCGGCGCGGCGCTTCTACGAGCGCAACGGCTGGCGCGTGACGGGGCCGCTGAACGAAGCCTTCCGCTTCACGACGTCGCAAGGGCAGGTGATGGAAGAAACTTTGGAGCAGTGGTTGATGGTCAAGGATCTTTGAAGCGTAGGTTGGGTTAAGGCGAAGCCGCAACCCAACATCTTCCCTGTACCGTGTCTGTTGGGTTTCGCTGGCGCTCAACCCAACCTACGAATTTCGAAACGGTATAACACTTACCGTTTCTTCTTCCCCCGGCCGGAATTGTGCCGGTCGATGAATTCGGGGGGCTTGCGGGCGACCCAGCGCAGGAAGGCGGCGATCTGCGGGTGGGTGCGCAGGCTTTCCACGGTGTGATAGTGGTCCCGCAGTTCCTGCTCGCTCAGCACCGCGTGGATCTTGGCGTGGCAGATGCGGTGCATGGTCACCGTCTCGCGCCCGCCGTAGGTTCGGGGAACGAGGTGGTGCTCGTTCAGGCTCGGCCCCGGCACCATCGGCCGGCTGCACAGCGGACAGGGCGGGTGGGACGACTCCTGCGGCGGCATGGAGCCGTCATTGCGCGGCGGCGACGGCGGATGGAGGGGAGAGCGCCGCCTGGATGCGCTGCACCAGATCGTCGGCCATATAAGGCTTCTGAATGATGACCAGCCCCTCCACCGCCGCCGCCTTGGGGATTTCGGCGTAGCCGGTGACCATCAGGACGGGCAGATCCGGCCACGTTGCGCGCAGCTCGCGGATCAGTTCCAGGCCCGTCATGCCGGGCATCGCGTAGTCGGTCAGCACGAGGTCCACATCCGGTGCACGGCCCAACACCTCCAGCGCCTCCGGTCCGCTGGAGGCCTCCATGATGTGGAAACCGGCCTGCTCCAGAACCGTTGCGGTGGCCATGCGGACGAGCGGTTCGTCCTCGACCACCAGGATGGTGGCGGCGCGGCAGGGCGGCAGGGCGTCCGCCGCTGCGTTCTCGGCTTCCGCATGCGCGTCCTCGGCCTCGGCGCGCGGCAGGTAGAGCGCTACGGTGGTGCCGGCGCCGATCCGGGTGTCGAGAGTCACCGTGCCGCCGGACTGAGCGGCCAGTCCATGCACCATTGACAGGCCGAGACCGGTGCCGTGCCCGACGCCCTTGGTGGTGAAGAAGGGTTCGAAGGCGCGGGCGGCGACCTCCGCGCTCATGCCGCTGCCGGTGTCGGCGACGGTGATGCGCACGCAGTCCCCGGCGGCGAGGTCGAGCGGGCGGCCCTCGCTGAGGTCGGGGCAGTTTCCGGTGCCGATGGTCAGCGTGCCGCCGTCCGGCATGGCATCGCGCGCGTTGATGGCCAGGTTGAGGATGGCCATTTCCAGCTGGTTCGGGTCCACCCGCGCGGCCCACAGGCCGGGCTCCGTCTCCGTCACGATGCGGATGGTGCCGCCCAGCGTCCGCTCCAGCAGCCCGCCCATGCCCTGGACGAGGGCGCCAATGTCCACTGCCTTCGGCTCCAGCCGCTGGCGGCGCGAGAAGGCCAGGAGATGCTGGGTCAGCGTGGCGCCGCGCTCCACGGCCTTGGTGGCCATGTCCAGCGCCCGCGCGGTTGGCGGGCTCACGCCGTCACGTTCCCCCTGCATCTGGATGAGGTAAAGGGCGGAGCCGATGGCCTGCAGCAGGTTGTTGAAGTCGTGCGCGATGCCTCCGGTCAGCTGGCCGATGGCTTCCATCTTGCGGACTTGGTGCAGCGTCTCCTCGGCTTGGCGCAGGGCTTCCTGGGTGCGCTCGCGCTCGCTCACGTCGCGGGCGACGAGGAAGGCGCCGATGCGGCGGCCGCTGGAATCGACCATGCTGCCGAAGGCCAGTTCGTAGCGCTGCCGCCTCAGGGCCGGGTTGCCGACCTTGGCGACCACGGTGAAGCGCTCGCCGGCCAGCGCGCGGCCCCACAACGCCCGCGCCTTTTCCTCGGAGCCGGGAAGGCCGCGCATGGTGTCCAGCAGGCAATGGCCGATCTCCGGCCGCTGGCCGTACAGAGCCTCGATCTCGCGCTGGTAGGCGCCGTTGAACAGGATGAAGCGCAGGTCCTGGTCCACCGCGACGATCATGTCGGTGGAGCTTTCGATGATCGCGGCGAACAGCCGGCGGTCGGCGGCGTGGCGGTCCACCAGCTCGCCCAGCTGCTCCTCATGGGCGCGGCGGCGCTCGGTCACGTCTTCCAGCAGGCCGACGGCCCGCGCCGCCGTGGGGGCGGCGTCGGCGAGGAAGGCGCCGCGCATCACCAGCCAGCGGACCTGCCCATCGGGGAATCCGACCGGGAACTCCACCTCGAATTCGCCGGTGGCGGGGCCTTCGCGGTAGAGGGCGCTGCGCACGGCGTCGCGGTGCTCCGCCGATACGTTGCGGATCCAGGCCTCCAGCGAGGAGCCGGCGTCCATCGGCATCCCAAGCAGTTCCGCGGTGCGCTCCGATCCCTGGAACCGCCCCCGGCGGGCATCGAAGCGCCAGACGCCCAGCCCGACCGCGTCCATGGCGAGCCGCTGCTGCGCCTCGCTGTCGCGCAGGCGCTGCGCGGTGTCGCGGAGCGCGCCGGCGACCTCGTTCACCTCGCGGACCGGGGTGCGCTCGATCATGCCCAGGGTGGCCGACGGATCGTTGCTTCCGAGCGCCAGCGCCGAATCGGCCAGCGCGGCGACCGGCCCGGCGATTCGCCGCCCGACCACCAGCGCCATCATCAGACTAAAGATCAGGATGATGCCGCCGCCGGTCAGCACCAGCAGCACGGAGCGGCGCATCGGCTCGGCGATGATGGTCTGCGGCACGCCGACCGCGACCGTCCAGCCCGACAGCTCGGACCGGGCGTAGGCGCTGAACAGGGCGACGCCCTCGCGCGTGGTGCCCGAGAAGGTGCCGGCCTGCGCGGCCGAGGTCACCCGGAACACCTCCGGCGACACCGGCGTGCCGGTGAAGGCGCTCGCCGCCTCGGTGCGCGTGACGAAGATGCCCTGACGGTCCCAGATCCCGGCAATCCACCCGTCCGGCAGCCCTTGGCGCTTCAGCACGCTGGCGAGGACCTCCGTCGGCACGCTCAGCGCCAGCACGCGGCGGGGCTGGCCTTCGCGCAGGACCGGAACGGCGATGGCGACCAGCGGGCGCCCGGCGACGGCGCCGTTGAACACCTCCGACACCTGGGTCTGGCCGGTGTCCGCCGCCCGCCGGATCATGCCCGGTACGGCCGCCACGGGCAGGGGTTCGCCGTAGGGGCGGCGCGTGTTGGTGATCTGCTGGCCGTGCGCGTCGGTCAGCACGATGTGGATGCCTTCGCGGCGGATGTCCTTGTTGCGCAGAACCTCGTTGGCCTGCCGGTGGAATCCCGCGAAGTCGTCCATCGCCAGATAATGAGAGCTTGTCAGCACCTGGAGCGCCGCGGCCATCGACGACAGCTCGCGGTCGATGGCGACCGCCAGCGTTCGGGCGAGATCCTGCCCGGAGCGCTCGATGGCGGCGCTTTGCGTCTCGGCCATGCGGATCACGGTCCAACCGGCGAACCCCAGCATGGGCAGCATCGCGGCCATGACCAGCAGGACCAACCCCGACCGGAGCGACAGTCCTTCGGTCGAGGCGCGGCCAATGCGGGAATGCCGTTTCTTGTTGGCCTGTGCGTCGGCAACCTGCTCTTGCGCGGGCACGGGTGCGCATACTCCCGTATTAATGGCAACGGACAACGCGTTACCATCGCAGAGTTCGCATGCGATGAACACGACTTAATTCGTACAACGCGACCGATCGGTGAAGGAAGGCGCGGAACCGCGCGGAGCCCCGTCTGTTGGCGGATGATGAGGCAACCAAACGATGTGGGTGGCCAGCATGGATGACCGTGCCCCGAACAGCAGCCGCGCCAACAACGTCGGTGCCGGCCCCGGAACGGGAGATCCGCGCCCAGACTATCCCGGCGGATCGCCGGTCGATGTGCGGGACGGCATGTTGCGGTCCCACGCCCGCGTGGAAGGTGTGGGCGACCGCGCCGGCGAGCCGATTCCCGGCCCCGCCAGCAACGCCGCCTCGCGCAACGCCATCCGGTCCACCGTCACCCCGTCCTCCACCCGAACGGGTTGGTCCGCGGGCGGCATGGCGATTCCGGCCCTGCTGGTCGTGGCGGTGATCCTGGCGCTGATGGCCCTGATCCTCTGAGACTGCCCACCCTGAGGTTGCCTTGGGGAAGCGTGCAAGGAGGAGAGTCTATGTCCGACAAGAAGAATGAGCGGAGCGGTGCCGACTGGCAGACCACCGGCCAAGCACCGTTCGACGAGCGCGAAGGCCCGATGACCACGCCGCGCCCGCAGCAGTCCAGCGATCGGAAGGCCGCGGACAAGGAGGGCGATAAGCCGGCCGGCCAAAAGGGCGAATGCGACGACACGCACTTTGCCCAAGCCGCTGGTTCGCCCGGCGGCCGTGGGGGCACAACCCCCTACGGCGGGGTGAAACGGGTGCAGCCCCGGACGCAGAAATAGCGATCCCCGGGTCATGAGCCCCGAAACGCGAAAAGGAGCCGCGAGCGGCTCCTTTTCTTTTCCGGCTTTCAGATGCCTAGCGTTCAAACGTCTAGCGCTCAGGCCTGAGCCTTGCCGTCCATCAGGGCGACGAAACGGTCGAACAGATAGTGGCTGTCCTGCGGGCCGGGCGAGGCTTCCGGGTGGTACTGCACCGAGAAGACCGGCTTGCCCTTCAGGCGGATGCCCTCGTTGCTGCCGTCGAACAGGCTGACGTGGGTCACCTCGGCGTCGGCGGGCAGGGTCTCCTCCATCACCACGAAGCCGTGGTTCTGGCTGGTGATCTCCACGCGGCCGGTGGCGAGGTCCTTCACCGGGTGGTTCGCGCCGCGGTGGCCCAGCGCCATCTTCTTCGTCTTGGCGCCCAGCGCCAGCGACAGCATCTGGTGGCCCAGGCAGATGCCGAACATCGGCAGGCCGGTGTCGATCAGCTTGCGGATGGTCGGAACCGCATACTCGCCGGTGGCGGCGGGGTCGCCGGGGCCGTTGGACAGGAAGACGCCGTCCGGCTTGTGGCGCATCACGTCCTCGGCCGTGGCGTTGCCCGGCACGACCGTGACCTTGCAACCGGCGGCGGCGAGGCAGCGCAGAATGTTGCGCTTGGCGCCGAAGTCCATCGCCACGACGTGGAAGCGCGGGGTCTCCTGCTTGCCGTAGCCCTGGCCGAGGGTCCAGGCGCTCTCGTCCCAGCCGTAGGTCTGGCGGCAGGAGACGTCCTTGGCGAGGTCCATGCCCTCCAGCCCCGGCCAGCCCTTGGCCTTGGCGACCAGCGCGTCGATGTCGAACTTGCCGTCCGGCGCGTGGGCGACGACGCCGTTGGGCGCGCCCAGGTCGCGGATGCGGCGGGTCAGGCGGCGGGTGTCCACCCCGGCCAGCCCGACGAGGCCGTAGCTCTTCAGCCAGTCGTCCAGGTGCCGGGTGGCGCGCCAGTTCGACGGGTCGGTGATGTCGGCGCGCAGGATCAGGCCGCGCGCGGCGGGGGTCACCGTTTCGATGTCTTCCAGGTTGGCGCCGGTGTTGCCGATGTGCGGGAAGGTGAAGGTGATGATCTGCCCGGCGTAGCTGGGGTCGGTCAGGATTTCCTGATAGCCGGTCATCGAGGTGTTGAAGCACACCTCACCCACCGAATCTCCCACAGCACCGATGCCTCGGCCCTTGAAGACGGTGCCGTCGGCCAGAACCAGGACACCGGTGTAAGCGCCGGCATCGCCCGCCGGGAGAGTCGATTGAGCCATCCTTCAGACCTTATCAAGAGCCGCCGCGGGCCACGAAATCCCTCATTCGCGGAACGGCGACGGCGCGTTCGTCCCGCTTAGGCGCACGCGAAGACCATCGCACCGGGGTCTTGCCGATCCGGCCCGTTCGGGCGGTCGGTCGGAGCCTGGTCGATTGGTCGGGTCGGGTGGGCCGGCCCACTCTATATGACGATTGGCAGTCCGATTTCCAGCGGTCCGTTTGCATGGTCGCGATGCTTCCGCCGTGGACGGCGGGATTGGCCTCTGGAATAATCTCCGGCCCCACTCAACACGAGGAAGCAACCATGCTGCGCACGCGGCTGAACGACGCCCTGAAGGACGCCATGCGCGCCAAGAACCAGCGCGCGGTCTCCACCGTCCGCCTGATCCTGGCGGCGCTGAAGGACCGGGACATCGCGGCGCGCTCGCGCGGCGTCATGGACGGTATCGACGAGACGGAGATGCTGTCGATGCTCCAGTCCATGATCAAGCAGCGCGGCGAATCGATCAAGATGTACGAGCAGGGCGGCCGCCAGGAACTGGCCGACCAGGAGCGGGAGGAGATCGCCGTCATCGAGGGCTTCCTGCCCACGCAGATGTCCGACGAGGAGGTCGCCGCCGCCGTGAAGGCCGTCGCGGCCGAGGTCGGCGCCGCCAGCGTCAAGGACATGGGCAAGGTCATGGCGGAGCTGAAGGCGCGCTACGCCGGCCAGATGGACTTCGCCAAGGTCAGCGGTGTTGTGAAGCAGCAGCTTTCCGGCGGCTGAACCTCTTAAAGTTTCAGGGGTATTAGGCCAAATGCGGGCGGAGCCGTTGGTGTGGCCGGCGGCGTTCTGCTATAGGGTTTCGCCCATCCCGTCACCGGTGTCGCCCGCCCATGGCCTTCCCGCCCCAATTCCTGGAGGAGTTGCGCACCCGTCTGGCGCTGTCGGACGTGGTGAGCAAGCGCATGCGCCTGATCCGCGCCGGGCGCGAGTACAAGGCCCCGTGCCCGTTCCACAACGAAAAGACCCCGTCCTTCTACGTCAACGACCAGAAGGGCTTCTTTCACTGCTTCGGCTGCGGCGCGCACGGCGACATCATCGGCTTCGTCATGCGCCACGACAACCTTGCCTTCCCGGAGGCGGTGGAGGCGCTGGCGGGCGAGGCGGGGCTGCCGGTCCCCCGCGCCACCGAAGAGGACAAGCAGCGTTACGAGCGGCGCAAGACGCTCCACGACCTCATCGAGCAGGCCGCGCGCTGGTTCGAGCAGCAACTCTACGCCCCAGCGGGCCGGGCGGGGCTGGAGTATTTCCAGCGCCGCGGCCTGGACATGGAGACGATGGCGCGCTTCCGCCTGGGCTTCGCCCCCGGCGATTCCGGGGCGCTGCGCCAGCATCTGTTGAAGCTGAACTTCGCGGAAGAGGACATGGTCACCGCCGGCCTGCTGAAGCGGCCGGAGGACGGGCGGACGCCCTACAGCTTCTTCCGCAACCGCGTCATCTTCCCGGTGACCGACCGGCGCGGGCAGGTGGTCGCCTTCGGCGGCCGCATCCTGGAGGGTGACGGCCCGAAATACGTCAACACCGCCGACACGCCGCTCTTCCACAAGGGCACGCTGCTCTACGGCCTGTCGCGGGCGCGGCAGGCGGCGGCGGACGGCAAGCCGGTGATCGTCGCCGAAGGCTACATGGACGTCATCGCGCTGGTCCGCGCCGGCTTCGAGGGCGCCGTGGCGCCGCTCGGCACCGCGCTCACCGAGACGCAGGTGCAGGAGCTGTGGAAGCTGATCCCCGACGCGGAGAAGGTGCCCTTCCTCTGCTTCGACGGCGACAACGCCGGGCGGCGCGCCGCCTGGAAGGCGGTGGACCGCATCCTGCCGCACCTCGCGCCCGGCCATTCCGCCCGCGTCGCCTTCCTGCCGGAAGGGGAGGATCCCGACAGCCTGATCCGCGTCCACGGCCCCCGCGCCATGCAGGAGGTGCTGGGCGAGGCCATTCCGCTGTCCGAGGCGGTCTGGCGCATGGAGACGGAAGGCAAGCCCACCGACACCCCCGAATCGAAGGCGGCCGTCAAAGCCGCGCTGGAGGCGCGGGTGGGACAGATTGCCGACCGCGACGTGCAGATCTTCTATCGCACGGAGATGCGCCGCCGCGTGGACGAGGCCTTTGCGCCGCCGCCGCGCCCCCGTTTCGAGCGGGGACCCTGGCAGCCGGGCCAGCGCTCGGGTTCATGGCCGGGGCAACCGCAGCGTCGGCACGTTCCCGGCCTGCCGGGCCAGCGGACGGCACCCCCGCCGGGCCACAAGCGCCGGAATCCGGGAAATATGGCCTCCGCGCGGGAACGTGTTCTTTTGGCCGTGATTATCAACCACCCTGAGCTGTTTGACGAGTTGGGAGAGCCGCTCGGCATGCTCCCGTTCGCCGATCCGGCGCTCGACGAACTGCGTCGTGCGGTGATCGAATCGCTGGCCGGACATCCGCAAAACGACTCGGGACTTGACGCAGCATCGCTTTGTCGCCACTTGTCATCCGCCGGCTTTGATACCATTGTCGGCTCTCTGCTAAGCGAGTCGACCTATGTCCATGCTGGCTTCGCACGACCGGAAGCTTCCGCTTTGGAAGCCAAAAGGGGGTGGTGGCCGACATGGAGGCATCTGCATCACCGGCAGGTGATGGCCGATTTGCGGGAAGCGGAGGCGGCTTTGACGCGTGACAACAGCGAAGCGAATTTCGCGCGGGTCGTGGCCCTTCAACAGGAGGTCATCAGGTCCGGAATGGGAATGACGGATGACGAGGATCTCGACGATGCCTAGACGCCATGGCGACCGGGCATCGAACGAACGGGCCGAGCCGGACAGGGTTCGGGGGCGTGCACGACCGGGTTAAGCAGGTGCGGATCGACGGCGGGGGGCCGCTGTGGTGCGTGCTTTTTTATTGTTCTTATGGGGTAATGCGGGGGCATCGATCGCATGGCCACGAAAGCTGCGAACAGCGTTGAAGTTTCGGAAGCCCGGGAAGAGTCCGGTGATGGTCCGCTCATGGACGGCATGGGTCTTGCCGTCAAGAAGATGATCGCACGCGGCAAGGAGCGCGGCTACGTCACCTATGACGAGCTGAACGCCGCCCTGCCGCAGGATACGTCGTCTTCCGAGCAGATCGAAGACACGATGGCCATGCTCTCGGAAATGGGCATCAACATCGTCGAATCGGAAGAGCAGGACAACGAAGGCAACGCCGCCGCCGATGGCGAGGGCGAAGGCCGTTCGGCGGGCAACCTGGACGACGACGACATCGGCCGCACCGACGACCCGGTGCGCATGTACCTGCGTGAGATGGGCTCGGTCGAGCTGCTGTCCCGCGAAGGCGAGATCGCGATCGCCAAGCGCATCGAGGCCGGCCGCGAGATGATGATCGGCGCGATCTGCGAATCGCCGCTGACCATCCGCGCGATCCTTGAGTGGCACGACGCCCTCATGGAAGGGAAGATGCTGCTGCGCGACATCATCGACCTGGACGCCACCTACGGCGGCGGCCCGGACGGTGAGGAGATGCCCGAGGGTCTGGCCGAGGTGGTCGAAGCCACCGGCGGCGAAGAGGAGTCCGAGGAGGAGCGTCCGCCGCGCCCCGAGGGCGAGGGCGAGGAAGAGGACGGCGAGGACGGCGAGAACAGCCTCTCCCTGTCGGCCATGGAAGCCGCGCTGAAGCCCCAGGTCATCGAGACCTTCGAGAAGATCAAGGCGACCTACGACAAGCTGCACAAGCTGCACGAGGGCCGCATCGCGGCCATCCAGCGCGGCGAGGACGTCGCCAAGCAGTCGGACAAGAAGTACGACAAGCTCAAGACCGAGATGGTCGAGCTGATGAACACGGTGCGCCTGAACAACCAGCGCATCGAGCAGCTTGTCGAGCAGCTCTACGCCCTGAACCGCAAGCTGACCGGCTTCGAAGGCAAGCTGCTGCGCATGGCGACCGACTGCCGCGTGAAGCGCGAGGACTTCCTGAACCAGTATTTCGGCCACGAGCTGGACCCGAACTGGCTGGAGCGCATCCGTGGGCTGAACCCCAAGACCTGGGGCAAGTTCTACGACAAGTACGAGAACGACATCCGCAAGACGCGTGAAGGCGTTGCGGGTATCTCGGACGAAGCCAAGCTGCCGATCAGCGAATTCCGCCGCATCGTCTCCACCGTCCAGAAGGGCGAGAAGGAAGCGAGCCGCGCGAAGAAGGAGATGGTGGAGGCCAACCTGCGCCTCGTCATCTCCATCGCCAAGAAGTACACGAACCGCGGCCTGCAGTTCCTGGACCTGATCCAGGAGGGCAACATCGGCCTGATGAAGGCGGTGGACAAGTTCGAGTACCGGCGCGGCTACAAGTTCTCGACCTACGCGACGTGGTGGATTCGCCAGGCGATCACCCGCTCCATCGCGGACCAGGCGCGGACCATCCGCATCCCGGTCCACATGATCGAGACGATCAACAAGCTGGTCCGCACCAGCCGCCAGATGCTGCACGAGATCGGCCGCGAGCCGACCCCGGAGGAACTGGCCGAGCGTCTGATGATGCCGCTGGAGAAGGTGCGCAAGGTCCTGAAGATCGCCAAGGAGCCGATCTCCCTCGAAACGCCGATCGGCGACGAGGAAGATTCGCATCTCGGCGACTTCATCGAGGACAAGAACGCGGTCCTGCCGCTCGACGCCGCCATCCAGGCGAACCTGCGCGAGACGACGACCCGCGTGCTGGCCTCGCTGACCCCGCGCGAGGAGCGCGTGCTGCGCATGCGCTTCGGCATCGGCATGAACACCGACCACACGCTCGAAGAGGTGGGTCAGCAGTTCAACGTGACGCGCGAGCGCATCCGCCAGATCGAGGCGAAGGCCCTGCGCAAGCTGAAGCACCCCTCGCGGTCGCGCAAGCTGCGCAGCTTCCTCGATACCTGAGCGGGGAATACGATCGAATGGAAAACGGGGGCCTTCGGGTCCCCGTTTTTCGTTTCGGCACGTCGCGGTTGTCGAACGGGGTTGCACCGGACCCCGGTTCTGGAGCACATTCTGGCTCCCTCGGGATAGGGCCTGTAGTTCAGCGGTTAGAACGCGCCGCTCATAACGGTGTTGTCGTCGGTTCGAATCCGGCCGGGCCCACCATCCTCTTCCATCCTTCTTTTTCCTTGAAGGCTTGGCGCCGCGCATCGGATGGGAAGGCCCCCGGTCGCCGCAAAATGGTCGAGAGGCGTGCGTTTCTTCTTGTATGCCACTCTCACTAGGCCCATCTTGAAACGATCGAAGTTGCTCTGGGGTATGCGCTCTCCGGCCCATCCGTGGGTCTGGGTCTCTTCCTGAAGTGAGTTTGATGCCCCTCTCATGTCGGGTTGGGCAACGCCAGAAAGGGAACAGACCCATGGCTATCGGTACCGTGAAGTGGTTCAACAGCACCAAGGGTTATGGCTTCATCCAGCCGGAAGACGGCACTGCGGACGTGTTCGTCCACATCTCCGCCGTCGAGCGTTCCGGGGTGGGCAACCTGAACGAGGGCCAGAAGCTGTCGTTCGAAGCCGTTCGTGACCCGCGCCGGGGCAAGGTTTCGGCCGAGAACCTGCGCGCGCTCTGAGCGCCGCAGGATCACTGACCGGAAAGGGCCGTTCCGAAAGGGCGGCTCTTTCATCAATCGAACAGGACGGACGATCACCGTGCCGTCAGGCCGCCCCGGGCCGTTCCGGGCATTTGATATTGGAGACTGGACATAGCCAAGCTCTACGATGCGGATCCGGTCCGCGAAGGTCCGCGCATCAATCGGGAAATCACCGCGCGCACGGTGCGTCTCGTCGGCGCCAACGGGGAGATGATCGGTGTCGTCTCGCTGCGGGACGCGTTCGACGCGGCGGCGGATGCCGAACTCGATCTCGTTGAGGTCGCGCCCCAGGCGGAGCCTCCTGTCTGCAAGATCCTCGACTACGGCCGGTACCGGTTCGAGGAGCAGAAGAAGGCTAACGAGGCCCGCAAGAAGCAGAAGATCATCGAGATCAAGGAGCTGAAGCTCCGGCCGAACATCGATGACAACGACTACGACGTGAAGATGCGGGCCGCGAAGCGCTTCCTCGAAGAGGGCGACAAGGTCAAGCTGACCATGCGCTTCCGAGGTCGCGAAATGGCGCACCAGGATCTGGGCATGAACGTGCTGATCCGTGTCCGGGACCAGTTCCAGGACATCGCCAAGGTCGAGCAGATGCCCCGCATGGAAGGGCGTATGATGGTCATGGTCATCGCGCCGCGCTGACCCTTTCCATCCTCCTCTTCCGCAGACGCCGGCGGAGCGCGATCCTGCGCTTCCGACCGGCGGTCCGGCACCTTCCCAGTGAGGCGGCCCGGCGGAAAACGCCGCTCGCGGGAACATCACCCTAAGATGCGCGGTTACGCTCCCACGGATTTCCCCGGTGGCAGCACGGATCGTCGCATGACATTGCCGCAGTTCATGGCCTTCGCCCTCGTCGCCGCCGTCGTGGCGATGCTGGTGTGGAATAGGCTGCGCTACGATGTCGTGGCCCTGCTCGCCCTGCTGGCCGCGGTGGCCCTGGGGCTGGTTCCGGCGAAGGAGGCCTTTTCGGGCTTCGCCGACGATATCGTCATCATCATCGCTTCCGCGCTGATCGTCAGCGCGGGCATCGCGCGGTCCGGCGTGATCGACGCGCTGGTGCGGCCCATGGCGCCGAAGCTCAACACGCCCACCCGCCAGATCGCCTTCCTCTGCGGGGCCGTGGCCTTCATGTCGGCGCTGATGAAGAACATCGGGGCGCTGGCGATCTTCCTTCCCATCACCATGCAGCTGGCCCGCCGGCACCGCACGGGGGCGCACCGCGTTCTGATGCCCATGTCCTTCGCCTCGCTGATGGGCGGGTTGATGACGCTGGTTGGGACCTCGCCGAACATCATCGTGTCGCGTGTCAGGACCGAGATGATCGGGCAGCCCTTCGCGATGTTCGACTATCTTCCCGTCGGGCTGGGCATCACCATCGCCGGTCTGGCCTTCCTCACCGTCGGCTGGCGGTTGCTGCCGGAGCACCGCAGCGGCACCCGCTCGGCGGAGGAGACCTTTGCGGTCGAGAACTACGGCAGCGAAATGCGGCTGCCGGCCGACTCGCCCTTCGTCGGGCGCACCGTGCGCGACCTGGAAGCGTTGGCGGAGGCCGAGGCGAAGGTCATCGGCCTGATCCGCGAGCGGTTCCGCCGCTATGTGCCCGACGCCCATTGGACGCTTCTGTCCGACGACGTGGTGGTTCTGGAAGGCGACGCGCCGGCCTTGCAGAAGATCGTCCGCGGCGCCGAGCTGGAGCCGGTCGGCAGCTTCGCGGCCACGGACGGCGGCGAACTGCTGGTGGTCGAGGCGGTGGTGACGCCCGACTCGCCGCTGGTCGGCCAGTCCGTGCGCCGGCTCGACCCGCTCGGCCGGTTCGGCTTCAGCCTTCTCGCGGTCGGACGAAGCGGGGAGCGGCTGACCCAGCGCCTGCACCATGTCGTGTTCCGGGAGGGGGACCTTCTGCTGCTCCAGGTCCCGGCGGAGCGCTATCCCGACGCGCTGGCCGACGCCAACCTGATTCCGCTGGCGGAGCGTCACCTGCAACTGGGCCGCCGCCGGCCGGCCTGGGTTCCGGTGGGCATCGTGGTCGTCACGATGCTGGTCGTCGGCTTCCATCTGGCATCGCTGCCGATCACCTTTCTCGCTGCCGCGACGGCCATGGTCGTGACCGGCGTGCTGACGGTGGACGAGGCCTACCACGCCGTGGAATGGCCGATCCTGATCCTGCTGGCCGCCCTGATCCCGGTCAGCGGCACGCTGGAGAGCACCGGGGCTACACAGGTGATCTCCGGCCTTCTGGCCGACGCGGCGCGTAACCTGCCGGCGGTGGCCTGCGTGGCGCTGATCATGGCGGCGGCCATGGCGGTCACGCCGTTCCTGAACAACGCGGCGACGGTGCTGGTCATGGCGCCCATCGGGGCCGGCGTGGCGCAGCAGCTTGGGCTCAGCCCCGATCCCTTCCTGATGGCTGTGGCGGTCGGCGCCGGCAGCGACTTCCTGACGCCCATCGGCCACCAGTGCAACACGCTGGTCATGGCCCCCGGGGGCTACCGGTTCGGCGACTATTCCAGGCTGGGCGGGCCGCTGTCGCTGATCATCCTGGTGCTGGGGACCTGGCTGATCGTCATGGTCTGGCCGCTCGGCGGGCACTGAAGAGCGGGGGAGGGGAAAGCATGCTCGTGTCCGACATCATGGCGAAGGCGCTGGAGTTCATCGCCCCCGACGCCACCGTTCAGGAGGCCGCCGTGCTGATGGGCGAACTGGACGTCGGCGCCCTGCCGGTCGGCTCGCCGGAGGATTTGCAGGGGATCGTCACCGACCGCGACATCCTGTTCCGCGTGGTGGCAGAAGGGGGCGACAACGCCCGCACCCGCGTGCGCGACGTGATGTCCACGACGGTGTTCAGTTGCCGGGAGACCGACACGCTGGCCACGGCCATGGACATCATGGGCTCCTACCACGTCCGCCGCCTGCCGGTGCTGAACGAGGCGGGACTCGTGGTGGGGTGGGTGACGCTGACCGACGTGTCGCGGCGCCTTCTGCTGGAGACGGGTGCCGTGCGCGAGGCGCTGAGCGAACTGAGCGCGAGCGGGGGCGAGGGGTAGGGGGCAGAAGTGCCCTAAACCCGCATCCCCAATCTCCGGTTCAGCCGCACCACCAGATCCCCCGGCAGCCCCAACCTCTGGGCCAGATACCGCAGATAGGCCCGGTTGACCGGCTCGTTCTTGTCCAGCACCGCCAGGGAGACCGCGTAGAATCGCGCCGCCATCCGGGGAGTGCCGACCTGCCGCACCAGCTCCTCCAGGCATTGCGGCTCCTCCACGAGGCGTTCCAACTCGCGCCGGTCCTCCTCGTCGAGCGCGCTGGTGCGGAGCACGCTGCGGATCCGCCCGCGCTCCAGCTGGTCGAGGCCGCCGTCCGCGTGGGCCGCCGCGGCCATGGCGCGGATCAGCAGGCGGGCCTCCTCCGCGCTGGCCGTGCGCAGGTCCGACGGGGCCGGATCCATGAGCTGGTGGCGGTTGCGCAGATGGGCGTTCAGGATGTGCCGCGCCAGCACCTCGTGCAGCGCAGGCAGGTGGCCGAGCCGGGTTCCCAGCCCATTGTTTCCCAGCCCATTGGCGTCCGGTTCATCGCTTGGGGCGGTCGTGGCCATCACGCGCTCCGGCGCTGCATGGCCGTGTCGATCTGGGTGAGGAGGCGGGAGAAGTCGATGGGCTTCGGGTGATAGTCGTCGCAGCCCGCCTGCAAGGTCTTCTCGCGGTCGCCGGACATGGCGTGGGCGGTCAGCGCGATGATGGGGATGGGTGCGGTCCCGGCGTCGGCCTTCAGTTCCCGCGCCGCTGTCCAGCCGTCGATAACCGGCAGGTTCATGTCGAGCAGGATGACGTCCGGCCGCTCCGCGCGGGCCATGTCCACGCCCTGGCGCCCGTCGAAGGCCAGAACGACCTCGAACCCCCGCCGCTTCAGCCGGCGGGACAGGAAGTCCCAGATCTCCTCATGATCCTCAACCAGCAGCAGTTTGGCCATCCCTTCCTCCCGTTTCTTATCCGCCGCCGGTTTTGTCCGAGGACGGCTGGGGCGGCGATCTCAGACGCGCGATCGCTTCGTTCAACGCTTCCCCTTTCAACCCGTCCGCACCCTCATCGGGTCCATTCTCTTCCGTTGGTATCTCCTCCAGCACCCGTTGCAGGCGCTGCCAGTCCACCGGCTTGGTGAAGTAGTCCGCCGCCCCCAACGACAGGGCGAGGCCCTTTTCGCGGCGGGCGGAGACGACGAAGACCGGGATGTCCGCCAGTTCCGGGTCGGCCTTCAGCGCCGACAGCACCGACCAGCCGTCGGTGTGCGGCATCATGACGTCCAGCAGCACGGCGCGCGGCCGGATCTTCCGCGCAAGCTCCAGCCCCGCCCGGCCGTCGGCGGCGACCGCCACCCCGAACCCTTCCCGGTGCAGGAAGCGGGCGAGCAGTTCGCGCATGGCCTGCTCGTCGTCGATGATCAGGATGAGGTCGCCGTCCTTCGGCAGCGGCCCGTCGGCGACCGACACGGGCGTTGCGGCGAGCCCGGCGACGGAGGCCTTGCGCAGGTCGGCCGGCAGGCGCAGCGTGAAGCTGGTGCCCTTGCCCGGCGCCGTCTCGATGGCGATGTCGCCGCCCAGCATCTCCGCGAAGGCCTTGGTGATCGCCAGCCCAAGGCCGGTGCCGCCGAAACGCCGGGTGGTGGAGCTGTCGGCCTGCATGAAGCGTTCGAACAGCCGTTCCACCTGCTCCGTGGTCATGCCGATCCCGGTGTCGCTGACGCGGAAGGCCACGTCGCCATCCTCCCCAAAACGCTCGACGGCCAGGGTGACGGTGCCGTTCTCGGTGAATTTGGCGGCGTTGCTCAGCAGGTTGAACAGGCACTGCCGCACCTTCACCACGTCGGTGTGGATGCGGCCAAGCCCGCCGGGTATCTGCGCCTCCAGCCGGTTTCCCTTCTTCTCCACCAGCGCCTGGACGGTCGCGGCGACCTCGCGGGCGAGGGCAGCCACGTCGGCGTCCTCACCGTGGACCTCCATCTTGCCGGCCTCGATCTTGGAGATGTCGAGCACGCCGTTGATGAGGTTCAGCAGGTGGCGGGCGTTGGCCTCGATCTTCTCCAGGTCGGGCAGCATGCTGTCCATGCCGAGGTCGGACAGCTCCTCCTCCAGCATCTCCGTGTAGCCGATGACGGCGCTGAGCGGCGTGCGCAGCTCGTGGCTCATGTTGGCGATGAACAGGCTCTTCGCGCGGTTGGCTTCTTCAGCCGTGTCGCGGGCGGCCTCCAGCTCCTCCTCCGCGCGCTTGCGCTCGGTGGTATCCCAGGTGACGCCGATCAGCGTCAGGCTGCGGTCGGCCCGGCTTCGGGTCACGACGCCGCGCGCGACCGCCCAGCGCACCTCGCCGGAGGGCAGCAGGATGCGGAACTCCGCGTCGTACTCGCCGCGCTTCCGCTTGGCCGTTTCGATGATCTCCTCGATCCGGTCGCGGTCCTCCGGGTGCACGCGGTCCACGACGTGCGCGCCCTGGATCGGTTCGTGCGGGTCGAAGCGGAAGATCTCCCGCAGCCGCGCGTCGGCCTCGATCCGGTCGCTCTCCAGGTCCCAGGACCATGTGCCGATCCGCGCGCTGCTGAGGGCGAGCTGGAGGCGGCGTTCCGCCTCGCTGATCCGCGCCTCGGCCTCCCGCTGTTCGGTCACGTCGGTGTTGGTGCCCAGCCAGCGCAGCACGCGCCCGTAGCGGTCGCGGACCGGCATGGCGCGGGACAGGAACCAGCGGTAGCGCCCGTCCCGGCCGCGCAAGGGGAAAGTGTCCTCCCACGGTTCCCCGGTGCGGACGGAACGGCTGAACTCCTCCGTCGCGCGGTCCACATGGTCGGGGTGGTGCAGGCCGCGCCAGTTCCAGCCCTCCGTCTCGCCGGGCTTGGCGCCGGTGTAGTCGTACCAGCGCTTGTTGTACCAGTAGATCGCCCCGGTCGAGTCGGCCATCCAGGCGAGCTGCGGGATGGAATCGGCCAGCGTGCGGAACTGCTCCTCGCTCTCGCGCAGGGCCTCCTCGGCGCGCGCCCGGTCGATGGCGCTGCCCAGCAGGTTGGCGAAGCCTTGCAGGAAGGCGGCGTCGGCGGGGTTGAACGCGCCGTCCTCGCGGCTGTCCACCTCCAGCACGCCGAAGGGCCGGCCCTCGCCCCGGATGATGACGTTGATGGCGCGCCGGACGCCGTGCTCAGCCAGCAGGCTCGGAAGGCGGAAGCGGGATTCGCCGCCGAGGTCGTTGGAGATGACCGGTTGCCCCGTCTTCAGCGCGTAGCCGGCGGGGGAGGCGAGGTCGGCTCCGACGAAGGCCTGCCCGACGACGCCCGGCTTCCACCCAACCCCCGCCCGGACGAGCAGCCGGTCCTCGCCGTCCGGCCCCGGCATCCATTCCAGCGCCTTGCACAGCTCCGTCCGCAGCCCTTCGGCGCACAGGCGCGTCGCTTCCTGCAACAGGTCGCCGATGCTGGTGCTCTTCAGGGCGGTCATGCCGAACCGGGCGAGCAGCTCGTGCTGGTGCTCCCGGCGGGAGAGGGCGTCGGCGAGGCGGACAGTCGGCATAGGGGCGGGTGCTCCGGGGCGGATGCGGACGCAAGTCCAACAGCCGGGGCGCGGCGATGATCCACGGCGGACGCTTTTGTGTGCGATGCAAAAAATTCGCTGTTTCCCTCCGTGGGGCGATCGTTATATGGTCTGTGTATATATCGGTTCGGAAGAGGTCGGGCATGACCGTTCGCCCCCAGGTTTCGTTCGCCGGGTCCAGTGCATCCCCCATCGGGGCGGAGCGCATCCGCCTTCTGGAGGCGGTGGCGCGGGAGGGCAGCATCTCCGCCGCCGCGCGGGCGGTGGGCATCACCTACAAGGCGGCGTGGGACGGCATCGACGCCATGAACAACCTGTTCGGCCGCCCGCTGGTGGAAGGGCAGGCCGGCGGCAGGCGCGGCGGCGGCACCCGGCTGACGCCCGAGGGCGTGAAGCTGGTGGAGACCTTCCACCGCCTGGAGGGGGAGCTGGCGCGCGCCTTCCAGGCGCTGGAGCCGGACCTCGCCGGCACCGGCATTTCCGCGGCAAGTCTGATGTGGGGGTTCTTCATGCGCACCAGTGCACGCAACGCGCTCCGCGGGACGGTGACCGCCATCGCCGACGGCGCGGTGAACGCCGAGGTCACGCTGTCCCTGGCGGGGGACACGACCCTGACCGCCATCATCACCCGCGACAGCGTGCGCGAGCTGGGCCTGTTCCCGGGGCGTGAGGCGACGGCGTTGATCAAGGCGCCCTTCGTGATCCTGGCCCCGGCGGACGAGGCGCGCCGCACCTCCGTGCGCAACCGCATCGAGGGCACCGTCGCCCGGCGCGAGGATGGGGCCGTCAACACCGAGATCACTCTGGACATCGGCGGGGCCAAGACCCTGACCGCCATCATCACCCTGCGCAGCGCGGAGGATCTTGGGCTGGCCGTCGGCAACCCGGCCTGCGCGCTGATCGACGCCTCGCACATCGTGCTCGCGGTCGATTGACCGACAAGAAGGAGTCCAAGGAATGAAGCGTCTGCTGATCGCCACCCTCGCTCTGCTGTCGGCCGCCTCCGCCGCGCGGGCCGATGAGACCAACATCGCCGTCGCCGCCAACTTCACCGGCGCCGCGAAGGAGATCGCCAAGGCCTTCGAGGAGAAGACCGGCCACAAGGCCGTGCTGAGCTTTGGTGCGACCGGGCAGTTCTACGCCCAGATCAAGCAGGACGCTCCCTTCGCCGTCCTGCTGGCCGCCGACGACGAGACCCCGAAGAAGGCGGAGCAGGAGGGGCTGGCCGTGCCCGGCACCCGCTTCACCTACGCCATCGGTAAGCTGGTGCTGTGGAGCAAGACTCCCGCCGCCGTGACCGGCGAGGAGACGCTGACGAAGGCCGCCTTCGAGAAGATCGCCATCGCCAACCCGGCGCTGGCCCCCTACGGCGCCGCCGCCGTGCAGGTGATGAAGAAGCTGGGCGTCCACGACGCGCTCCAGCCCAAGATCGTGCAGGGCAACACCATCGCCCAGGCCTTCCAGTTCGCCGAAACGGGCAACGCGGAGGTCGGCTTCGTCGCCCTGTCGCAGGTGATCGACAAGGCCGAGGGCTCGCGCTGGGTCGTTCCGGAGACGCTGCACGACCCGATCCGCCAGGACGCCGTGCTGCTGGCCAAGGGCGCCAAGGACGAGGCGGCCAAGGCCTTCCTCGCCTTCCTGAAGGGGCCGGAGGCCGGTGCGGTGATCGCCAAATACGGCTATGGTACCGCTGCGTCGAACTGATCGCCTACTGGGACTGTAGCCGATGAACTGGCAGCCCATTCTGCTGACCTTGCAGCTCGCCACGCTGACGACGGCGATCCTGCTGGTCATCGGCACGCCGCTCGCCTGGTGGCTGGCGCGGTCCCGCGCCTGGTGGAAGGAGGCGGTCGCCACGGTGGTGGCGCTGCCCCTGGTCCTGCCGCCGACGGTGCTGGGCTTCTACCTGCTGACGCTGATGGGGCCGGACGGGCCGGGCGGCTGGGTGGCCTCCCTGTGGGGCGCCCGGTCGCTGGCCTTCACCTTCGAAGGGCTGGTGATCGGCTCGGTCCTCTATTCCATGCCCTTCGTGGTGCAGCCGATCCGCAACGCCTTCGAGGCGTTCGGCGACCGCCCGCTGGAGGCGGCGGCGACGCTCCGTGCATCGCCGCTCGACACCTTCGTCACCGTGGCCGTGCCGCTGGCCCGGCGCGGCTTCCTGACCGGGGCGGTGCTGGGCTTCGCCCACACCATGGGCGAGTTCGGCGTGGTGCTGATGATCGGCGGCAACATCCCGGGCAAGACCAAGGTGCTGTCGGTCGCCATCTACGATTACGTCGAGACGTTGCAATGGGCGGAAGCGCATCGGCTGGCCGGCGGGATGCTGGTGTTCTCCTTCACCGTGATCCTCGCCATGATGACGCTGGAGAAGCGCATCGGGCGCGCCCGGCGATGATTCCGTCCGAAACCCTCGGCGCTGGGCTGGAGGCCCGCTTCCACGGCGCGCTGGGCGCCTTCACCCTGGACGTCGCCTTCGCCGCGCCGGCGCGCGGGGTGACGGCGCTGTTCGGCCCGTCCGGCTGCGGCAAGACCTCCGTTCTGCGCTGCGTGGCAGGGCTTCAGCGGCTTGGCGGGCACGTCGTCCTGAACGGCGAGGTCTGGCAGGACGGCCGGAGCTTCCGCCCGACGCACAAGCGCCCCATCGGCTACGTCTTCCAGGAGGCGAGCCTGTTCCCCCACCTGTCGGTGCGCTCTAACCTGCTGTACGGCCACCGCCGCACGGTCGGGCGGGGCGTGCCGGAGACGATCCGGCTGGAGGAGGTGGTGGACCTGCTGGGGCTCGGCCGGCTGCTCGACCGCTCGCCGGAGAATTTGTCGGGCGGCGAGCGCCAGCGCGTGGGCGTGGGACGGGCGCTGCTGTCGCAGCCGAGCCTGCTGCTGATGGACGAGCCGCTGGCCGCGCTCGACCGCTTCAGCAAGGAGGAGATCCTGCCCTATCTGGAGCGGCTGCACGGCGTGCTGCCCATCCCCGTGCTCTACGTCAGCCACGACATCGCGGAGGTGGAGCGGCTGGCCGACCATCTGGTCCTGCTGCGCGAGGGGCGGGTGGTGGCCTCCGGCCCGCTCCAGGACCTGCAAGCCGACCCATCGCTGCCCATCGCCCGCATGCCGGAAGCCGGCGTGACCCTGACGGCGACCGTCGAACAGCATGAACCCGAGTACGGGCTGACGGCGCTGGCTCTGCCCGGCGGCCGGCTGATGGTCCCCGGCAATCTTGGGGAGGCCGGGGCGGAGCGCCGCGTCCGCATCGCCGCCACAGACGTCAGCCTCGCCCGCCAGCCGCCGAGCGGCAGCACCATCCTGAACGCCCTGCCGGCCCGCATCGTCGCCGCCGAGCGGCAGGATGAGGTGCAGGTCATGGCGGTCGTGGCGCTGGGGGAAGACGGGCAGGGCGCCCGCATGCTCGCCCGCGTGACGCGCAAGTCCTGGGACATGCTGGGCCTTGCCCCCGGCCAGCCGGTCTTCGCCCAGATCAAAGGCGCGGCGCTGGTCTCTTAAACACACCCCTCGCCCGCCTCCGGCGGGAGAGGGAGGGGCCCATGCGGAGCATGGGAGGGTGAGGGCAAGGTTCTGCCGAGAGTACAGGGAATGTGGTTCGAGGATTCTCGGGGTAACCTTGCCCTCACCCTCCCACGCCTTCGGCGCGGGCCCCTCCCTCTCCCATCGGAGATGGGCGAGGGGAAAACGCGCTTCGAGGGCAGAATCAAAAAACGCGCAAAAGCCCGGAGCATCGCTCCGCTGGCTGCGCGTCTTGCTGTGCGAATTTTCAAGGAGATTTGTGAGAGAGTGGCGCGCCCGAAGAGATTCGAACTCCTGACCCCCAGATTCGTAGTCTGGTGCTCTATCCAGCTGAGCTACGGGCGCTTCCCTCTGTCGCGGCGTTGGCGTTGCCGTCCGCGGTAGGCGCGCTTTTTAGATTGGCTCCGGCCGGAAGGCAACCAAAATTTTGCGACCGGCGCGATTTTTTTGGCCGCGCTCCCGCCGGGCCAGGACTTTTTGGAGACCGGCCGCTTCCGCCCTTCGGCGGACTTTCGATCGGCGGACAAGGCGCCTACCTTCGGGCCGGCACGGGAACGCGGAGGGATGGCGTGGCGACGAAGCTTCTGGGACTTGCCACAGCGGTGGCGGCGCTGGCCCTGGCGTCCGGTTCCGCTGGGGCGCTGGCCGGGCCCCTGACCGGAGATGTCCGGGTGACGGCGGCGGTCGGCAACGAGGTCGTCCAGTTGGTCGAGCCCGCGCCGAAGGTCACCCAGGTCGTCGTCAACGACCGCGTGGTGTTCGAGGAGCACGACGGCCCGGCCCTGTCCTTCGTGAACGCCTACGACGTCAAGGGGCGCTGGCTCGTCCTGCTTCAGCAGGGGGCTGAAGGCGGCTGCGCCGCGCGGTACCGCGTGCTCGACCTCTCCGGGGCGAAGCCCGGCGTGTCGCCTCCCTTCGGGACCTGCAGTGAGGCGGCGGAGGTCGCCACGGCCGACCGCGCCCTCACCGTTTCCATGCCCATCCCCGGCGGCGCCGGCGGGAAAGCCACGGCCGCCTGGAGTTATCTGGACGGCCGCCTCACCCGGCTGCGCTGACCTCCCGGCTCATCAACAGGACCGTAGAACCGTATGCTTGTGACCCTGAGCAAGGCCGTCACCCTGCTGGGCAGCGCGCCGTTCGTGCTGCCCGTGTCCGGCGTCCTGACCGCCGTGCTGTGGCGCCGGCATTCGACGCTGGCCGCGGCGCGCTGGTTGACCGCGCTGGCACTGCTGGTCATGGCGGTCCTGCTGCTGAAGGTCGGCGGGCGAGCCTGCGACGTTCACCTGTTCGATGAGCGGATGAACAGCCCCAGCGGGCACGCGGCCCTCAGCGCCGCCGTCTATGGAACGGCGGGCGTGCTGGCGTCGCGCCATCTCGACGGCTGGCGGCGCAACGGCTTCCTGCTCGCCGTCTTCGGGGTGGTGGCGGGCGTGGCCGTGTCCAGGGTGACGCTGCACCGCCATTCGGTGGCGGAGGTGCTGGCCGGCCTTGCGCTGGGCGGGCTGGCGGTGGCGGCCTTCGCGCAGAGCCTGTCCCGCTTCGCCGGCGCGCACCTGAACCTGAACCCGCTGGCGGTCGCGGTGGTGATCCTGTTCGGTTCGATCACGGTCACGCTGGGCGACCGCTCCTACGCCGAGCCGTTCCTGAGGCACGCCGTCGCGTTTCTGCATGAGGAATCCCTCTTGTGCGGACCGGCGGCGCCGCCTTCGCGCGACGATGTCTTGGCGATGCTGCCCGTTCATTGATGGGGTGTTCGGGCCGCGCCGTTCTTGCCCCGCCGTGACTTGGCAACCGGAATGTTTCTGTTAGACGGTCGGTTCGGGGTTGAGAGCGGGCTTGCGGCACGGCATGGTGAGCGACTATACCCACGCCCCCCGTTCACGCCTCGTTCTGATTCTTCGCCCGCCTTTCTGCCGCCGACCCGCCGCCTTCCGTTCCGCTGCCTTTTTCCGGACATGTCGCTCTTCGACTCACTCCCGCGCGCCACGGCACCGGGAAACGCCGTGGTCCCCTATTCCCAGGAGGATCTGACGCGCGTCTTCGATGCGAAGACGTTGCAGCGCGGGCGCACGCTCATCATGGCGAAGTCCGTCACGCTGTCGGAGACGGATGGCCGGATCGAGGCGACGGTGGCCGACCTCGGCCGTCACCTGACCGTCTCCGTCACGCCGGTGCGGGGCCGCAGCCGGGTGGTCTTCGACAAGAGCTGCACCTGCGGGCGCAACGCCTGCGCCCACATGGCGGCGGCGGCCCTGCTGGCGCTCGACGCGCGGCCGGAATGGCGGCAGATGTCGCTGTTCGATCTGCCGCCCAGCGACCCGAAGCCGGAACAGCCGCCCTCGGAACAGCCGCCTCCCGAACGGACGGTTGAGGAGCCTCCACCGGTCCGGGTGGTTGCGCCACCGCCACCGCCACCGCCACCGCCGCCTCCGCCGCCCGAGCCGGTGCTGAGCGTCCGCTGGACGCTGGAGCCGGGGAAGGAGGACGCGGCCATGTTCGTCTCCGCCGTGATCGCGGTGGAGGGAGAAGAGACCTCGACTCCCGCCAGCCCGCGCGACGTGCTGGCGCGCGCGCCGCGCAGCATGGACGGCGACGTGGATCGCGCGGTCGCCCGGCTGCTCGGCGGGGGCGGGGTGGTGCGCACGCCGGTTGCGAAAAGCCGGGGCGACGCCGTGGACCGCATCCTGCGCCGCCTGCTCGGCACCGGCCGGCTGCGCTGGCGCGGCGGCGCGCTGCTGGCCGAGGGGCCGTCGCGCACGATTCGCGCCTTCCGCGACCCGGCCACGCGCAAGCTGCGCCCGACCGGCCTGCCGGAAGGCGGGACGCTCATCAAGGGCCAGACCTACTGGTGCGTCGATCCCAAGGGCGGCACCGTCTCGCCGGTGGAATTGCAGGTGGTCGAGGTGCCCAAGCCCAAGGGGGCGGCGCCCGCACCCGCCGCAGCGTCCCTGAAGGCGGGTCTCGCGAAGAAGAGTCCGCCCGCGCCGGAGCGGCCGACCATCGCCATGCCGCCGGCATCTCTGCCGGCGGGCATCCGCATGGGGTCCGAAACGGCGGCGACCATCGTGGAGCGGGACCCGCGCATCGTCGCGCGGCTGGGCCGCGTCGTGTCGCCAGACGGCGGGCTGGTGGACGTGCTGCGCCTCGCCTTCGACTATGGGGAGGAGGGCTCGCCGTCGGAGATCGAACCCGACGACCAGCGCCAGTTCGCCCGCGTGGAGGAGCCCGGCGGCGCCGTCTTCGTCCGCCGCGACAAGGCGCTGGAGCAGGGCGCGCTGGAACGCCTCGCCGCCTTCGGCTTTGCCCAGGGGCGCATCGAGCCGCCGCGTGGGCAGCTCAACGCGCGGGGCACCCGCGTGCACTGGCTGACCGGCCGCGACGCCGACGAGCGCTGGGCCACCTTCCTGTCCACCGAGGTTCCGGCCCTGCGCGAGGCCGGCTGGGTCCTGGAGATCGGCGCCGACTTCGGCACCAAGGTGGTGGAGGCCAACGACGAGGTGGCCGTGGCCGTCCGTGACGCGGGCGACGGCTGGTTCGACCTGGACGTGGGCGTGGAGATCGACGGCCAGCGCCGCGCGCTGCTGCCCATCCTGGCCACGCTGATCGAGCGCGGCGGCATGGAAGCCACCCGCGTCATCGAGGGCCGCGCCCACCTCGTGCTGGACGACGGCAACGTGCTGGCCCTGCCGGCGGAGCGGGTGGAGCGGCTGCTGAGCGTGCTGGAGGCCATGCTCGGCAGCGGCCGGCGCGTGGACGACACCCTCAAGGTGCCGATGGCCGAGGCGGACTCGCTGCTGGACATCGACGACCTGATCGCCCGGCGCACCGAGGACACCGCCCAGATCGACCGCTACCTGCGCACCATTCAGGAGCAGGAACTGCCGGCGGAGATGGACCCGCCCGCCGCCTTCAAGGGCACGCTGCGCGACTACCAGCGCGTCGGTCTCGCCTGGATGCAGGGGCTGCGGTCGAACAAGGTCGCGGGCATCCTGGCCGACGACATGGGCCTGGGCAAGACCGCCCAGACGCTGGCCCACATCGCCACGGAGCATGCGGAGGGGCGGCTGACCGAGCCCTGCCTCGTCGTCGTGCCGACCAGCCTCGTGCCCAACTGGGTGGCGGAGGCGCAGCGCTTCACCCCGCACCTGCGCGTCGTCGTGCTGCACGGCCTCGACCGGCATGAGAGGCTGAGCGACGTGGACCGCGCCCACATCGTGGTGACCACCTACGGCGTGGTCGCCCGCGACGTGGAGATGATGAAGCGCCAGACCTGGCACATGCTGATCCTGGACGAGGCGCAGGCCATCAAGAACCCGGACAGCAAGGCCACGCGCGCCGTCTGCGCGCTGAACGCCCGCAACCGGCTCTGCCTGTCCGGCACGCCGGTGGAGAACAATCTGGGCGAGCTGTGGAGCCAGTTCGCCTTCCTGATGCCCGGCCTGCTGGGCGACCGGAAGGAGTTCGGCAAGCGCTACCGCCTGCCCATCGAGAAGCGCGGCGACGGCACCCGCGCCAAGATGCTGATGCGCCGCATCCGCCCCTTCCTGTTGCGCCGCACGAAGGAGGCGGTGGCGAAGGAACTGCCGCCCAAGACGGAGGTGGTGGTCCGCATCGACCTGGAACCGGCGCAGCGCGACCTGTACGAGACCATCCGCCTGTCGGTGAACGAGACGGTGCGCGCAGCACTCGCCGCCAGCGGCGTGTCGCGCAACGCCATCACCATCATCGACGCGCTGCTGAAGCTTCGGCAGGTCTGCTGCGACCCGCGCCTCGTCAAGATTCCCGCCGCCGGCAAGGTGAAGGAAAGCGCCAAGCTCGACGCGCTGACCGACATGGTGCAGGAGATGGTGCCGGAGGGGCGGCGCATCCTGATCTTCTCGCAGTTCACCTCGATGCTGGACCTCATCAAGGTCAAGCTGGAGGACGCGAAGATCCCCTATGTGGAGCTGACCGGCCGCACGCTCGACCGGGCGGAGCCGGTGAACCGCTTCCAGAACCGCGAGGTGCCGGTCTTCCTCATCAGCCTGAAGGCCGGCGGGCGCGGCCTGAACCTGACGGCGGCCGACACGGTCATCCACTATGACCCGTGGTGGAACCCGGCGGCCGAGGATCAGGCGACCGACCGCGCCTACCGCATCGGGCAGGACAAGCCGGTCTTCGTCTACAAGCTGATCGCCGCCAACACGGTGGAGGAACGCATCCTCGACCTGCAACGGCGCAAGGGCAACCTGTCCGACGCGACCATCGAGGGCACCGGTCTGGTCAGCGCGCTGGACGGCGGCGACATCGACTATCTGCTGGGTAAGGTCGAAGGGTAGCCGGAGTCCTCGGGGTTACCGCCGCTTCCGGGGCTGGCCCTGGGCGGAATATGGCCTAAATGCCTTCGATAAGGGATCTCCCACGGGATCCTTTCGGCAGGGAGGGGCCATGGCATCGACGCAGCGGGACACCGCACCCGATCCGGAACGGCTCATCGAGGCATGGCGCGAGGCCGCCGCCGAGGCGCGGCGCTGGCGTGACGATCCGGAACGCGCGGCGGCGCTGAAGGCCGCCCGCAACCGCCTGCATCAACCGCCGCCGCCCAGGCCCCGCAGTCCCGAACAGGTGCTCGCCGACGAACTGCGCGCCGCCCGCGCCGCCTGGGCACAGGCGCAGGTGCAGGATATGACGGGGGCGGATCGCGTGGCGGCTTACGCCACCCTGAAACGCTGGGAACCGGGCCTGTTCGGCTACAGCGAGACGCAACGCTCCACCGCCGGCAAGATCGCCGCGGCGGAGGAGGCGGAAGTGCGCCGTGACGCCCAGGAACGGGCGGAGGCGCAGTCTCTGATCCGCGCCTTCCGCCTCGCCCAGGACCGCGCCCGCGCGACGGCCCGTGCCGTGGAGACCGATCCGGATGCCCGCGCGCTCGCCGACACGGAAGGTCCGCCGCTGCGCGGCCATCATCCGCCGGGGCGGGTGACCGCTCCATGAAGCGGTTCCTCCGGGTCCTGCTGATCGTGCTGGCCGTGCCGGTGCTGGCCTATCTGGTGCTGGCCGCAGTGGTCGGGCGGGACGGGGTGTGGGCGACGCTGTTCGGCCCCGGCAGCCGGGCGCCGGTGGACTTTGCGACTCTGGTTCCGCCCGACAGCCCGAACCGGTACCTGGTCTGCCCGCCGCGCGCCTGCACCCGCGCCGACGCGGAGAGCCCCGTCTATCCGGTGCCGCCGGATCGCTTGCGCGCCGCGTGGCTGGGGGTGATCGAAAAGCACAGGGCGAACGTACTCTCCAGCGGCGGCGAGCAGATCGAAGCGGAGGTTCGAACCCCATGGCTGCGCTTCCCCGACCTCGTCACCGTCCGGATCATCCCCGAGGCGGATGGCCGGTCCTCCTTCGCGGTCTACAGCCGCTCGCTCTACGGCTATTCCGACATGGGCGTGAACGCCGCGCGGGTGAAGGCCTGGGTGGCGGAGGTGGAGGCGGGGGTGCGGGCCGGGGCGGGGGCGTGATGCTGCGATGCCCCCTCCCTAACCCTCCCCCGCTTCGCAGGGGAGGGAACCAATCTCCCTCCCCTGCGATAGCGGGGGAGGGTCGGGGTGGGGGCATCGGTGCAGCCGTTTTCCTCCTCACGATCCTCCTCACCACCCCCACCCACGCCGCCGACCTCTCGGTCACCGTCACCAACGTGCGCAACGACCGTGGCAAGGTGCTGGTCGCCCTCTGCACGCCGGACACCTTCCTGAAGGCCGGCTGCCCCTACACCGCCGGCGAGCCGGCGCGCGCGGGCCAAGTCACCGTCACGGTGCGCAACGTTCCGCCCGGCACCTACGCGGTGCAGGCGTTCCATGACGAGAACCAGAACCTGGACATCGACCGGAACTTCCTTGGCCTGCCGGAGGAGGGCATCGGCTTCGGCAACGACGCGCCGATGCGCTTCGGCCCGCCGCGCTACGCGGACGCGGCACTCGCCATCGGGCCGGCGGGCGGGCGGACCAACTTGGCGCTGCGCTATTTCATCGAGAGCGGAAGCGGTTCCTCATCGCGCTGAGCAGCGACCGCCACGCCCCCCGCTGGCCCCCCGACCGATTGCCGTGGGCGACGCGCAGCCAAGCCATCAGCAGCGCCTCGTCCGCTTCGCCCATTGGCTGGTGGTGGGGACGGAATCGGCTGGGGCTGACGGAAATGGTCTTCACCTGTGTCATCTCCAGCAGGCCCTCCGCCCCGCGCGTGACACCCCAGCCACTGCGCCGCCGTCCGCCGAAGGGCAGGCGCGGGTCGGCGGTGGGGGCGATCAGATCGTTGATCGTCACCGATCCGGCCTCCACCCGCAAGGCGAGCGCGCGGGCATCAGTCTCCGGTCCGAAGATCGAGGCGCCGAGCGCGTAGGGGGAAAGCGCCGCCATCCGCAACGCCTCCTCCATGTCCGCCACAGCGACCAGCGCCAGCACCGGGGCGAACACGTCTTCCGACAGCAACCCCATGTCCGGCCGCGCGTCGGCCACGGCGAAGGGCGCCAGCAGCGGTGCGTCGGTGGCCGGCGGCGGGCCGATCAGGCGGGCGCCCTTGGTGAGCGCCTCCTCCACCAGCCGGGCCAGCCGGGCGCGCACGGGCAACGGCACCGGGGACGGGGGCAGGACGGCGATGCGCTGACTCAGGACACGTTCCAGCTCCGGCATCTGCGCGGGGGTCACGAAGACCCGGCGCGGTGCGATGCAGGTGGCTGAACCGTTGAAGCGCAGCCCGAAAGCCAGCGCCCCCGCGACGAACTCCACGTCCGCGCCGGGCAGGACGAACACCGGGTCATTGCCCGACAGTTCCATGGTCGCGGGAATCAGCTTTTCCGCCAACCGCGCCATCACCCGCCGCCCGGTTTCGGCGGAGCCGGTCAGCACCACCTTGTCCACGCCGGTCTCGATGGCCGCTTCCGCCTCCGCCGGGCTTTCACCGAGCACCACGAACAGCCCCTCCGGCAAGCCGGCCTCCCTCAGCCAGTGCGCCAGCGCGGCCATGGGGGCGGCGCAGCCGGGGGCCGGCTTGACCAGCGCGGCGTTGCCGGCGACCAGAGCCTGGACCACCTGCACCCCGGCCAGCAGCAGAGGGTAGTTGGATGGCGCGATGACGAGCACGGTCCCGAACGGCTCCCGCCGAACCTCCGCCGTCACGCCGAACAGCCAGCCGGGCCGTCCGCGCGCGCCGAGGCGGCGGGGCTTCAGCAACGCGCCGGCCTCCCTCTCCAGGAAGCGGCAAGCGTCGGCCAGCGGCAGCACCTCTGCCGCGAGGCTTTCCGCGCGCGTCCGGCCGGGGCGCGTGGACAGCGTGTCGAGCAGCGTTTCGGCCTCATCCGCGATCCGGCGGCGCAAGGCCGCGATGGGCGCCAGCCGCTCCGCGACGGGGCGTGTGGCCCACTCCGCCTGGGCCGTGCGGGCGGTGGCCAGCGCGCGCGCAACCCTTTCGGCGAGGGCGGCCTCATCCGTTTGGAATTGGTTTCGAGTGTGATCCATCGGCGAGCGCCCTCCGTAACCAAACCAGACTTTTGTTCATCGGGCGCGATTGCCAAGGGCGCTTTCCCTCAGGAAGAAAGGACCGGCATGCATCGACGCGTGGTCATCATCGGCGCGGGACCGGGCGGTCTGGCCAGCGCCATCCTTCTGGCGCTGACCGGCGCCAAGGTCACGGTGCTGGAGCGCAAGCCGCGGGTTGGCGGCCGTTCCGCGTTGATGGAAACGGACGGCTTCCGCTTCGACACCGGCCCGACCTTCTTCCTCTATCCCCGCATTCTGGAGGAGATCTTCGCCGCCGCCGGGCGCCGGCTGTCCGACCGGGTGGAGCTGGTTCGCCTCGACCCGCTCTACCGGTTGATGTTCGAGGGGGGCGGGGACCTGAGGGTGCAGGCCGATCCCGACCGGCTGGCGGCGGAAATCGACCGCTTCGCTCCTGGCGACGCCAGCAACCTGAAGCGTTTCCTGGCGGACAATCGCGCGAAGCTGGAGTTTTTCCGGCCGGTTCTGGAAAGGCCCTTCAACAGTCCTCTGGACCTGCTGTCCGGCCCCATCCTGAAGGCGCTGCGCTGGCTCAGCCCGCACCGGTCGGTGGACGCGGAACTGGCGCGCTATTTCCGGGACCCGCGCGTCCGTCTGGCCTTCTCCTTCCAGAGCAAGTACCTGGGCATGTCGCCCTTCCGCTGCCCCAGCCTGTTCACCATCCTGTCCTTCCTGGAGCATGAACATGGCGTCTACCACCCGCGCGGCGGCTGCGGCGCGGTAATGGGGGCGATGGCGCAGCTGGCCCGCGAGCTGGGCGTGGAGATCCGGCTGGGCGAGGCGGTGCGCCACATCGAGTTCCGGGGGCGCCGCGCGGTCGGCGTGCGGACCGCGCAGGGCGACCATCCGTCCGACGCGCTGGTCATCAACGCCGACTTCGCCAAGGCCATGGCGACGCTGGTGCCCGACGACCTGCGCCGGCGCTGGAGCGACGCGCGGATCGCGCGCAAGAAATTCTCCTGCTCTACCTTCATGCTCTATCTGGGGATCGAGGGGCGGGTGGACCTCGACCACCACACGATTCTGCTGGCGGAGGACTATGCCCGCAACCTTGCGGAGATCGAGGCCTGCCGGGAACTGCCCCGGCGCCCGTCGCTCTACGTCCAGAACGCCTGCGCCACCGATCCGGAAATGGCGCCGCCCGGCTGCTCCACCCTTTACGTGCTGGTCCCGGTCGGGCACCAGCGCGGCCACATCGACTGGACGGCGGAGGCGCCGCGCTACCGCGCGCTGGTGCTGAAGCGGCTGGAGGCGTTGGGCGTGCGCGACCTCGAACGCCGCATCCGGGTGGAGCGCGTCATCACCCCCGCCGACTGGGCCGACGACTTCGCCATCCACCGGGGCGCCACCTTCAACCTCGCCCACAGCCTGGACCAGATGCTCCACAACCGGCCGCGCAACCGGTTCGAGGATCTGGACGGCGTCTATCTGGTCGGCGGCGGCACCCACCCCGGCAGCGGCCTGCCGGTGATCTTCGAGGGTGCGCGCATTTCCGCCCGTTTGCTGGCGGAGGAATTGGGCCTGCCGGTCCCCTGGACCGCGGACCTGTCCGGCATCGGTGGTGTTGTCAAGGAAGCCCTGTCTGGGGAGGCGGCATAATGAAGAAGGATCGGATCGCGGTGATCGGCGGCGGGCTGGGCGGTCTGGCGTCAGCCGTCGTGCTGGCGGCGCGGGGGCATGCCGTGACGCTGTTCGAGCGCAACCGCTGGCTCGGCGGCAAGGCGGCGGTGCTGGAGGAGGGCGGCTACCGCTTCGACATGGGGCCGACCATCCTGACCGTGCCGCGCGTGCTGCGCCGCATCTTCGCTGAGGCCGGGCGCGACCTGGACAAGGAGATGGACCTCATCCGGCTCGACCCGCAATGGCGCTGCTTCTTCGAGGACGGCAGCGTGCTCGACCTGTCCGAGGATGTGGACGCCATGGCGGCGACGCTCGACCGCTTCGCGCCCGGTAAGGGGGCGGGGGAGGGCTACCGCCGCTTCCTCGCCCTGTCGGAACGGCTGCACGGCATTTCGGAGCGCTTCTTCTTCTGGAAGCCGGTCGAGGATCTGGCCGACACCATGGACCTGAAACGCAGCCTGAACGCCGCCACCCTGTCCGACGTGCTGGCGCTGCGCATGGGCGCGACGGTTGCCGGCACCATCCGCGGCAAGGTCAGCGACGGGCGGGTCGCGCAGATGCTCGACCACTTCACGCAGTATGTGGGGTCGTCGCCCTACGGCTCCCCGGCGGTGCTCTGCGCCATCGCGCACATGCAGACCAACGACGGGGTCTGGTATCCGCATGGCGGCACCCGCGCCGTGCCGGCCGCGCTGGAGCGGCTGGCGAACGACCTGGGCGTTGAGATCCGCACTGGCACCGGCGTCCGGCGCATCGTCGTCGAGAATGGCCGTGCCGTCGCCGTGGAGACCGGGACAGGCGAACGCGTGCCCGTCTCAGCCGTCGTCTCCAACATGGACTCCGTTCGGATGTATGACGAACTGGTCGGCGGCGCGCCGGCCGAACGCTTCCGGAAGCGCAAACGGCATGAGCCCGCCTGTTCCGGCGTGGTCTTCTACCTGGGTCTCGACCGTGCCTACGACCACCTGCTGCACCATGACTTCGTCTTCTCCCGCGACCCCGAGGAAGAGTTCGACTGGATCTACCGCCGGGGCGAGCCGGCGCCCGATCCCACCTGCTACATCGCCGCCCCCGCCCGCACCGAACCGGGCGTCGCCCCGCCGGGCGGCGAGGCGCTGTATGTGCTGGTCCACACCCCCTACCTGCGCCCGCACCACGACTGGACGCGCATGCTGCCCGACTACCGCCGCGTGGTCTTCGACAAGCTGAAGCGCACGGCGGGCATGGCCGACCTGGAAGACCGCATCCGCGTGGAACGCCACCTGACCCCGCAGGATATCCACGACCGCTACAACGTGCTGAACGGCGCCATCTACGGGTTGGCCAGCCATGGGCGTTTCATGGGCGCCTTCAAGCCCGGCAACCGCTCCCGCGAGGTGGCAGGGCTGTATCTGGCGGGCGGAGCGGCGCATCCCGGTCCTGGCATGCCGATGGTTCTGATGTCCGGCTGGATCGCCGCCGACACGCTGGACGCGGACCTGGGCGGGGCGAGCCGGCGGGAGGTGGCGTAGGCGACGTGGTCGAAACGAGCCCCCTCCCTAACCCTCCCCCGCTTCGCAGGGGAGGGAATTTAAAGCCCTCCCCCGCCCAGCGGGGGAGGGTTGGGTGGGGGCACGGCGACCCGCTTCCACCACGCTCCCCACTCCTGGTCCGCTTCTTCGGGCGGGTGATGGCGCGGGCCATGCGGCGGAGCTTCCACGCCGTCCGGCTCGCCAAGCCCGGCTGGCCGAACCTGCCCGCCGGGCGGCCGGTGATCGTCTACACGAACCACCCCTCCTGGTGGGATCCGGCCTTCATGATTGTGATGGGCACGACGCGCTTCGCCGCCCGGCCCGGCTATGGTCCCATCGACGTGGCGGGGCTGACGCGCTACCCGTTCCTGGGCCGCATCGGCCTGTTCGGGATCGAGCCGCACTCCGCCCAAGGCGCCGCCACCTTCCTGCGCACCGCCCGCCGAATTTTGGACGTCCCCGACGCCATGCTGTGGATCACGGCGGAGGGCGCCTTCACCGATCCGCGCCGTCGTCCGGTGCAATTGCGCCCCGGCCTCGCCCATCTGGTGCGGCGCGTGCCAGACGCGGTGGTCGTGCCGATGGCCTTTGAATACCCGTTCTGGGACGAGCGCACGCCCGAAGCCCTGGCCCGCTTCGGAACGCTGGTGGACGCCGCCCTGTTCGAAGGCTGGCGCGTCGAGACCCTGAACGCCCACCTGACCCACGCGCTGGAGGACACCATGGACTCCCTGGCCGAGGACGCGCAGAGCCGCGACCCGGAGCGCTTCATCCGGGTGATCGGCGGAACGGTCGGGGTGGGGGGAGTTTACGACCTGTGGCGGCGGGGTCGGGCCTGGGCGACGGGCCGCCGCTTCGACCCCGGCCATGGGGGTGCCGAGTGAGCGCGTGGGTGGAATGGGCGGCGCTCAGCTTGGCGGCGCTGCCGTTGGGAATGATGGTATGGAATCTTTCCCTGTACCGGCCACTTTCTCCCTCTCCCCTCCGGGGAGAGGGTCGGGGTGAGGGGGATGTCGGGGGACGCGAAGGTTCGGCAATTGCCGGACCCCCTCACCCTAACCCTCTCCCCGGAGGGGAGAGGGGATTGAGTGGCGGGGCCGAGTGCGCCGTCTCCATCCTCATCCCGGCCCGCAATGAAGAGGCCAGCATCGCGGACGCCGTCGAGGCTACGCTCGCCAACCCAAACGTTGCACTGGAGGTCGTCGTGCTCGACGACCACTCGACCGACCGCACTGCCGAGATCGTCCGCGCCATCGCCGCCCGCGACCCGCGCGTCCGCCTGGAGCGCGCCCCGCCGTTGCCACCGGGCTGGTCGGGCAAGCAGCACGCCTGCCATGTCCTGGCGGGCTTGGCGCGGCACCCGATCCTGCTGTTCCAGGACGCCGACGTGCGGCTGGAGCCCGGCGCGGTCGCTCCCATGGCGGCCTTCCTGCGCGCCAGCGGCGCCGGGCTGGTCAGCGGCTTTCCCCGGCAGGCGACCGGAACGCTGGGGGAGGCGCTGGTCATTCCGCTGATCCATTTCCTTCTGCTCGGCTATCTGCCGATGGCGCGCATGCGGCGCAGTGTGCATCCGGGCTACGGCGCGGCCTGCGGGCAACTGATCCTGGTGGATCGGAACGCCTACGCGAGGGCCGGCGGGCACGCGGCCATCCGGACCTCGCTGCACGACGGCGTGACGCTTCCGCGCGCCTTCCGCCGCGCCGACATCATGACCGACCTGTTCGACGCCACCGGATTCGCCCGCTGCCGCATGTACCGGGGCTTCGCCGAGGTCTGGGCCGGCTTCTCCAAGAACGCGACGGAGGGCATGGCGACTTCTGCGGCATTGCCCGTATGGACCGTCCTGCTGTTCGGCGGGCACGTCCTGCCCTGGCTGCTTCTGGTCCTGTCGCCGGAATGGCTGCCGGCCCTGGCGGCGGGGACGGGGCTGGCGACGCGCCTGATCCTGGCCACCCGCTTCCGGCAGAGCCTGCTCGGCGTGCTGCTCCACCCGTTGGGCGTGCTGGTGATGCTGGCGATTCAGTGGACCGCGCTGGTCCGCTCGGCGCTCGGCCATCCGGCGGTGTGGCGGGGCCGCGCCTATCCATCCCCGCATGGGAGTAATGGATGAAAGACCTGTTCGAGGAGCCCCCGTCCGACAAGCTGCTGGAGATCCACCGCCGGCTCTGCCTCGTCTTCGGCTGCCCGGTGGCCTATTTCCGCGCGCTCGACCCGTTGAGCGAGCTGGTGTCCTCACTGCTGTCGCACCGGACGCGCAACGCCGCGTCGGGGGCGGCCTTCCGTGCCTTGCGGGCGCGCTGGGGCGAGGATTGGGCGGCGGTGCGCGACGCCGACCCGGCGGAGGTCGAGGGCACCATCGCCGGCGTCACCTGGCCGGAACAGAAGGCCCCGCGCATCCAAGCGATCCTGCGTCGGGTCACGGAGTTGCGCGGCGAACTGTCGTTGGATTTCCTGGCGGAACTGTCGGTGGAGGAGGCGCGGGCGTGGCTGCAATCCCTTCCCGGCGTCGGCCCGAAGACCAGCGCGGCCGTGATGAGCTTCAGCAGTCTGCGTCGCCCGGCGCTGCCGGTGGACAGCCATCACCACCGCGTGGCGGTGCGCACAGGCCTGATCCCGGCGAAGGTCGCGGTCGGCCCGTCGCACCGCATCCTGGAGGCGCAGCTTCCCCGCGACTGGACCGCGCAGCAGATTTACGACAACCATGAAGTGATGATGCTGCACGGGCAGCGGGTGTGCTTCCACCACAACCCGGCGTGCGACCGCTGCGTGCTGCTGACCCTGTGCCCCACGGGGCAGGCCCGCATGGAGGGGCCGGAGCGGGCCAGAGGGACGGGGTGAGGGGGCGCCGGCTCATTGCAGGGCTTTTCCGGCCTTCGGCCGCCCCCTCATCCTGAACCCGGTCGCTCGCAAGTCTCGCGACCGCTCTCCGCCTATGATCGCCTTCGGCGCTCATCCCACTTCGCGGGCGGCTCCGAGCCCCGGAGGGGAGAGGGGACTATGAAGGGGTGTTCACGAACGGTCCGAGCCGGACTGCCCCTTGTATTTGTCGGCCTGTTTGCGGTCTTCTTCGATCTCGCGGGCCATTTCCTCGCCGATCTTAGGGTCGATGTCCTTGGCTTGGTCGGCCAAGTCCTTCGCCTTGCGGGTGTCGCCGTCGGCGGCTTTTTCGATGGCCTGCTCGGCGAGGTCGTGGGCTTTGCGGTGTTCCGGGCTCTTTTCGTGCTGGCCGGCCATGGGTGTCTCCTTTTTCCTGTGTTGCGTCAGTTCAGCAGGCCGTTGGGGCGGCGCGGGCCGGGCATGATGGCGGGGGCGGTCCGTCCGCCACCGCCGCCCGCTTCCTCTGCGGCGTCCAGCATCGCTTCGGCCTGCTTCTGCACGGCGGCGGCGCGGGCGCGGTCCATGGGGTCGGGGCTCTTGGCCTTGACGAGTTCGGCCGCCTGTTCGGCGAGGTCGAGCGTCTCGACCACCTCCTCCATCGTCTCCTCCAGAGCGTCCACGTCGACTTTCTTGTCCGTCATCCTCGCTTCTCCGGTCGTCTTTCCGGTCTTCGCAGTCGGTCCAGCCAACAGGGCGGATGGCCCGGCCGTTCCCGGATCAAAATTTTGGCGAAGGTCCGGGAATAGTTTTTTGCGGTGCACGTTCGTCTGAGTGTCCGGTGGCGCCCGCCACCTTCCTTCCAGGCTTGCGAACCTCCCCACATGAGCAACCCGAAGCGTTCGATCCGGTCGGCGGCCCTGGCCGCCGCCATGCTGGCCGTGACTGCCGGCCATGCGTCCTTCTGGTCCTGGCGCAACGCGCCCACTCCTGTGGACGCGCAGCCGGGGCGCATCGAATCCGTGTCCTATTCGCCCTCGGGCCGCGACTACGACCCAAACCACCAGCCGGTGGTGCCGGAGACCGAGATCGACAAGGACATGACGGCCATCGCCGGCTTCGCCGACGGGGTGCGCACCTACTCCACGCTCGGCTCGCAAGGGCAGGTGCCGGCCATCGCGGCCAAGCACGGGCTGGACGTCTCGCTGGGCGTGTGGCTCAGCAAGGACAAGACCCGCAACGAGCAGGAAGTGGCCCGCGCCATAACGCTGGCCCGCACGGTGCGCGGCATCACCCGCATCGTGGTCGGCAATGAAACGCTGCTGCGCGCCGACCTGACCGACGCGGAGCTGGCCAGCTACGTCAAGCGGGTCCGCGCCGCCGTGCCCAAGCACATCAAGGTCGGCACCGCCGACGTGTGGTCGGAAGTCGTGAAGGCGAAGGAGACCATCAAGGCGTCCGACTACATGGGCGTGCACGTCCTGCCCTACTGGGAAGGCGTGCCGGCCGACAAGGCGCTGACCTGGATCCGCGACCGGCTGGACACCGTGCGCAAGGCGCATCCGGGCAAGCCGCTGTTCGTGGGCGAGGTGGGCTGGCCGTCGGGCGGCGAGAACTTCCACGACGCCTACGCCACGCCGCAGTCGCAGGCCTGGGTGGTCCGCAACTTCGCGGCCGAGGCCGGCATGTTGGGCATCGACTACAACGTGGTCGAGGCGTTCGACGGCGTGTGGAAGTCCACCATCGAAGGCTCGCCCGGCCCGACCTGGGGCGTGCTGGACGCCGACCGCGCGCCGAAGTGGCCGCTGAAGGGCGACGTGCCGGCCCCCTACGGCGACCGGGTGGGCGCCGGTGTGGCGCTGGGCCTCGGCCTCGCCCTGTCGGCTTTCGTCGCCTTCCGCCGCCGGACCAGCCTGTCCTACGCGCTGGCCGCCTCGGTCGGCGCCAACGTGATCGGCTTCGCGGTCGGCTCGGCGGTGGCCGGCGCCTATGGCGAGTATCTGACCTTCGGCGCCGTGACCACCTGGGGCTCCGCCTTCCTGCTGGGCGCGCTGATGATGGGCGTGGCCTTCGCCGACCTGACGGAGGTGGTGCGGCGCCTGTTCACCGGCCGCGCGCCGGAGCTGCTGCCGTCCATTCCGGCCGTGCCGGAGCACAAGCCGATGGTCTCCATCCACGTCGCCGCCTGCCGCGAGCAGCCGGACGTGCTGGCCGCCACGCTGACCTCGCTCGCCCGGCTCGACTATCCGAACTATGAGGTCGTCGTCCTCATCAACAACACCGAGGATGAGGAGCTGGTCCGCCCGGTCGAGGAGCTGTGCGCGGAGCTGGGACCGAAGTTCAAGTTCCACTGGTACAAGAAGATCAGCGGCTTCAAGGCCGGCGCCCTGAACGCGGCGCTGCGCCACACCGACCCGGCCGCCGAGATCGTCGCGGTTCTGGATGCCGACTACACCGTGTCGCCGGACTGGCTGAACAAGCTGGCCCCGACCTTCGCGGACCCCAGCGTCGGCATCGTGCAGGCCCCGCAGGAGCACCGCGACGGCCGCGAGACCGGCCTGAAGGCCGCCATGACGGCCGAGTACCGTCCCTTCTTCGATGTCGGCATGCAGGAGGGTCTGGCGACCCAGGCCTTCATCTGCCACGGCACGATGATCATGCTGCGCCGCTCCGCCATGGATCAGGTCGGCGGCTGGTCGGAGGAGGGCATCTGCGAGGACACCGAGCTTGGCATCCGCATCCTGTCGGCCGGCTACCGCGCCGCCTACACGGACGAGCGGCTGGGCGAGGGCCTTGCCCCGGACAACTTCATGCAGTTCCGCAAGCAGCGCGACCGCTGGGTCTTCGGCTCCACGCAGATCCTGCGCGCCCACTGGAAGAAGTTCCTGCCGGGTGCGGCGGAGCTGAGCGCCGCGCAGAAGCTCGGTTACCTGACCAACTGGGCGCGCTGGTGGTCGGACGCGGTGGGCGTGATCGCCGCCGGCGCGGCGGTGACCTGGACCTTCGCCTCGCTGGTTCTGCCGCTGCACCTGCCGCCGGTCGAAGCCACCGCCGCCGTGCTGGGTGCGTTGGTCCTGCGCGCCGGGTCGAGCCTGCTGGCCTCGCGCTACGCCTCGGGCAACTCGTGGAAGGACAGCGTCGGCGCCTGTGCGGTCGGCATGGCCCTGTCCACCACGGTGGCGATGGCGGCGCTCCGCGGTGTGATCCGCAAGCGCGACGCCTTCCGCGTCACCGCCAAGGGCGGCAAGCGGGCGCCCAGCCGCTTCTGCGCCAAGCCGGAAGCCTACCTGTCCGGCGCGCTGCTGGCGGCCTCGGCCACGGCGGCCCTGGTGAACCCGCTGGGCACCCTGTCGCTGGAGCTTTGGTCGGCCCTGCTGTTCGCCATGGCGGTGCCGAACCTGATGGCGGTGGGCTTTGCGGTCGGCGACATGCTGCCGGCCCGCGCCCCGCGTCCGGTGGAACTGCCGGCCCCGCAGACCGCCGCCCAGCCGGCCGCTCAGCCGGCCACCCGCGACGCGGTCACCGCGTAACCGTCCACGCGCACGAAAAGGCCCTCTTCCCACGCGGGAAGGGGGCCTTTCCTTTTTGCCGCGACACTACTTCTTGCCCAGCTTCTGGATGCTGATGACCTGCTGCGATGCGACGTTGCCCTGGCCGATGGCGGCGTTGAAGGTGCTGTTGACGTTGTTGAACTGAACACCGCCGTTGGCGAGCGCCGCCGGAAGGTGCGGCAGCGGACCGAAATTGGACATGACCGGGTCGATGTCGCCGCCGAAGGGAAAGCTCCCCTTGTTCCCGGAGGGCTTCGGCGCCGCGACCGGCACCGGCTTCGGGGGCGGCGCCGGGGCGTGAGCCTGCGCCGGGGCCGTGGCGGAGGGACCCTGTGGGGGCGCCTGGGCCTGCGGCGCGCCGCCGCCAGGATTGCCGGAGATTTCGGTGTTTTGCAGCACCCCCTGGCTGGAAACGTTGCCGTCGCCGAAGGTCAGCGACAGCGAGCTGTCGACGTTGTTCACGGTGAACGGGGCGTCGATGAAGTTGAAGGTCGGGAAGACCGGGACGACCGGCTCGGGCGGCGGCTGACGGCTGGCGGCCAGCGCCTGCCCCTTGTTGAAGCCGCCGAGGAAGCCGGCGTCGCCGCGAATCTTGGCGATGGCCTGCTGGTGCACCTGCTTGCGGCTGACGGCGGGGTTGGTGACCGTGGCGCCCGGAGGCGCCCCGCGCGGGCCGGCGTTCACGAAGACCGGCTGGCGCGGCAGCAAGGGCGGCATGCCCATCCCCATGCCCATCGACATGCCGACCGTGGCCCCCAGCCGTGGATCGACGGAGAAGCCGCCCGCGTCCTGCGCGGCGGCGGTCCCGCTCAACAGCGCCAGGGCGGCGAAGCCGGAGAGCAGAGCGGTGCGGGGCATGGCAGGCTCCTCCTGTTCGGTGTTTCGCCGCGCAATGTGTCGGAAAGCCCCGCGGCCCGCTGTGAGGCGGGCCACATTTGGCGGCGGTTGCGCTCCGGTCAGTGCACGCTGAGCGCGCGCATGTCCTGCTGCGCCAGGGTGGCGTCGGCCAGTTCTCGGCTGCGGAACTGCCAGAGCCGCGTCCCGTCCGCCCCATAGGCGACGTAGCGGGTCCGTCCCCAGCGGCTCACGGTCTTCTTGACGTAGGCGCAGTCGAGCAGCCCAAGCTGGGCGAATCGGTCGCGGACGAACGTGTCCAGGGATTCGGGGTCGTGCATGGAATGTCCTCGGTGAATGTCCCTGATTCCGGGGTCAGTCGATGGAAACCACCAGCGTGCCGACGCGCACGGTCAGTCCATGCGCCCCCCCGAGGGCGTCGGGCCCCAGGAAATTGGGTTCGGCGCGGGCGTCCTCCTCGAAGGGGAAGTTGCGGCCGAAGGGCTGGTCGGGGGTTGGCTTGGCCTCGTGGGGCAACGGGGGTAGGGACGGCATAGTCATCGGCGGCATGGGCATCGGCTTCAGGTCGTGCGGCGCCGGCCCGCGGCGGCAGGTCGTCTTGTCGTTGATGGTCTCGCAGGTCAGCGTACCCGGCCCGGTGATGCAGGTGGTCTTGTCGTTGACCGTCTGGCAGGCCAGCGAGCCTTGCCCGCGGCTGCACACCGTCTTCCCATTGACCGTCTGGCAGGCGAGGTTCTCCGCGCTCGCGGTTTGCGGGGAGGCGGTCAGCAGCAGGACGGCGACGGCGGAGCCGAGGGCCGACAGGGCGAAACGGAGCATGGCGAAAGTCCTCCGGTGAGGATCGCGGAAGGCGGGGCGCCGCCGGTCGGGGCGGCGGCGCCCACACGGGTCACTGGGCTTGCAGACCGAACACTTTCTGGCCGGCGAGGTTGCCGATGCCGGCGGAAACGTTCGTGTTCACGCCGACGTTGGTGTCCAGAAGCCCGCCCTTGCCGAAGCCGAACGTGACTCCGGTGACGCTCTGCTTGGCCTTGTTGCCGATGCCGGCGGCGACGTTGGTGTTCACGCCGACGTTGGTGTTCACCAGCGACGAGCCGAACCCCGGCCCCTGTTGCAGCCCGAACACCTGCTGCTTGGCCTTGTTGCCGATGCCGGCAGCGAGGTTCGTGTTCACGCCGACGTTGGTGTTGGTCAGCGGCGCCACGCCCGCGTAGGAGCTGCCGAAGGCCGGCTTCCCCATCGCGGGGCCGAGCGGCATCCCGCCGGTTTGCAGGTCGTAAGCAAAAGCCGGCGCGGTGCAGAGGGCAGCGGCAGCGGCGGCGATCAGGGTCAGGCGGCGCATGGGGCGAATCTCCTTCGGACATGTGGCGCCGGGCGTCAGCCGCGGCGGTGTCGATGGCCGGAAGGTAGGCGGATGCAACGCGGGCCGCTGTGGCCTGCGCCACAGTTCGGGGAGGATTGCTGCTTTCCTACTTCCCTCTCCCCTCCGGGGAGAGGGTTAGGGTGAGGGGGATGCGCGTGTGCCGGACGTACCAGGGTGGCGGGACCCCCTCACCCCGACCCTCTCCCCAGAGGGGAGAGGGAGAAAGGGAACGTCACCGCGCGTGCTGGTCCAGAAACTGGCGGCAGGAGTCGAAGTCTTGCACGACAGCTTCCGGCAACTCCACGCCCTTGCGCTCGGCGAGGCTGCGGGCGAAGGCGACCATCTTGTCGGTCGGGGACTTGCGGCGTGCCCCGCTGGAAGGCGGAGGGGAGGGGGGCGTTTCGGAAACCGGAGCGATGGAGGGTGCGACCGTCGCCGTGGCCTTGGCCTTGCGGGCGCGGCGCGGCTTGGGCGGGGCGCCGTCCTCGGCCTCCGTTGCGGTCTTGCGGACACGGCTGCGCGTGCGTGTTCCCTTAGTGGTTCCGGTCGTGCCGGTGCTGGCCCGCCTTCGGCCGGTTCCGCCGCGCCCGGCGCGGAAGGTGGCCTTCACGCCGAGATCCACCGCCGGTCCCCGGTTGCCGACCAGCACGCCGATCAGCCGGCCGGCCTCGTCGGCGATGCCGTCGATCACGGTGCGGAAGTCGGCGCGGCCGGTGACGACCTCGTCCAGCCGCATCTCCCACAGCGCCGTCGTGCCCGGATCAACCAGCGTCGGGGCGGCGGCGCGCAGCGTTTCGAACAGTTGCAGCCCGGCCGGGGTCGGCGTCAGCCACTTGCCGTCGGCGTCCAGCAGGTTCTGCCGGCGCAGACCCTTGATGATCTCGGCGCGGGTGGCGGGGGTGCCGATGCCCTTGGCCTCCTTCAGCCGGTCGCGGAGCGCCGGATCCTCGACGAAACGCCAGGCGTTCTGCATGGCGTCCACCAGCGTGCCTTCGTTGTAGCGCGGCGGCGCCTGGGTGCGCTTGGCCTCCACCTTGGGGTCGGACAGGGTGGCCGATTCGCCGTGGGTGAGCGGGGGAAGCGTCTGCTCCGCCTCGTCCTCCGGCTTGCCGTCGTTCTCGGCTGAGCCGAAGGCGGCTTTCCAGCCGAGCTTCAGCGGAATGCGCCCGACCGCGCGGAACGGCACGGGCTTGCCGTCACCATTTTTATCAAGGGGCGGCACGTCCATGGTCGCCGTCGTCTGCCGGTATTCGTAGTCCGGCATCACGGCCGCCAGATAGGAGCGGCAGATCAGCGCGTAGAGCCGCTTTTCGTCGTCGGTCAGCCGGTTCAGCCGCGTTTCCAGGTCGTCCAGCACGTTGACGTTCGGGACGATGGCGTGGTGCGACACGCCTTCCAGCGCCTTGTCGCAGAAATGGCCGGACTTGCCCTTGCGAATCACCGGCCGCGAGAGATCCAGATGGGCGAAGCCGCGCAGGCGGGTCAGCGCGCCGGTGATGGCCGGCACGTCGGCGATCTGGTTTTCCGACAGGTAGCGCGCCTCCGCGCGCGGGTAGGTGATCAGCTTCTTGCCCTCACCGTCGTACAACTCCTGCGCCACCGACAGCGTCCGGTCGGCGGTCCAGCCCCAGCGCTGGCCACAGGTCTTCTGGAGCGAGGGCAGGTCGTAGAGCTTCGGCGGGGCCTGCCGCTTTTCCTCCACCTCAACCGACAGCGGACCGCTGTGGCCGGCGGCGGCGCGGGCGATGGCCTCGGCGCGGGCGCGGTCCTTGATGCGGTCTTTCGGCGGAGGAGCGTGGCGCATCTGGAAGGAGCCGGCCTCCACGGTGGCCGTCGCCACGACCTCGAAATAATCCTCCGGCTTGAAGTTGCGGATTTCCAGTTCGCGCAGGCAGACGATGGCGAGCGTCGGAGTCTTCACCCGTCCGATGCCGATCACCCCGCGCGTGCCCGGCGCCAGCAGCGTCTTGGTCGCCGTGCGGGTCAGCGACAGGTTGAAGATCTGGTCGGCCTGCTGGCGCGCCACCGCCGCCTCGTACAGGGGACGAAGTTCGTTGTTCGGCTTCAGCTTCGCGAAGGCGTCGCGGATCGTCTTGGGGTCCTGGGCGGTGAAGAGCGCGCGCTGCACCCGGCCGCGATAGCCGACATGCTCCAGGATCTCCTGCCCGATCAGCTGCCCTTCACGGTCGCAGTCGGTGGCGAGGATCACCTGGTCGCAGCCCTTCAGCGCCGCCTTGATGGCGGCCAGCTTCGCCGCTTTGTTACCGCCGCTGTCCGGCCGCGTCGGGTAGAGTCCGTCCGGCTTCAGCAGGGTCGGCGACCAGCGTTTCCAGTCCGGGTTCACCTCGTCCGGCTCGGCCAGACGCAACAGATGTCCCTCGGCCGGCAGGATGCGCCCGTAGCGCTCGCCGAGCGCGGCGCGCAGGTCCTTTGCCTGACTGGATTTTTCCGTGATGATCAGCGTGCCCATGGGGCCTAGGATAAGACGAAGATGAAAACGTATCAAGAACGTCTGATCGGCCTCCTGGCGCTTTCGGTGGCGCTGATCGCCGCACCCGCCCTGGCCCAGAATCTGGCGCAAAAGCCGGCGCTGCCCGGTATCGGGGCGGAGGACCGGCGCACCCCGGTTGACTTGCCCCAGGCGCCCTGGCGCAGCCTCGTCAAGGTGCAGAACAACCTCGGCGGGCGCTGCACCGGCGTGCTGGTGGCGCCGCGCCGTGTGGTGACGGCGGCCCACTGCCTGCTGAACCGCGCGCGGCAGTACCTGCCGGCCTCCTCCCTGCACGTTCTGTTCGGCTACGCGCGCGGGGAGTATCAGGAGCACCGCACCATCACCGCGCTGACCATTGGCGGCCCCTACGACCCGGAGCGCAAGCCGGAGGGACTCGCCGGCGACTGGGCGGTGCTGACGCTCGACGGCGACGCGCCGGCCGGGGTCGAACCGCTGCCGCTCGCCCGATCCCTGCCACCGAAGGGGACGCCGCTGATGCTCGGCGGCTACAGCCAGGACAAGGCGCACATCATCACGGCGGACACCGCCTGCGCGGCGCTGGGGACGGTCGCCTCGGCCAAGGGGCCGCTGCTGGTCCACGACTGCGCCGGCACGCGCGGCGTCAGCGGGGCCGCGCTGCTGGTCAGGGACGGGGAGGGCTGGCGGATCGCGGGAATCGCCGTTGCCGCGACCACCGGCCCGGCCCCGCGCGCCGTCGCCGTTCCGGCCGCCGCCTTCTCCGCCGCAATCGGGGGGACCGCGATCCGGGGAAATACGCCTTCTTTGCGGTGAGGCGGAGGCGCTGGGGTGGCGCGGGGCAGGTTTGAGCGGTTGCACCGCATTTTTTGCTATGTGCTTCGACCTGAATCGCATAGACGTACGCGCGTCTAAATTCCCGTAACCGGAGCCGTACCCATGTCGATCCAGCGCTTCCATTCCGGACCGCGCATGAGCCAGATGGTCATCCACAACGAGACGGTCTACCTGGCCGGCCAGGTGGCGGATGAGCCGACTCCGGACGTGGAGACGCAGACCCGCCAGATCCTGGGCCAGATCGACGCCCTGCTGGCGGAGGCCGGTACGAGCAAGAGCAACATCCTGTCCGCCACCATTTACCTGACGGACATCGCCAACTTCGGCGCCATGAACAAGGCGTGGGAAGCGTGGGTGGACACCGCCAACACGCCCGCCCGCGCGACCGTGGAGGCGAAGCTCGCCGCGCCGCAGTATCTCGTTGAAATTCAGGTGATCGCGGCTAAATAAGCTGCGTGAACGGGGCGACCCGGCTCCCTCGGTTGGGGTTTGCCGGCGTGGCCCACTGTCTGTGAGGGCCTCGCGCTTCGAAAAAATCCGGAAGGGCATGACCTTCCGGATTTACAGAACGTTAATCACACCTTAACAGATCACCCGTAAAACCCCGACCAACCTTGCCGCCGGAGCGGACGACCGTCGTTGCGCTTCGATAGCCGCGTTACAGTAATGGATCCGCAACATGCCGCGCCAAACGCCTCTTTCTGACATCCGAAACATCGGCATCATCGCCCACGTCGATGCCGGTAAGACGACGACCACCGAGCGCATCCTGTACTACACGGGTCGTAAGCACACGATCATCGACGTCCACGAGACGAAGGATCTGAAGACTTCGACCACGACCGACTACATGGAGCAGGAGCAGAAGCGCGGCATCACGATTCAGTCGGCTGCCGTCTCGGCTTTCTGGCGCGGCAAGAAGATCAACGTCATCGACACCCCGGGCCACGTGGACTTCACCATCGAGGTGAACCGCTCGCTCCGCGTGCTCGACGGCGCGGTCGTCGTGTTCGACGGCGTGGCCGGCGTGGAGCCGCAGTCCGAGACCAACTGGCGCCTCGCGGACAACTACAACGTCCCGCGCATGTGCTACGTCAACAAGATGGACCGTTCGGGCGCGAACTTCCGTCGTTGCGTCGACATGATCAAGAACCGCCTGGGCGCCCGCCCGGTCTGCCTGCAGGTTCCGCTGGGCTCGGAAGACAACTTCCGCGGCATGGTTGACCTGATCGAGATGAAGGCCTACGTCTGGTTCTCCGACGACAAGGACAGCAAGTGGGAGATCTGGGAGATCACCGATGATCTCGCCCAGAAGCTCAACCTGACCGTCAAGGAAGACCTCGACAACATCGAGAGCATCCCGGCGCTCCGCTCCGAGCTGGTCGACACCGCCCTGGAGCAGGACGAGGCCGCGATGGAGGCCTACCTGGACAGCGGTGAGGAGCCGTCGGCCGACGTGCTGCGCTCCTGCATCCGCAAGGGCACGATCACCAGCGCCTTTACCCCGGTCCTCTGCGGCTCGTCCTACAAGAACAAGGGCGTGCAGCAGGTCCTGGACGCGGTCGTCGACTTCCTGCCGGCCCCGACGGACGTCGAGGCGATCAAGACGGTGGACGAGGACGGCAACCCGAACGGCGAGCGTCTCAGCTCCGACGACGCGCCCTTCTCGGCGCTGGCGTTCAAGGTGCTGAACGACACCTACGGCTCGATGACCTTCATCCGCGTCTACTCGGGCGTGCTGACGAAGGGCATGTCGATCCTGAACTCGACCCGCGGCAAGCGCGAAAAGATCGGCCGCATGGTCGAGATGTTCGCGAAGGAAGCCAACCCGATCGAGGAAGCCCGCGCCGGCGACATCATCGCGCTCGTCTCCCTGCAGGAGACCGAGACCGGTGACACGCTCTGCGACGCCTCCGCGCCGGTGATCCTGGAGCGCATGCGCTTCCCGGACCCCGTCATCAGCGTGTCGGTCGAGCCGAAGACCAAGGGCGAGCAGGAGAAGTTCTCGATCGCGCTGGGTAAGATGGTCCGCGCGGATCCGTCGCTCCGTCTGGAGACCGACCGTGAAACCGGCCAGACCATCCTGCGCGGCATGGGCGAGCTGCACCTCGAAGTGACGCTCGACCGCATGCGCACGGAGTTCGGCGTGGAAGGCAACATGGGCAAGCCCCAGGTGGCCTACCGCGAGACGATCACCAAGCCGGTCGAATACACCTACACCCACAAGAAGCAGACCGGCGGTTCGGGCCAGTTCGCCGAAGTGAAGATCGTGTTCGAGCCGCGCGAGCGTGGTGAAGGCTTCGAGTTCAAGGACGAGACGGTCGGCGGCTCGGTGCCGCGCGAATACGTTCCGTCGGTGGCCAAGGGCCTGGAAATGCAGAAGGAAGAGGGCGTGCTCGCCTCCTATCCGACTGTGGACTTCCGCGCCCGCCTGGTGGACGGCAAGTACCACGACGTCGACTCGAACGCCCTGACGTTCGAAATCGCCGCCAAGGCTTGCTTCCGCGAGGCCCTGAAGCTCGCCGCTCCGATCCTGCTGGAGCCGGTGATGAAGGTCGAGATCGTCACCCCGGACGACTATCTGGGCGACGTGATCGGCGACGTGAACCGCCGCCGCGGCACGGTGCTGGGCCAGCTGGAGCGTGGCACCAACATCGCCGTCGAGGCCCATGTGCCGCTGAACGAGATGTTCGGCTACATCGGCCAGCTGCGTGGCATGACCTCCGGCCGTGCGTCCTACACGATGGAGTTCAGCCACTACGAGCCGGTGCCGCGCAACGTCACCGACGAAATCGTGGCCGGCCGCAGCAGCAAGGCTGCCTAAGGTCCAGGGTTTGTTGTCTAAGAAAAACGGCCGGCGGATTGCTCCGCCGGCCGTTTTTCTTTGTGTACGTAATAGCACCAGCCGTTCGGATGATGCCCATTCGGGTGGAAGAGGGCCGAGCGGATGATCGCCTTAAAGGCGAGTGTTGCTCGCGGGCGACGCATCCCAATTTTTGGGAATGACCCGACGAATTCGCTTGCTCGTGGCCTTTATGGCCCTGTCGCTCCTCGCGGCCCCAGCGTTGGCGGGTCCGGAGGATTCGCGCCTCGATCCGTTGTTCCGGGACCTGCTGGGCACCAGCGATCAGGTCGCGGCGGAAGCCGTCGAGGACCGGATCTGGGAAATCTGGCTGGACAATCCGCGCCAGGACGTGCTGGCCCTGATGCGGGACGGCGTCCAGAAGCTGAACGACGACCAGTATGACGAGGCGCTGGCCCTCTTCGACCGGGTCGTCGCCACCGACCCGACCTACGTCGAGGGCTGGGACAAGCGGGCCAACGCCGAGTATCTGCTGGGCAACTACGACGCCGCCGTGCAGGACATCCGCCGCGTGCTGGCCCTGGAGCCGCGCCATTTCGCGGCGCTGGCCGGCTTGGGCCTCGTCTATCTCGCCATCGACGAGCCGGAGGGCGCCTTGCGCGCCTTCAACGCGGCGCTGGCCATCAACCCGCATCTGGACGGCGTGCGCGAGCAGGCCATGAAGCTCCGCCATCAGATGGCCGGGCTGGCGCTGTAGACCATTCCAACCCTGAAAATCATTTAATCCGGCCGCAAGGCCTCCGTGAGCCGCCGTTCGCTACCTCTAGGGCAACGAACCGCGCTTGCCAGCCACGGAGAGCCATCGATGACCACCTCCCCCAACACCGACCGCACTCGACGTTCGCGCCGGCCGGGGATGCGCCGGACAATTGCCGCCCTGCTGCTCGGCACCACGGTGCTGACCGGGCCGTTCCTGATCGCCAACCCGCCGCACGCCGCCGCCGCGGCCGTCCTGACGCAGGACACCCCGGCAAGCTTCGCTGACCTTGCCGCCAAGGTGTCGCCCGCCGTTGTCAACGTCTCGACCACCCAGGAGGTGAAGGCCGAGCGCGGTGCACCGCGCCTGCCGAACGTCCCGCCGGGCTCGCCTTTCGAGGAGTTCTTCCGCCAGTTCCAGGACCAGTTCGGCCCGGGCGACGGGGAGGACGCGCAGCCCAAGGGCAAGATGGGCTCGCTGGGTTCCGGCTTCGTTGTCGATCCGTCGGGCTACGTGGTCACCAACAACCACGTCATCGACGGCGCGCAGGAGATCACCGTCACCCTCCAGGATGGCACGGCGCTGCCGGCCACGCTGGTCGGGCGCGACGCCAAGACCGACATCGCGCTGCTGAAGGTGAAGTCGGACAAGCCCCTGCCGGCGCTGGACTGGGGCAACAGCGACGCCTCCCGCGTGGGCGACTGGGTGATGGCCGTCGGCAACCCCTTCGGGCTCGGCGGCACGGTGACCAAGGGCATCATCTCCGCGCGCGGCCGCGACATCCACAGCGGCCCGTACGACGACTATCTCCAACTCGATGCCGCCATCAACCGCGGCAACTCGGGCGGCCCGACCTTCAACCTGAACGGTCAGGTCATCGGCATCAACACCGCCATCTACTCGCCGAACGGCGGCTCGGTCGGCATCGGCTTCGCCATCCCGTCCAACATCGCCAAGCAGGTCGTCGCCCAGCTCAAGGACAGCGGCCATGTGGAGCGCGGCTGGCTCGGCGTGAAGATCCAGGAGGTTTCGCCGGACATCGCCGACACCGTCGGCCTGTCGCAGCCCAAGGGCGCGCTGGTCGCCGAGGTGACCCCCGGCAGCCCCGCCGCCAAGGCCGGCCTTCGCCAGGGCGACGTGATCCTTGCCTACGGCGGCAAGCCGGTCGACACCCTGCGCGACCTGACCCGCCGCGTCGCCGAGACCAAGGCCGGGGACAAGGTCGACATGACCGTGATGCGCCAGGGCAAGGAGACGACCGTCTCCGCGAACATCGCTCCCCTGCCGGCCGAACAGCAGGTGGCCTCCAACGAGGGCGCGCCGGCGGACAGCCAAGCCGTGGAGACGGTGAAGGGGTTGAAACTCGCCCCGCTCGACGAGGCGGCGCGCCAGCGGCTGGGGCTTGAGGACGGGGTGAAGGGCGTGGTGGTGACCGCGGTTTCGCCCAAGGCCGGCGACGTCCCGGTGCGTCCCGGCGACGTGATCGTCAAGGTCGGCGACCGGACGGTGACCTCCCCGGCGGACGTCACCAAAAGCTTGGCTGAGGCCGAGAAGGACGGGCGCAAGGCGGTCCTGCTTCTGGTCAACCGCCACGGCAGCGAAAGCTTCGTCCCGCTGAAGCTCGGCAAGGCGTGAGCGATGCGCCTCCCTCTCCCCCGTCCAGGGAGAGGGAGCGGCGCTCCCATCAAGGGATGCATCGAGGGATGCGTCGAGGGATCTATGGCCCCTGCCAAGGATGCGGTATTGTGATGCTCATGAAAGTCCTCGTGATCGAAGATGATCAACAGGCCGCCTCCTACCTCGCGAAGGGGCTGAAGGAGGCCGGGCACGTCGTGGATCTCGCCCACGACGGCAAGGACGGGCTGTTCCTGGCCGGGTCGGAGCATTACGACGTCATGGTCGTGGACCGGATGCTGCCGGGCCGCGACGGGCTGTCGCTGGTCGAGATCCTGCGCGCCACCGGCAACGACACGCCGGTGCTGTTCCTCTCCGCGCTCGGCAGCGTGGACGACCGGGTGAAGGGGCTGCGGGCCGGCGGCGACGACTATCTGACCAAGCCCTACGCCTTCTCCGAACTGCTCGCCCGCATTGAGGTGCTGGTGCGCCGACGCACGGCGGCCCAGCCGCAGACCAAGCTGGCCGTCGGCGACCTGGAGCTGGACCTGCTGTCCCGCACCGTCAAGCGCTCCGGCAAGCCCATCGAACTGCTGCCGCGCGAGTTCGCGCTGCTGGAATACCTGATGCGCAACGCCGGCAGCGTGGTGACGCGGACCATGATGCTGGAGAATGTCTGGGACTATCACTTCGATCCGCAGACCAACGTCATCGACGTGCACATCGCCCGGCTGCGCCAGAAGATCGACAAGGACTTTCCGGCGCCGCTGATCCACACGGTGCGCGGGGCCGGCTACAGCCTGCGGGCGCCAGAGTGAGACCGGGGGCGTGAGCGCGCTCGCCACCTCCCTCCTGCGGCTGGTGCACACCACGCCCTTCCGGCTGGCCCTTCTGTATCTTGCCCTGTTCATTCTGTCGGTGGGCGTCATCCTGCTGGTCGTCTACCGCAGCACCGCCGGCTTCCTGGAAGGGGAGATCGGCGAGACCATCGCGCTGGAGGTCGCCGGCCTTCAGGACCAGTACCGCAGCACCGGGCTGCGCGGGCTGGTCGATGCGGTCCGGGACCGCAGCGCGATGCCGCACACCAACTCCGTCTACCTGCTGACCACGCCGGGTGGGGTCACCCTGGCCGGAAACCTGTCGGCGTGGCCCGATGCGGCGCCAGGGGACGACGGATGGCTGCATTTCAAGGTCGCCGACTACGGCGGGGCGGACGACCGGCCATCCACGGCGATGGCCGTCACCTTCACGCTGCCCGGCCAGTTCCGCCTGCTGGTCGGCCGCGACATGAGCGAGATCGACCAGCTGCGCGGGCGCATGCTGGTCTCGCTGCGCTGGGTCTTCGCCGTGACGGTCGTGCTGGGGCTGGGCGGCGGGCTGCTGGTGGCGCGCGGGGCGATGCGGCGGATCGAGGCGATCAACCGAACCACCCTCCGGATCATGGCCGGCGACCTGTCCGGCCGTGTCCCGCGCGGCGGCGGGGGCGACGAGATCGACCGTCTGGCCGGCAACCTGAACGCCATGCTCGACCAGATCGAGCGGCTGATGACCGGCATGCGGCAGGTGACGGAAAGCGTCGCCCACGACCTGCGGACGCCGCTGTCGCGCCTGCGCGCCCGTGTCGAGCTGGCGCTGATCCACGACACGGAGGACCCGGAGGTCTACCGCGCCGTGCTTCAGGACACGATCACGGAGGCGGACCGGCTGCTGGCCACCTTCACCGCGCTGCTGTCCATCGCCGAGGCGGAATCCGGCGCCAAGCGCACCGATCTGGAGCCGGTGGACCTCGCCGGGGTGGTGCGGCTCGCCGCCGACCTCTACGAGCCCGTGGCCGAGGAAAAGGGCCAGACCCTCTCCACCGAAGTTCTGGGCGAGGCGACCGTGCGCGGGAATGAGCAGCTGCTGGCCCAGGCGGTGTCCAACCTGCTCGACAACGCCATCAAATACACGCCGGAGGGCGGGCGCATCGCGCTGTTGCTGGAGGGGGCCGGGCCGGGGCGGGCCGCCCGCGTGACGGTGGCGGACAGCGGTCCGGGCATCCCCGAGGACATGCGGGAGAAGGTGCTGCAGCGCTTCGTACGGCTCGACACCGCGCGGGCCTCGCCCGGCAACGGGCTGGGGCTCAGCCTCGTGGACGCGGTGGCGCGGCTTCACGGGGCGCAATTGGTGCTGGAAGACAACGGGCCGGGCTTGCGCATCAGCCTCGTCTTCCCGGCGACCGCCGTGCCGGCTGGCAGCCCGCGGGAAAAGGCCGGAACGTTCGCGCCCGCGACCGGCTGAACCGTTCCACCCAAAGGAAGACGGCGGTGTCCACCTCACCCAAGAAAAGAGCCCGCCGTTTCCGGCGGGCTTTAGGTGACATCAGCGAGAATGACTCCTTGGCGTCCCTCATGATATGGGGAGCCAACAGTCGTCGCGCATTCGGATAAGTGTGGTACATCGAAAGGCGTAGAGCGCGCACGGCGCAACACTTCCCCTCGCGCGGCGTTTCATCCGGGACGCGCAGATGGGAAGACGCCATGGACTCCACCCGACAGGCGGCCGAAGCGGCGGCCCGCATCGAACGGGCACCCGCCGGAACGGGCGGGCGCGCCATCTCCACCGAACTGAAGGTCTTCACCTGGAAGGTGCTGATCGCCGTCGGCATCTTCGGTCTGTGCTTCCTGGCCTGGCAGGTGGCCGACGCGCTGCTGCTGGTCTTCGCCGGCGTGCTGTTCGCGATCCTGCTGCAACGGGTCGCCGGCATCGTGGAACGCTATACTCACCTGTCGCAGGGGTGGGCGCTGGCGGTGGTGCTGGTCGGCATCACGGCCATGCTGGTTGGGGGCGGCTACCTGCTCGGCCAGTCCGTCGTCTCGCAGTTCACGCAACTGACGGAGCAGATCAACCGCGGCATCGACCAGCTGCCGCATCCGCTGCGGGATCAGCTGCTTCAGCAGGGGCGCGACGCCACCTCCTGGCTCAGCCGGCTGCGGACGGTGGCCTCCAGTGTGATCTTCTTCCTGGGCGATGCCGTGGTGGTGGCCTTCACGGCCATTTATCTGGCCGCCTCGCCGGCCATCTACCGGCGGGGCGTCGTGCTGCTGGTGCCGCCGCGCGGGCATGAGCGCGCCCACGAGGTGCTGGACGTCATGGGCGACTCCCTGTGGAAATGGCTGATCGGGCAGATCGCCGCCATGGTGATCGTCGGCGTGCTGACGACGGTTGGGCTGCTGCTGCTCGGCATTCCCAGCGCGCCGGCCCTGGGGTTCCTCGCCGGCCTTCTGGAGTTCGTTCCGCTGATCGGGCCGGTTCTGTCGGCGGTGCCGGGCATCCTGATCGCCTTTGCCCAGTCGCCGCAGGACGCCATCTGGGTGGCGCTGCTCTACCTCGCGATCCAGCAGACGGAGGGCAACCTGATCACCCCCCTGATGCAGAAGCGCGTGGTGGACCTGCCGCCCGTCATCACCATCGGGGCGATCGCTGCGGGCGGGGTGTTGTTCGGCATCCTGGGCATGTTCCTGGCGACGCCGCTCGCCATCGTCGCGCTGGTGCTCGTCAACCTGCTCTACATCGAGGACAAGCTGGGCGAGGGGCGCCACTTCCCGAGCGATGAGGCCGCGAGCAAATGACCCTACACCGCCTCCGCCTTGATCTCGGCGGCGGAGCGCAGGGGGAGTTCCTTCAGGAACAGGGTCAGCGCGAAGGACACCACGGCCAGCGCCGCCGCCAGCAGGAACAGGGTGGAGAAGCCGTGCTCGAAGGCGGTCAGGGCGGCGGCGCGGGAGCCCTGCGGCAGGGAGGCGAGGGCGGCGGTGCCGCGCTCCATCACCTCGCGGCCGTTGATGCCGGGCAGGCCGGCGGCGTTCAGCCGCGCCTCCACGTCGGCGGCGAAGACCGCGCCGAACACCGCCACACCCACCGACCCGCCGAGCGAGCGGAAGAAGCCGACCGAGGCGGTGGCGGCGCCCAGGTCGCGGCGGTCCACGGCGTTCTGCACGGCCACCGTCATCACCGGCATGACCAGCCCCAGCCCGATGCCCAGCGGCACCAGGATCAGCGTGGACCACAGCCCGTTCTCCGACACCGACGGCGACAGCGCGAGCGCCAGATACATCCCCGCCGCCAGCGCGAGCCCGACCAGCGGAACGCGCTTGTAGCGGCCGGTGCGCGCGATCAGGCGCCCGCCGCCGCCGGCCCCCAGCACCATGCCCAGCACCATCGGCAGCAGCAGCAGGCCCGACGCCGTGGCGTTGGTCCCGCTGACCAGCTGCGAGCGCAGGGGCAGGAAGACGATGCCGGAGAACAGCACCATGGCCGACACGGCCACCACCGGATTGGCGATGGCGACCACCGGCTGGCGGAACAGGTGCAGCGGCAGGATCGGCTCCTCCACCCGCCGTTCGTGGATCAGGAAGGCGGCGAACAGCGCCACGCCCAGCGCCGACAGGCCGAGGATGAGCGGGGAGGTCCAGGGCACCGTCACGCCGCCGCGCGACACCACGAACAGCAGCGTCGTCACCGTTCCCATCAGCAGGCCGGCCCCCAGGAAGTCGATCTTCGGGTGCGCGCGGCCGGTGGACAGGCGGTCGAGCGCGCGGGCGGTCATCGCCAGCGCGGCGATGCCCAGGGGGATGTTGATCAGGAAAATCCAGTGCCAGCTCAGCTTTTCGGTGAAGATGCCGCCCAGCAGCGGCCCGGCCACGCTGGACAGCGCGAAGACGCCGCCGATGTAGCCCTGGTAGCGCCCGCGCTCACGCGGGGCGACCACGTCGCCGATGATGGTGAAGGCCAGCGCCATCAGCCCGCCGCCGCCCAGGCCCTGGATGCCCCGGAACAGGATCAATTGCCCCATGCTCTGCGCCACCGCGCAGAGGACCGAGCCGATCAGGAACAGGAAGATCGCGACCTGAAGGATGCGTTTGCGCCCGTACAGGTCGCTCAGCTTGCCGTAGATCGGCGTCGTGGAGGTCGAGGCCAGCAGATAGGCCGTGACCACCCAGGGCAGGTCTTCCAGGCTGCCGAGGTCGTGGGCCATGGTCGGCAGGGCCGTGGCGACGATCGTCTGGTCCATCGCCGCCATCAGCATGGCGAGCGCCACGCCGCTGAACACGCGCAGGATTTCACGATGGGTGAAGACGGCGTGCTCGGCGGCGGGATCGGCGGTCTGGTCGGTCATGGGGCAGCCTTGGGGCTCGGCTTCGTGGTTCGAACGGTGGATCGCGTCGCGCACACCATAGACACCGGGACATTCCGCGCAAGGACTCCGCTGCGAATGGCTGCTACCCTCGCAACAGACATTCGCAGCAGCCGTTTCCCGTCCGATGCTGACCGTCCACGGCCTGTCCAACCGCGTGCTGAAGCCGGCCTCCTTCCAGCTGGGGGATGGGGAGTGCGTGGCCGTCCAGGGACCGTCCGGCGCCGGCAAGTCCGTTCTCCTGCGCGCGGTGGCGGATCTCGACCCCGCGTCGGGCGAGGTGCGGCTGGACGGCGCCCTGCGCGAGGACATGCCCGCGCCGGACTGGCGCCGCCGGGTCACCTACCTCGCCGCCGAGTCGGGTTGGTGGGCCGACCGGGTGGGGGATCATTTCACGGAACCGGACCGTGCTGCCCGCGTCATCGAGGCGCTGGGCCTTCCCGGCGGCGCGCTGGACTGGCCCGTCGCCCGCCTGTCCACCGGGGAGCGGCAGCGCCTCGCGCTTGCCCGCGCCCTGGTGCAGGAGCCGCGCGTGCTGTTGCTGGACGAACCCACCGGCGCTCTCGACCCCGAGGCGACGGAGCGCGTGGAGGCGCTGCTGCGCGACGAGCTGGCGCGTGGGGTGGGGGTGCTGATCGTCACCCACGCTGCCGCGCAGGCCGATCGTCTGGCGCACCGCCGCCTGCATGTGGACGCCGGAGAGGTGAGGGAGGCATGAGGGCTTTCCGAATCGATGCGGTCCCTAACCCCCTCTCCCATCCCCGATGGGAGAGGGAGGGACCCACCGCGAAGCGGTGGGAGGGTGAGGGCAAGGTTGCCCCGAGAATCCTGGCGACGCGCAGCGATGCCTGCCCGGAAAACCTTGCCCTCACCCTCCCGCGCCGTTGGCGCGGGCCCCTCCCTCTCCCGCCGGAGGCGGGCGAGGGGATTGGGCCGCTCGGATGAGGTGTCCATGCCGCTGATCCCGCTTCACTACACCGACCTTGTGCTGGCGGCGTTGCTGTTGCTGGTGAACGGCGGGTTGTCGATGCGGATGGCGCTGGGGCTGGAACGGCCGCTTGCCATCGCCGCGGTGCGCATGGTCGTGCAGCTCTCGCTGGTCGGGCTGGTGCTGGCCCGGCTGTTTGCGCTGGAATCGCCCTGGCTCACGCTCGCGGCGGCGCTGGGCATGCTGCTGTTCGCCGGGCAGGAGGCGGTGGCCCGGCAGGAGCGGCGGTTCGCGGGCTGGTGGACCTATGGGCTCGGCACCGGGGCGATGGGCTTCGCGGCGACGCTGGTGATGATCCTGGCGCTGACCACCGCCATCCGGCCGCAGCCCTGGTGGGACGCGCGCTACGCCATCCCGCTGCTCGGCATGGTGCTGGGCAACGCGATGAGCGGGGTCAGCCTCGCCCTCAACACCCTGACCGCGTCGGCGGTGCGGGAGCGGGCGGCCATCGAGGCGCAGCTCGCGCTGGGCTGCACGCGCTGGACGGCGCTGCGGCCGGTGCTGCGCCACGCGCTGCGCACCGGGTTGATGCCGACCGTCAACGGCATGGCCGCGACGGGGCTAGTGTCGCTGCCGGGTATGATGACCGGTCAGATCCTGTCCGGCGTCGATCCGACGGAAGCGGTGAAGTACCAGATCCTGATCATGTTCCTGATCTCGGGCGCGACGGGGCTCGGCGTGCTGACGGCGACGCTGGCGACGGCGCGGCGGCTCAGCGACGGGCGGCATCGCCTGCGGCTGGACCGGCTGACACAGCGAACCGGCTGAAGCAGGGGCCGGGCTGAAGCAGGGACATTGAAGGAACCATCCCGTCAAGCCGCCCGTTGATCGCGAATGGCACCATCCATCCGAGGCGGGGGCTTCGCGTCATGGCGCATATCGTGGAGATCCGGAACGGCGCGATCGTCGGCAACGACGAACCGACCGACGAATATCTGCCCATCGGCACCCACATCACCCAGGCCGATGGGTTCTACGTCAGCTTCGGCATGGACGTGGAAGGCCCCTACGCCCGCGACGAGGCGGAGGAGCGCCTGGGCCACCTGAAGGAGGCCACACGCATGGATCTGGAGCGGCCGTAAGCGATCAAGCCTCCGCCGGAGCCTCCGAACGGCCATTGCGCAGGCTTTCGCGGACGACGCGGTGCAGGTCTTGCGGCTGGATCGGCTTGTGCAGCAGGGCGCATTGGGCGCCGGCCGCTTCGCGCAGCCGGTCGGAGGAGGTGTCGCCGGTCAACAGCACGCCCGGCATGTCACGGCCCAACCGGCGGCGCAGCGTGTCCATCAGCATCAGCCCGGTCCCGCCGTCCGGCAGCCGGTAGTCGGTGAGCACGAGGGCGGGCTCCCAATCGCCGTCCATCAGCTCCAGCGCCTCCGCCACCGAACCCGCGTCGGTGACGCGGTAGCCCCAACCCTCCAGCATCAGGGCCAGGGCCATGCGGATCACCGCATCGTCCTCCACCAACAGGACTTCGGCCCCGTTGCCGTCGACCGCGCCGTCCGCATCGTCCTCCGTCGCGGCCGCGGCACCCGGCCGGGGCTGGGCTCCGGCTTCCATCGGCAGGGTGACGGCGAAGCAGGATCCCTGGCCGAGGCGGGAGGTCACGTCGATGCTGCCGCCCAGCATGTGGACCAGCCGCTTGGCGATGCTGAGCCCCATGCCCAGCCCCTCCCGCCGGTCGCGGGCGGCGTTGCCGACCTGATAGAAGTCCTGGAAGATGCGGTCGATCTGGTTCTCGGCGATGCCGATGCCGGTGTCCCAGACCTCGATCCGCAGGGTCCGGCCGCGGCGGCGCACGCCGAACAGGACGCGGCCCTGGTGGGTGTAGCGGATCGCGTTGGTCAGCAGGTTGCGCAGCACGCGCTCCAGCAGCGCCCCATCGGTGCGCAGGCCGAGGTGCGCCGGCACCGTCCGCAGCACGAGGTTGGAGGAGGCCGCGACCGTCGCGAACTCCCCATGCAGGCGTTCCATGATGGTGCCGACGTCCACCGCGCCGAGGCTGGGGGTGATGAGCCCGGCCTCCAGCTTCGAGATGTCCAGCAGGCAGTCGAGCAGCCCGCCCAGCGACGTGACCGTGTCGCGCAGCTGGCTGGCAATCCGCCGCGCCTCCTCCTGCATCGGTTCCTTCAGCAGCAGGCCGCTCAGCAGCATCAGCGCCTGGGCGGGCTGGCGCAGGTCGTGGCTGGCCGCCGCCATGAAGCGTTCCTTGGCGTCCAGCGCGACGTTCAGGTCGCGCTCCATCGACTTGATGGCCGAGATGTCGGTGACGCTGGTGACCACCGCCTCCACCGCGCCGCCGGGGGCCAGCACCGGGTGGCTGGACACGCGCAGCCAGCGCGTGGACGCGGCGGCGCCGTCGCCCTGCGCGATGCCGACGATCTGCTCGACGACCGGCTTGCCGCTGTCTGCCGCCTGGGCCGTGGGCGGCAGCCCGGTCAGGCGCGCGCCGTCGGTTCCGATGAAGCGCCGGCCGCCGGCCGTGGTCGCCCGGTCACCGAGCGTGCGCGTGTTGAAGGGCTTGGCGCGCGGGTCGAGAAGGACACCGGCCGGGCCGGCCATCAACCGCTCCGCCATGGCGTTGGCGACCTGCACCGTGCCGTCGGTGGAGCGCATCACCAGCCCTTCGTCCAGCGACTGGACCAGCGTGCGGTGCCGCCGCTCGCTGACGGCCAGGGCCTCCTCGGTGGCGCGGCGGGCGGTCACGTCGCGGACCGCCACCACGGCGCCGGTGATCTGGCCGTGCTCGACGATGGGGGAGATGGTCAGCTCCGCCACGAAGGCTGAGCCGTCGCGGCGGGACAGGCGGCCCTCGGCGGCCTTCCGGACCTGCCCGTCGGCCAGCGCCAGCATCACCGCGCGCTTGGCCTCCAGGCCGTCGGCCTCGGCCCCGTCGAACAGGGAGGAAAAGCGCCGCCCGACCAGCTCAGCCGCATCGAAGCCCGTCATGTCCTGGGCTGCCGCGTTCACGAAGCTGATGGCGCCGTCCACGTCCAGGCCGAAGATGCCGTCGGCAACCGCCTGGAGGATGTGGTGGTAGGCGGCGCGGGCGCGCTCCGCCTCCTCGCGGGCCTGCTGCACCTCGCGGACCCAGGCGTTGCGCTCGGTCACGTCGGTGACGGTCAACAGGATGTCTCCCTTGTCGCCGTCCTCCAGGTTCACGATCCGCGCGTCGGTCAGCCCGTCGATGGGGCCGCGCGCGCCGACGAGGACATATTCCTGGCGCGTCCATTGCCCGGTTTCGCGCAGGCGGTTCAGCGCGGTGAACAGGCGCCCGTGGTCCAGCGATTCCACCAGAAGGGTCAGCGGCCGGCCCTTCAGGCGGCGCATGGGCATGCCAAACTGCCGCTCCGCCGCGGCGTTGGCCTCGCAGACGATGCCGGCGGCGTTGACGGTGAAGCAGGCCAGCGGGACCGACTGGAACAGCTGCAGATATTCGATGCGCGAGGCTTCCAGCGCCTGTTGGGCGGTGCGCAGTTCCTCGTTCTGGATTTCCAGTTCGGCCTGATGGACGTACAGCTCGTGCACCACCTCCTTCAGGGTGGTGGCCGAGATCTCGGCCCCCTCGAAGCCGCCGGAATTGAGCGCCTGCTCGGCGCGCCGGCGCAGGCGGTCGTTCAGCAGGTCGGTCACGCCGCCCCTCCGCCGCCTTTGCCCTTGCTGTTCGATGCCGCCGGACGGGCGCTGAGGCGCAGTTCCATCTGCTTGCGGTTGGTGATGTTGATGTGGCTCACGACCGCTCCGCCGGAGGGTTCGTTCAGACGGCAGGCGTGCATCATGAACCAGCGCTCCTCCATGGCGGAGTGGCAGGGATATTCAATGGTGAAGTGGCCGATCTCGCCGGCCAGGATTTGGCGAAGCCCATCGTTCACGGCGCGGGCGATCTCCTCGCCCTCGCTCCCCTCCTGGGTGGTGCACACCTCAAGATAGTTGGTGCCCGGTCCGCAGCGTTCCAGCGCGGGCACGCCGTTGTTGGCGCCGAAGCTCCGCCAGGCGGCGTTGACCATGGTGATGATGCCCTGGGCGTCGATGACCGCGACATGCTCCGGCAGGCTGTTGATCACCGTCTGGAGCCGCTGTTCCGCCTCCTTGGCGGCGGTGACGTCCACGAAGGTGACGACGACCCCCGCGACCTGGTTCTTGTCGGTCAGATAGGGGAGGATGCGCGTCTGGATCCAGCGCTCGGCGCGCACCTGGACGTGGCGCTCGATGGGGGTGTGGGACGCGAACACCGCGTTGATGTCCGCCAGGAAGTCCGGATAATCGAGGTTGGTCGACAGATGCGTGATCGACCGCCCGACGTCGCGCGGGATGATGTTGATGAAGCGCGCCGCCGCCGGGGTGAAACGCCGGATCACCATGCCGTCGTCGAGGAAGACGGTGCCGATCTCGGTGGAGCGCAACAGGTTGTCCAGGTCGTTGGTGACCTCGGTCAGCTCCTCCACCTTCGCCTGATACTCGGCGTTGACGGAGTACAGCTCCTCATTGACCGACTGAAGTTCCTCGTTGGTGCTTTGCAGCTCTTCGTTGGAGGCGAGAAGCTCTTCGTTCGTGGCCTGGAGTTCCTCGTTGGCGGTCTCCAGCTCCTCGATGGTGGCCTGCAGGTTCTCGCCGCGCGACAGCAATTCCTGCTCCAGCCCCTGGATGCGCTCGGCGGCGTCGGCGTCGAAGTCGAAGTTGGAATCGGGCACCGGAAGCATCGGGCTCGCCGGGTCCAGCAGAACCAGCGCGAAGCGCCGCCCGGTCTTGCGCACCACGAAGGGCTTCACGCGCAGGCTGATGGCCGGCAGGCCTTCCCGGTCCTTCACCGGGATGCTGGACAGCGCGAACTCCTCGCCGGAGCGGAAGGCGCGGGTGAGCGCCGTGCCGACCACCATGGACACGGAGGAGGGCAGCAGCTTCAGCGCGTTCAGGGTCGCCTCGCCAGCCGGCACCTTCAGGATGGCCGAGGCGTCGCCGAAGACGTGCATGATGTTCATCTGGTCGTTGACCAGCAGGCAGGGCGGCACATAGGCCTTCATCAACGTGCCGATGGCCTCGTCGATGGCGGCCCCTTCCTCCTGGGCGTGGCCCACGGCGTCGTCGGTATGGCGGGCCAGCGGGGCCGCCACGGTCGGCACCAACAGGCGCGACAGGCGGTGCGTCCCGGCGCGCAGGCTCTGGAAGACCTTGTTGCGGCTGTCCAGCGCGTTGAAATCGGTGGACAGCTCGCCCAGCGTCTCGCTGGTGCCCAGGAACAGGAAGCCGTTCTGGCGCAACGCGTACTGGAACAGGCTCAGCACCTTCCGCTGGAGCGGCGCGTCCATGTAGATCAGCAGGTTGCGGCAGCTGACCAGGTCGATCTTGGTGAAGGGCGGGTCGCGCATGATGTTGTGGACGGCGAACACCACCATTCGGCGGATGTCGCGCGCCACCACATACTTGTCGCCGCGTTGGGTGAAAAAGCGGGCCAGACGTTCCTGCGACACGTCCTCGGCGATGGAGCGCGGGTACTCGCCCAGGCTGGCGACCTCAATGCTGTCCTGGTCGATGTCGGTGGCGAAGATCTTGACGTCGAACGTGCGGCCCAGCCGTTCCTGCGCCTCGGCGAACAGGATGGCGATGGAGTAGGCCTCCTCGCCCGTGGCGCAGCCGCAGACCCAGACGCGGACCATGTCGTTACGGCTGCGGTTCGACAGCAGGGCGGGGACAACCTTGTCGGCCAGCGCCGCGAAGGCGGCCTCGTCGCGGAAGAAGCGGGTGACGCCGATCAGCATCTCTTTGTAGAGGTTGACCGTTTCGGCGTTGTTCCGGCGCAGCAGGGCCGCGTAGTCCTCCATCGCGTCCAGCCCGGCGGCGTGCATCCGCCGCTCGATCCGGCGCAGCAGGGTGGCCAGCTTGTAGTGGGAGAAATCGACACCGGTGACCGACCGGATGGCCGCCACGATCTGACCCAGCGGGTCGCTGACCCCGTCACCGCCCCTTCCGCGTGGGCGCGCGGCCTTCGGGTTGCGGGTCAGCGTCCGTTGCGCGTGCGCGATCAGGGCGGCCGGCAGCTTGTCCGGGGACAGGGTGGCGTCCACCTGACCGGTGGCGAGCGCACTGCGCGGCATGCCGTCGAACTGGGCTGTTTCCGGATCCTGCACGGCGGTGAAGCCGCCCGCCGACTTGATGGCGAGCAGGCCGCGCGTGCCATCCGACCCGGTGCCCGAGAGGACGACGCCCAGCGCCAGCGGCCCCTGGTCCTGGGCCAGCGCGGTGAAGAAGATGTCGATGGGCAGGCTCATGCCGTTGCCGGCGTCCTTGGCGGTCAGGCGCAGCCGCCCCTCGTCGATGGACAGGTGCTTGGCCGGCGGCAGCAGATAGACGGTGTTCCGTTCCACCGGCATGCCGTCGGCGGCCTGCACGACCGCCATGGTCGTGTGCTTGCCGAGAAGATCGACCATCAGGCTCTTGTGCACCGGCGACAGGTGCTGGATGACCACATAGGCAAGGTCGCTGTCACCCGGCACGTTGTCGAAGAAGCGCTGCAGGGCTTCCAACCCGCCGGCCGACGCGCCGATGCCGACGATGCAGCAGCCGCGCTCCCCGCCCGTCGCAGGGTCGGGATGATCGTGGTCTTCGGCCTTCGCAGTGTCGGTCATGTGGTCGCTGGCGGCGACGTCATCGTCGATGTGCACGGTGCGTCCGTGAGTTGTGTCTTCAATAGGTGGCAAAGCTGACGGTCGCCTTATCGAACGACATAATCCCATCCACCAGCCTTGGAAAGCCCCCCCTGTCCGTAACGGTTTCGCCACAAAGGGTTGCGTGCCTATATCGCGACAAGATTTCTTGGTCAACCAAGATAAAACCGGGGCGCATTTTGTCATCGAGGAAACAAGAAAACGCTTATCTTCAGATGATTCAAGTGCCAGGGCCTCACCTTAATGTGTAGGTCTTAGGTAATATAGTGCGGGAATTTCGGGTGGAATGCCGTTGCAACAGAATGTTTGCGTATCAAACGAATTGGCATTCGCTGTGTGGACGTGCCGCTGAGGGAACGCGTGAAACGCTCAATGGGCAGGCCTCGATTCAGTGGGCTTTCTACCTGAAAGATTTCTGTGACATTGCCGGAAGTATAGGCCTTCATCCGGCTGCTTACCCAAAACGTATACTGTGGTGCCGACACAACACTGTGCAGGATTTGCTACTTCGTGGCGTCTTGACGCTTTACGGGGTTGGCCCTTTGCGCAATCTTTATTCTGTAGCCCCTAATCATTGGACGTGTGGGAAAGGAGTGCGCCAGATGGAGCGTGAGGACGAATGTGCTCTCGACCGATATATCGCGGCGATTCCGCCTAAACTCAGATTGATGGCGAGGGCTGCCTATGAGGAGTTGGCGAACAACCCCTTTTTGCCGGTTTTTTCCAAGGATGAGATCGCGCGGCTGATCTGTTCGCCGGGCTTCCAGAGCTACCTGGAAGGCGACGGCCGATCTGGCGCCAACTCCTTCCTCTTGCTCTGTTCGGCGAACCTTTCCACACGTCATTGACCATCGCTTCCGCCCCTTCCCGCCCTTTGGCGGGGAGGGGCTTTGTTTCTTTCACCGGCCCCTTTTCAACGAACCGGATGCCCGCCCGTTCCCGGCGGCATTTCCAGCGGCCGGCAATAATCGACCCGTCCCTTCAGCGACGCGCAGAAGCCGGCCGCGTCGGCCCGGCTGGCGAACGGCCCAGCGGCGACACGGACCCATTGGCCCTTGTCGGGAAGGACGGTCGGCAGGAAGCGGGGCTCCACCTTCGCCAAGTCCGGCGCGTGCGCGCGCAATTCCGCCCATCCCCTCTGTGCGGCGGCTTCGCTCCGGTAGGACGCGAGGTGCACGACGAATCCACCTGGGAATCCGCCCGCAGGCGCCGCGATGCCGGCCGCTGGCGGTTGCGGCGGGGCAGCCGGGAGCGGGGCGGGGGCGGGGATCGCCGCCGTCATGGCTTCCGACACAGCCGGGGGCGCGGCCGCGCGTTCCGGCGGCCTTTGCGGAATGTAGGCGGGCTGATTGGACAGTCCAAACAGCATCGCTGCGGTGTGGATGAAGCTGAAGGACATGTCGGACCCCGCCCGGTTGGTGTTTACTGTCCCAGAATCAATGTCCGAGGATCATCGGCGGCATCCGCGCCTGCACCTCGCCGGTGCGGGCGGCCCTGACGAACGGGGCGAGCTGCCCCAGCAGCGGCCGCAGTTCGGCCAGCATCGCCGCCGCCTCCACCAGATCGCCCTTGCCCGACGCAAGGTCGCGGATTTCCTGGAACACCGACTTCGGCTTCGGGAAGGGCTCCAGGGTGACGGGAGCGTCGCGTTCCAGCTTCGCCTCCACCTTCGCCAATGTAAGCGCCGCGTCCACCCCGCCGAGGTCGTCGACCAAGCCAAGATCGCGCGCCTGCGCGCCGGACCAGACGCGCCCCTTGGCGGCGGCGTGGGCCTGGTCGGGGGTGAGGTGCCGCGCCTCGGCAACGCGGTTCAGGAAGGTGGCGTAGCTGGCGTCGATCAGGGCGGTCAGCCGCTCCTCGCCGGTGGGGGAGAAGGGGCGCACCGGCGACCACATGCCGGCGTTTCGGCCGGTGTCGACGATGCCCCAATGCACGCCCAGCCGTTCGGAAAGCGCGTTCACCGACATCTTGCCGGCGACCACGCCGATGGAGCCGGTGATCGTGCCCGGTGAGGCGACGATGCGGTCGGCGGCAAGCGCGATCCAGTAGCCGCCGGAGGCTGCGGTGTCGCCCATGCTCGCGATCACCGGCTTGCCCGACTCGCGTGCCCTGGACAGGGCGCGGCGGATCGTCTCCGACGCGGTGACCCCGCCGCCGCCGCTGTCGATGCGGAACAGGATGGCCTTCACGTCGGGATCGTCCGCCGCGTCCTCGATGGCCTGGACGATGGTCTCCGCCCCGGCGGTGACCTCGCCGATGCCGGGCTTGTCGCTCTTGCCGCTGGTGATGGTGCCGGACGCGTGGATGAGCGCGATGACCGGACCGCTGCCGTAGGCCGGGCCGGCGACACGCAGATAGTCGGCAGGCTCCACCATGTCGGCGTCGGCGGGTCCACCGGCGCGGCGCAGGGCCTCCGCCCTGGCCTCGTCGGCGTAGCCCAGCCGGTCGATCAGCTTGGCGTCCAGCGCCTCCTTGTCGAGCAGCGGGGCCTTGTCCATGGCCGCGCGCACGGCGGCGGGGGCGAGCCGGCGGCTCTTCGCCACGCCGTCCACCACCTGGTTGGTCAGGTCGCCCAGCAGCGACTCGATCATCTCGCGGTGGGCGGGGGTGAAGTCGGTCTTGGTGAAGGTGTCGGCGAAGCTCTTGTACTCCTCCCGCTGCATGAGCTGCGGCTGGATGTCGAGCTTGTCGAGCGCGCCGCGCGCGAAGGGGATCTGCGCCGACAGGCCGGTCAGGCCGAGCATCCCCAGCGGCTGCATCCACACCTCGTCGAAGGCGCTCGCCAGCAGGTAGGAGCGGTTGCCGGATCCGCTCTCGCCATAGGCCTCGGCGAAGGCGATGGCGAAGCGGCCGGAGGCGCGGAAACGCTCGATGGCCGTGCGCAGCTCCTGCGCCTGGGCAAAGCCGGCGCCGTCGCCCCCGCCGCCGAAGTTCGCCAGCACGCCCTTGACGCGCGGGTCGCGCCGCCCGCGCTCCAGCGCGTCCAGCACCTCCCGCAACGTCTTCTCGTGCCCCAGGAAGCCGCCCAGCCGGCCGCCGGCCGCCTCGGTCAGCGAGCCCTTCAGGTCCAGCTCCAGCACGATGGTGTCCGGCAGGGTCGGCTCGTGCCGCGTGACCAGCACCACCGACGCGACGATGGCGGCCACGACGAGAAAGCCGATGAACGCGAACAGGCGGACGATGAACCTCAACATCCCGGCGGCTCCGGCGGTTGGTGGGCAGGCGTGCGCAGGGACTCAGCCTACCTCAACGGTCAAGCTTGTGGTATTCGCGGTTCGGCAGCATATCGACCGCCGTGGCCACGCGATTCGACATATTGTAGAAGCCGGCCGTGTCGGCGATGTCGAAGATGTCAGCCTCGCTGAAGCCGACGTCGCGCAGGGCCTGCCGGTCGGGCTCGCCCACCGTCCAGGGTTCCTTGGTCAGTTTCCAGGCGAAGTCGAGCATGGCGCGCTGGCGCGGCTCCAGCGGGGCCGCGCGGTAGTTCATCACCAGCATCTCGCCCAGTTCCGGGTCGCCGGACAGCTTGCGCACCGCCTGTCCGTGGGCGACGAGGCAGTAGTAGCAGTGGTTCGCCGAGGACACGACCACGGCGATCATCTCCCGCTCCAGCTTGGACAGGCCGCTCTCCCCCAGCATCAGCTCGTTGTAGAGCATGGCGAAGTTGCGCAGCTTCTTCGGGCGGGCGCTGTAGGCGCGCAGCACGTTGGGCACGAAGCCCAGCTTCTCCACGCACTTGTCGAACAGCGCGGCCATCTCCGGGTCGAGGTCCGGGGTCTCGGGCACGGGCAGGGCCATGACGTGATCGGGCTGCGGCATCCTTGCGTTCCTCCGGTAAGTTTCGATTGTTTGGCCGCCAGCCTAGCCGCGCCCGCGCCCGGCGCAAAGCCCTGACCAACGGCCGAGCTGGAAGTTCGCGCTCGCCAAGGCGCATCCCGGCGTGCAAAGAATTGCCCCGAATGCAGTGCAATGGTTGGGGTAATGAACGATTTGAACGGCAAGGGCGGGCCGAAGCTCGACCTTCTCTCCGTTCTCGTGGTCGAGGACAGCGCCTTCATCCGCAACGTGCTGACCGCCACCCTGCGGACCATCGGGGTCGGCACGGTGCATGCGGAAGGCAGCGGGGCCGATGCGATTCGCTTCCTTGAGGAACGGCGGGCTTCCCTGCCGCCGGGCACGGCGCCGGTCGATCTGATCATCTCCGACCTCGTGATGCCGGAGGTGGACGGTCTGATGCTGCTGCGCTGGGTGCGCTGCAGCCCGAAGTCGCCCGACCGCTTCCTTCCCGTGCTGATGCTGTCGGGTGCGGCCGACCGCCAGTATGTGGAGCAGGCGCGCGATCTGGGCGCCAACGACTTCATCGCCAAGCCTTTTTCGTCCGGGACCATCGCCAGCCGCCTGATGACCGCCATCGCGCGGCCGCGCCGGTTCGTGCTGGCCAAGGGCTTCTTCGGGCCGGACCGCCGCCGGACGGAGCGGCCGGTGGCCATGGACTGCCGCATGACCAGCCCGAGCGAGATCCTGGTCGTCCACAGCAAGTCCAAGGCAACGGGCATCGACCGGTACCCGGTGGTCTATTTCGACCTGCCGAACCGGCTTGGCGCCAAGATCGGCATTGCGCCCAAGGATCCGGTGCCGGTCCTGCCGGCCGACGTGCTGGCCGCCGCCGACGCGGAAATCCAGAGCCGCGCCGGCGACTACGCCACCTGGATCGCCGGGGAGGTGGAGGAGATGGCCCGCCGCGTCGAACGGCTGCGGGCGGAACCGGCGGCCGTCCCGGCGCTGATGGTGCAGATCAACCGCTCGGCCCACGAGATGCGCGGGCAGGGCGGCATCTTCGGCTATCCGCTGATCACGCAGGTCGCCAAATCGCTCTACGAGGCAACCCAAGGTGCCTTCACGGCCGTGACGGCGAACGAACATCTGCTGATCAAGGCCCATGTGGACGCCATCAAAGCGGTGATGAACGCCCGCATCAGCGGCGACGGCGGGGTTACCGGAAAACAACTGCTCGCGTCGCTGGATCAGGCCAAGAAGAAATACGCCAAGTCCGAAGGAGAATCGGACCCCGCGTAGGTCCGAATCACGCATAGGTTGGATCGCACATCCGATTGGAACTCTCCCAACCGCGTTCCGTTATCGAGGGGGATTGCACACGCCGCCCGCCTTGCGGAGCGGTGCCTCGAAAAATTCGGGAGCGGAGACCAACCATGCGTTATTCGATCATTGCCGCGGCGTCCGCCATGGCGCTGCTTGCCGCCTGTTCGTCTGAATCGAGCGGCCCGTCCGGCTATGGCATGAGCGGCAGCAGCAGCGTGCCCAGCGCCACCACGTCGGGCAGCACCACCACGCCGGGCGGCACGATGCTGCGCGAAGGCGGCATGCAGAACCGCACGATTTCGCCGGACGAGTCCGGCATGGGCCAGTCGCCGACGCGGGAATCCCTGACGAATCCGAACCGCGCCGGTTCGGGCGCGTCCGGCGCGTCGCCCTATTCGTCGGGCACGTCCAAGACGCAGCCCTATCCGATGACGAACCAGCAGTCGCGGGACTACAAGACCATGTCGCCCGACGACAGCGGCATGGGTGAACCGATGACCCGTCGCTCGCTGCCCAACACCGCGGGCACGCAGTAACGCCGCACCGCCTGCCCCCTCCCACGCCCCTGGCGGAGGGAGGGGGCAGGCCCGGCGCCCACATCCAAGACCCNCCCCCCCCCCCCCCCCCCCCCCCCCCCCCCCCCCCTTGGGGGGGGGCCGCCCCCCCAGGCCCGGCGCCTACATCCAGGCCCCGCCGGCCTCGCGGCGAAGCTGTTCCATGCGCTCGACCGCCGCCTTGAAACCGCTCAGCGAGAAGCGGACTTCCGACTTGGTGCCGGTGGGGGAACTGCCGACGGCGGACACTTCCTTGCCGCCCATCATTTTCTCGACCAGTTTCTGGTTCGTGCCGGGGTCCGGCACCGCGCAGGTGTTCGACTCGAAGGCGAAGGGTTTGCAGGGGAATTCCGGACGGAAGACGGAGTTGTCCACCCAGACGCGCAGGGGCTTGTTCAGGTCGGTGCCCGCCACGTCCAGGCGGAAACGCAGCCCCTCCATCCAGCGTTCGCTGGACCGCAGCCACACGATGCGCGAGTTGCGGTCGCTGCCCGTGCGCGAGCCCAGTTCACATTCCAGGCGCCGCGACGCGCTCCACACCTGACAGTAGAGCTTCCAGTCCTTGAAGGTTTCCGAGAATTCCTGAAAGGGCGGGGACGGGGACTGCGCGGAGGCCGGGGACCCGTCCACAGCCGCGCCCGCCAGCACCGCACCCATCACCATCAGCCCAACGCGCCACACCCGCGACATCGCATCCGGTCCCGTTCAAATCCCTTTGGTATTCGAACGTTACAGGATTTCCCCTTTCGGTGGGAGGGGTTGATTACCCATGCGTGTAGGCGCGCAGGCGCAGCAGATGGTCGGCCAGCACGCAGGCCATCATCGCCTCGCCCACCGGGACGGCGCGGATGCCGACGCAGGGGTCGTGGCGGCCCTTGGTCAGGATGTCCGTCTCCTTGCCCTCCAGGTCCACGGTCTGGCGCGGGGTGAGGATGGAACTGGTCGGCTTCACCGCGAAGCGCACCACGATGTCCTGTCCCGTGGAGATGCCGCCCAGGATGCCGCCGGCCTGATTGGACAGGAATTCCGGCTCGCCATTCGGGCCGGCGCGCATCTCGTCGGCGTTCTGCTCGCCGGTCAGGGTGGCGGCCTCGAAGCCGTTGCCGATCTCCACGCCCTTGACCGCATTGATGGTCATCATGGCGCGGGCGAGGTCGCCGTCCAGCTTGTCGTAGAGCGGGTCGCCCAGCCCGACCGGCACGCCGGAGGCCACCAGTTCGACCACCGCGCCGATGGAGGAGCCGCTCTTGCGGATGCCATCCAGATACTCGGCCCACTGCGCCGCCGCCGTCGCGTCGGGGCAGAAGAAAGGGTTGTTGTCGACCTCGCTCCAATCCCAGCGGCTGCGGTCCACCTTGTGCGGGCCGATCTGCACCAGCGCGCCGCGCACCGTGATCCCATTGCCGAGAACCTTGCGAGCGACGGCGCCAGCCGCCACGCGGCAGGCCGTCTCGCGCGCCGAGGACCGTCCGCCGCCGCGGTAGTCGCGGATGCCGTACTTCTTCCAATAGGTGTAGTCGGCGTGGCCCGGCCGGAACTTGGACGCGATCTCGCTGTAGTCCTTGGACCGCTGGTCCGTGTTCTCGATCATCAGCGAGATCGGGGTGCCGGTGGTCTTGCCATCGAATACGCCGGACAGGATTTTGACCTGATCCGGCTCCTGCCGCTGGGTCGTGTATTTCGACTGACCGGGCCGGCGCTTGTCCAGCCAGGGCTGGATGTCCGCCTCGCTGAGGTCCAGCAGCGACGGGCAGCCGTCGACGACCACCCCGATGGCCGGCCCATGGCTTTCGCCCCAGGTGGTGAAGCGGAAAAGCGTCCCGAAGCTGTTGCCGGCCATGGCGTCCTCGATAAGTGCGCGGAAAGCGCAATTACTGGCGGAGAGTCCGCCAACGCGTCAAGCGCGGTTAAGCCCCCTCGCCCGCCTCCGGCGGGCGAGGGGGCTTACGCGACGCTCAGACCTGTTCTGTCTCGCAGGTCAGGCCCATGGTTTCGGCGGTGTTGGCGACGGCGGACAGGCAGGTGTTCGCGCGTTCCGGCGGGAGGGACACGGCGAAGCGGATGGTGTAGCGGCCGCCTTCGTGGTCCGGCAGGGTCTGGGCGTCCAGCCGGACGATGTTCGCCTGGAACTGGGTGAAGATCTCCGACATGCGGGCGATCAGGCCGGGCTGGTCGCCGCCGGACACCTCCACCCAATGGGTGATGCGCGCCTGCGGACCCGGATTGGGATCGAACTGGAAGGGCGTGACCTTGATCTGGGCGCCCGCCAGTTCCGGCAGGGAGGAGAGGCCGGCCTGCACCTCCTCCACCGAAACGCCGCCCGGCAGTTCGCAGACGGCGGAGAACTCGGCGCCCGTGCCCATCACGGCGAAGGTGGCGTCGCGCAGGTTCACGCCCAGCTCGAACAGGTGGCTGGTGACGGCCGAGACAAGGCCGACCCGGTCGGGGCAGAAGGTCGAAACCATCGCGAGCGTGGACACCGGTTCCCTCCGATCGAAAATCCGAAAGCCGCCCCAGTTAGGCAGCGGTGCCGCCCACGGTCAATCCATCCAGACGGAGGGTCGGCTGGCCGACGCCCACCGGCACGCCCTGGCCGTCCTTGCCGCAGGTGCCGACGCCGGGGTCGAGCTTCGTGTCGTTGCCGATCATCGACACGCGGGTCAGGCTGTCCGGGCCGTTGCCGATCAGGGTGGCGCCCTTCACCGCCGGGCCGAGCTTGCCGTCCTCGATCAGGTAGGCCTCGTTGGCGGAGAAGACGAACTTGCCGTTGGTGATGTCCACCTGCCCGCCGCCGAAGTTCTTGGCGTAGAGGCCCTTCTTCACCGACTTGATGATCTCTTCCGGCGCGTAGGGGCCGGGCCGCATCACCGTGTTGGTCATGCGCGGCATCGGGTGGTAGGCGAAGCTCTGGCGGCGGCCGTTGCCGGTCGGGCGCATGCCCATCAGGCGGGCGTTCATGCGGTCCTGCATGTAGCCGACGAGGATGCCGTCCTCGATCAGCGTGGTGCACTGGCCGGGGGTGCCCTCGTCGTCCACGGTGATGGAGCCGCGGCTGTTCTCGATGGTGCCGTCGTCCACGATGGTCACGCCCGGCGCGGCGATGCGCTGGCCCATCAGCCCGGCGAAGGCGGAGGTCTTCTTGCGGTTGAAGTCGCCCTCCAGCCCGTGGCCAATGGCTTCGTGCAGCAGAATGCCCGGCCAGCCGTTGCCCAGCACGACCGTCATCTCACCCGCCGGGGCCGGGACGGAGGACAGGTTGACCAGCGCCGAACGCAGCGCCTCGTCCACAAAGGCACGCCAAGTGTCGGGCTGCATGTAGTGCTCGTAGGTCACGCGGCCGCCGCCGCCGTGGCCGCCGGTCTCCATCCGGTCGCCGTCCGCCACCACGACGGAGACGTTCAGGCGGACCAGCGGGCGCAGGTCGGCCACGCGCACGCCGTCGGCGCGGATGATCTGCACGGCCTGCCACTCCCCGCTGATCGAGCAGGAGACCTGCCGCACGCGCGGGTCCTTGGCGCGGGCGTAGGCGTCGATCTCCGCCAGCAGCTTCACCTTCTGCTCGAAGGGGACGAAGGGCAGGGGGTTGTCGGGGATGTAGAGCGCGCGGTTGGTGCCCGGCGGCGGCTCCGCCACCGTGCCGGCGTGGCCGGCCTGCACGGCGCGCACCGTGGCTGCGGCGCGGCGGATGGCGTCTTCCGACAGGCTGGAGGCGTGGGCGAAGCCCGTCGCCTCGTCCGCGATGGCGCGCAGGCCGAAGCCCTGGGTGGTGTCGAAGCTGGCCGACTTCAGCTTGCCGTCGTCCCAGCCGAGCGATTCGCTCTGCGCGTACTCCAGATACAGCTCGCCGTCGTCGGCGCCGCGCAGGGCTTCGGCGACAATCCCCTCGACGCGGGAACGGTCCAGGCCGGCGCGATTGAAGAACAGATCGTCGGTGGTGGCGAGCGCGCTCATGGAGACTCCGGGCTATGCGTCTTTTGTAGGAGGGCTTATGGATGCGGGGGCTCTCGCGCCCACACCCCGGATGTGGTCTAAGATCGGACTTATAGTGTGGCGACGGCCGGTGCGTCCGGCAAGGCTCGTCGTCCTTTAGCAGAGGGGAAGGGTGCCGCCATGACCGATGACGCCGTCGCGCTGGGACGCACCGCGGAACAGGCCGCCCGCCCGCTGAAGGACCACGCCCTGCGCGTCGTGCTGACCAACGAGGTGCACACCCGCCCGCCGGAGGTGCTGACCGCCCCGGTGCGCGGCACGATGCTCGCCATGCTCTCCGGCGAGGGGGCGGGGGAGGAGGACCGGCGGCATCTGGAGAAGCTGTGCGACTGGGCCGGCGTGCCGCGTCCGCCAGCGGGCGCGACGCACTACAGCGGCTCCTTCGGCAGCTTCCGCCTGAAGTGGGAGCGGCACACGGAGTTCTCCACCTGGACCGTCTTCCGGCCGAGCGCGACCACCCCCGGCACGCTGGTGGACCCCTTCATCGACCCGGCGCTGAACGCCGTGCCCCGGGAATGGCTGGCCGGGCTGCCGGGCGAGTTGATGGTGGGCATCCATATCGCCGTTCTGGACGCCGACGCGCCGGAGCCGTCCGCCAGCATGCTGTCGGCCATGTTCGGGTCGCAGGGCTACATCGGGACGCGCATTTCGGGCCGCGCGGCCACGGCCTGGACGGATTTCCGCATTCATGGCGACGGCTTCTCGCGGATGCTGATCGCCGACCATTCGATGACGCCCAATCAGGCCGGGCGCGTCGTGCAGCGGCTGATGGAGATCGAGACCTACCGGGTGATGGCGCTGCTGGCGCTGCCGGTGGCGCGCGGGGTGCTGCCGCGCATCGCCCCCATCGAGTCCGACCTCGCCGACCTGACCGCCAGCATCGCCAAGCTGCGTGGCCTGGACGACGAGCGCGAGCTGCTGGACCGGCTGACGCTGCTGGCCGCCCAGACCGAGCAGATCTCGGCGGAGACGGCCTACCGGTTCGGTGCGGCGCGCGCCTACTACAAGCTGGTGGAAAAGCGAATCGAGGAATTGCGGGAGATCCGCATCGAGGGGCTGCCCACGGTCGGCGAGTTCATGGAGCGCCGCCTCGCCCCGGCCATCCGCACCTGCGAGGCGGTGCAGTCGCGCCTGGACGCCCTGTCGCAGCGCGTGGCCCGCGCCAGCAATCTGCTGCGCACTCGCGTCGAGATCGCCGTGGAGGGGCAGAACGCCGAGCTGCTGCACTCCATGGACAAGCGGGCGCAGCTTCAGCTTCGCCTTCAGGAGACGGTGGAAGGGCTGTCGGTGGTGGCGATCAGCTACTACCTCGTCGGCATCGTCGGCTACGCGGCCAAGGGGATGAAGGGCTTCGGGATGAAGGTCGATCCGGACCTGATCGTCGGGCTGATGATCCCCATCATCATCGCCTTCGTCTGGTCCGGCGTGCGCCGCATCCGAAAGGTAATCACTGGCGAGCACGCCGGTGAGCATTGATCGTAAGCCTTTGGGCTGCTTACGAATTTGGTCGTAGGTTGGGTTGAGCGAAAGCGAAACCCAACAGGTTCGCCGTGCGACGGACGTTGGGTTTCGCTTTCGTTCAACCCAACCTACGGTCTTGTTTTGCCTGGACAATTTGCGTCGTAAACAAACTGCGACAGGATGTCGCAGTTTTCATCCCATTCCGACGCTCAACTTTCAGCCTATCGAAAGCTCCAAACCAGCGCCGCGCCTATGTCCTTTGTGTAAAGGGGGCTGACTTGTTCCCAAGCGCGATGCAGGGTTAAGCTTACGGTGCAGGCAAGTGCCGCGCATGAACGGCACGCGCCCTGCAAGAACCGGCTTTCGTCGAAACGCCCGCCGTGGACCGGCCGCGAGGCACGGGACCACATCAATCAGGGGCGGCGGCAAAGGCCGGCGGGTAGGGTAAACCGCGGCCGCGCGCCAAGGGCTTGCGGCCAACGAGAGGGTTGGGGATGAAAACGCAGACCCTGAACGCCGCCGTCCTGGCGGCGATTGCATCATTGTGCGGTTTTTCCGGAAGCGCCGTCGCCGAACCCCACCCCTGGCAAATGGGGCTTCAGGAAGCGGTCACGCCGGTCAAGCACGCCATGGATTCCTTCCACAGCCTGCTGACCGTCATCATCGTCGGCATCGTGCTGTTCGTGCTGGCGCTGCTGGTCCTGGTGATGGTGCGGTTCAACGAGAAGAAGAACCCCACGCCCAGCAAGACGTCACACCACACGGTCCTGGAAGTGGCCTGGACCGTGATCCCGGTCATCATCCTGATCGTCATCGCGGTGCCGTCCTTCAAGCTGCTCTACCAGGCCGAACGGACGCCGGAAGCGGAGATGACCATCAAGGTCACCGGGCGGCAGTGGTACTGGGACTACGAATACCCGGACCACGGCAACATCGCCTTCTCCAGCTACATGATCCAGGAAGCCGACCTGAAGCCGGGGCAGAAGCGCCTGCTTGAGGTGGACAACCGCGTCGTCCTGCCGGTGGGCACCACCGTGCGCGTCCTGGTGACGGGCGGCGACGTGATCCATTCCTGGGCGGTGCCGTCCTTCGGCGTGAAGAAGGACGCCGTTCCCGGCCGCGCCAACGAGACCTGGGTGAAGATCGAGAAGGAAGGCGTCTACTACGGCCAGTGCTCCGAGATTTGCGGCGTCAACCATGGCTTCATGCCGATCGCGGTCGAGGCCGTCTCCAAGGAGAAGTTCGCCGAGTGGGTCGCCAAGGCCAAGGTCGCCTACGGCAAGCCCGACAAGAGCGACGTGGCCCAGATCGGCCAGTGATCGAAGAGCATTGATCGAAAAGAAAAACCATTCCGCCGACGCGAGGGTTTGAGAGAGGGTTAGAGACATGGCAAACGCCAATCCGGGGGAGGCGCACGGGCACGCCCACGGGCACGACCACCACGTGCCGGGCTTCGTCCACCGCTGGTTCTACTCCACCAACCACAAGGACATCGGAACGCTCTACCTGATCTTCTCGGTCGTCGCCGGGCTGATCGGCGGCCTGTTCTCCGTCATCATGCGCATGGAGCTTCAGGCGCCGGGCATGCAGATCGTGGCCGACGGGCAGGTCTGGAACGTGTTGATCACGGCGCACGGCCTGATCATGGTGTTCTTCGTGGTCATGCCGGCGCTGATCGGCGGCTTCGGCAACTGGTTCGTGCCGCTCATGATCGGGTCGCCCGACATGGCCTTCCCGCGCATGAACAACATCAGCTTCTGGCTGCTGGTGCCGGCCTTCCTGCTTCTGCTGGGCTCCGCCTTCGTGGGGCAGGGTGCCGGCACGGGCTGGACGATCTACCCGCCGCTGTCCTCGCCGCTCGGCCATTCCGGCCCGTCGGTGGACATGGCGATCTTCGCGCTGCATCTGGCGGGCGCGTCGTCGATCCTGGGTGCCGTGAACTTCATCACGACCATCTTCAACATGCGCGCGCCGGGCATGACGCTGCACAAGATGCCGCTGTTCGTCTGGGCGATGCTGGTGACGGCCTTCCTGCTGCTGCTGGCCGTTCCGGTGCTGGGCGGCGCCATCACCATGTTGCTGACCGACCGCAACTTCGGCACGGCCTTCTTCAACCCGGAGGGCGGCGGCGACCCGATCCTGTTCCAGCACCTGTTCTGGTTCTTCGGCCACCCCGAAGTCTACATCATGATCCTGCCGGCCTTCGGCATCATCAGCCACATCGTCTCGACCTTCTCGCGCAAGCCGGTGTTCGGGTATCTGGGCATGGCCTACGCGATGGTCGCCATCGGCGTGGTCGGCTTCGTGGTGTGGGCGCACCACATGTACACGGTCGGCCTGGACGTGAACACCAAGGCCTACTTCACCGCCGCGACCATGATCATCGCGGTGCCGACGGGCGTGAAGATCTTCTCCTGGATCGCCACGATGTGGGGCGGGTCGATCGAGTTCAAGACGCCGATGCTGTGGGCGCTGGGCTTCATCTTCCTGTTCACGGTCGGCGGCGTGACCGGCGTGGTGCTGGCCAACGGCGGCATGGACATCGTGCTGCACGACACCTACTACGTCGTCGCGCACTTCCATTACGTGCTGTCGCTGGGCGCGGTCTTCTCGATCTTCGCCGGCTGGTACTACTGGATCGGCAAGATGTCGGGCCGGCAGTACCCGGAATTCTGGGGCAAGGTCCACTTCTGGACGACCTTCATCGGCGTGAACCTGATCTTCTTCCCGCAGCACTTCCTGGGGCTGGCCGGCATGCCGCGGCGTATCCCGGATTATCCGGACGCCTTTGCCGGATGGAACATGGTTTCCTCCATCGGCGCCTACATCTCTTTCGCCTCCACGCTGTTGTTCGTGTGGATCGCGATCAGGACGCTGCGCAGCGGCGAGCGGGTGGACGCGGCCTATTGGGGTACGCACGCCGGCACCCTGGAATGGACCGTCAGCTCGCCCCCGCCGTTCCACGCCTTCGAGACGCTGCCGCGGGTGAAGTGACGACTGTGACGCGACTGGCATGACGTGAACGCTGGCCGCCGGGGGACCCACCGTTTCCCCGGCCGGCGGGAGGGAAACAAGAATGACGGACCTGAGCCTTGAACGGGTCTCCGACGCAACGGCGGGCGATTACATCGAGCTGCTGAAGCCGCGGGTGATGTCGCTGGTGGTGTTCACGGGGCTGGCCGGCATCGTGGTGGCGCCGGGCCACCTGCACCCGGTGCTGGAGGCGGTGGCGGTGCTGTGCATCGCGGTCGGGGCGGGCGCGTCGGGCGCCATCAACATGTGGTACGACCGCGACATCGACGCGGTGATGTCCCGCACCGCCAAGCGCCCGATCCCGTCGGGACGGGTGGAGCCGGAGAACGCGCTGGCCTTCGGCGTCGTCCTGGCCGCGGCCTCCATCGTCGTGATGGGGCTGGCGGTCAACTGGGTGGCGTCCGCCCTGCTGGCGCTGACCATCGGCTTCTACATCGTCGTCTACACGATGTGGCTGAAGCGCCGGACGCCGCAGAACATCGTGATCGGCGGGGCCGCCGGCGCCTTCCCGCCGATGATCGGCTGGGCGGCGGTGACGGGCGGGGTGGAACTGCCCTCCATCCTGCTGTTCCTGCTGATCTTCCTGTGGACGCCGCCGCACTTCTGGGCGCTGGCGCTGTTCCGCAACGGCGACTACGCGCGCGCCGGAGTGCCGATGATGCCGGTCGTGGCGGGGCCGGAGGCGACCAAGCGGCAGATGCTGCTCTACACGCTGGTGCTTCTGCCGGTGGCGGCGGCGCCGTACTTCGTGGGGATCGGTGGGCTTGCCTACCTCGCCGGGTCGAGCGTGCTGGGCGCCCTGTTCGTGCTGAGCGCCCTGCGGGTGCTGCGCGCGACCGACGACAAGCCGGCCAAGCAGATGTTCGGCTTCTCGATCCTCTACCTGTTCCTGCTGTTCGCCCTGCTGGTGGGCGAGCATCTCGTTGCCGGAGGTGGGGCATGACCGCCATGGCTAAGATGAACGATGAGAGCGTGGAGACGGAGCGCCGCCGCAGGCTGCGCGGGCGCAACTATGCGGTGCTGGCGGCGCTGCTGGCGCTCGTGGTGCTGTTCTACGTCGTGACCCTGGTCCGCATGAGCGGCCACTAGACGGAAGGAGGGGCCGCGATGGACGACAAGATCCGCCGCCGGAACAGCCTGATCGGGATCGCGCTCTTCGGTCTCGTCGCGGGGATGGTCGGGCTGGCCTTCGCGTCGGCGCCGCTCTACTCGCTGTTCTGTCAGGTGACCGGCTTCGGCGGCACCACGCAGCGGGCGAAGGCGGCCCCGACCAAGGTGGTCGACCGCACGGTCACCATCCGCTTCAACTCGGACGTGAACGACGCGTTGCCCTGGAGCTTCCGGCCGGAGCAGCGCGAGGTGAAGGTGAAGCTGGGCGAGACGGGGCTGGCGAACTACCGGGCGGAGAGCCGCGCCGCCAAGCCCACCGTCGGCACCGCCGTCTACAACGTCACGCCGGACAAGGCCGGGATCTACTTCAACAAGATCCAGTGCTTCTGCTTCGACGAGCAGGTTCTGGAACCGGGGCAGGCGGTGGACATGCCCGTGGCCTTCTTCGTGGATCCGGCGCTGGCCGACGATCCGAACATGGAGGACGTGACCACCATCACGCTCTCCTACACCTTCTTCCGGGCCAAGGACGAAAGCCAGGTTCTGGCGCAGCACGCCAATCAGAGCCAGCAGGGCAAGACGCAAACGGCGGCGCCGCGCGCGACCGCGACGAATTAAAACCAATTCGGGCTAAAACCAATTCGGGGCTGGAAAAGAGATGGCCGACATCACGCACGCGCACATGCCGCATCCACCCGCCTCCGCGCACGGCGCGGGGGAGGGTATTCCGCATCCCTACCATCTGGTGAAGCCGAGCCCCTGGCCGCTGCTGGGCGCCTTCGCCGGCGGCCTGCTGGCGGTGGGCATGGTCATCTACATGCACGGCGGCACCAAGCTGCTGGCGATCCTGGGCTTCGCGTCCGTGCTGGGCGTCATGTTCGGCTGGTGGCGCGACGTCATCAAGGAAGCGGTGCGCGAGAAGGCGCACACGCCGGTGGTGAAGATCGGACTGCGCTATGGCATGTCGCTGTTCATCGCGTCGGAGGTGATGTTCTTCGCGGCCTTCTTCTGGGCCTTCTACGACGCGGCCCTGTTCCCGAAGATCTTCGCGGAGAACCCGCAGGGCGTCTGGCCGCCGCCGAACATCGAGCCGCTGGAGACCTTCCACCTGCCGCTGATGATGACGATGATCCTGCTGCTGTCGGGCGTCACCGTCACCTGGGCGCACCATTCCATCATCGAGGGCAACAACCGCGACGCCGCCAAGGCGCTGGGCCTGACGGTGCTGCTGGGCGTGATGTTCACCTTCTTCCAGGGGTGGGAGTACAGCCACGCCGCCTTCGGCTTCAAGGAAGGCATCTACCCGTCCACCTTCTTCATGGCGACGGGCTTCCACGGCTTCCATGTGATCGTCGGCACGATCTTCCTGTTCGTCTGCTGGATGCGCACGCTGAAGGGCCACTTCACCCCGCAGAGCCATTTCGGTTTTGAAGCGGCGGCCTGGTACTGGCACTTCGTCGACGTGGTCTGGCTGTTCCTGTTCGTGTCGGTCTACTGGTGGGGCTCGCACGGCGGCGGACATCATTGATAGCAACAGCCCCTCTCCCAGCCCCGCTGGGAGAGGGAGGGACCCGCGAAGCGGGAGGGTGAGGGCAAGGTCTGTCCGGGAATCTTCGATCCACTTTCCTTGATTTTTCGGAAGAACCTTGCCCTCACCCTCCCACGCTTCGCATGGGCCCCTCCCTCTCCCGCCGGAGGCGGGCGAGGGGGAATGGAGGGTGCGGGGCTTGAGCACCTATCATCCGAACGTCTCGCCGATGACCGCGGGCTTGCGCTGCGCCTGTCCGCGCTGCGGGCGGGGGAAGCTGTTCAAGGGCTTCCTCACCGTCAACGAGCGCTGCGCGGTCTGCGGGCTGAACCTCGCGCGGCAGGACAGCGGCGACGGGCCGGCGGTGTTCCTGATCTTCATCCTGGGCTTCCTGGTCGTCCCGGTCGCGCTGTGGGTGTCGATGACGGTGGACTGGCCGCTGTGGCTGCACACCATCGTCTGGAGCATCGTCATCCTGGGGCTGGCGCTGGGCATGCTGCGCCCGGCGAAGGCCTATGTCGTGGCGCTGCAATACCGCCACCGGCGCAACGAGCTTGAGGATCCGAACGCGTGACCATGACGGCCGCCGCCGCCCCGCGCCGCTTCCGCCCGTCGCTGTGGGCGGTGCTGATCACCGTGCCGGCGGTGCTGGCGATGCTGGCGCTCGGCACGTGGCAGATGCAGCGGCTGCACTGGAAGGAAGAGCTGATCCACAAGGTGGAGCAGCGCCTGCACGCCGCCCCCGTCCCCCTGCCGGCGGTTCTGCCCGATCCCGCGGACTTCGAATTCCGGCCGGTGACGGTCGCCGGCCGCTTCCTGAACGACAAGGAATTGCGCATCGTCGCCCGGCCGCACCAGGGGCAGGTGGGCTACGAGGTGCTGACCCCGCTGGAGCGCGCCGATGGCGGCGGCGTGGTGCTGGTGAACCGCGGCTTCGTCCCGATGGACAAGCGCGATATGGACAGGCGCGACCCCGCCACCCGCCCGGACAGCCGCGTCGAGGGGCCGGTGACCGTCACCGGGCTCGTCCGACTGCCGCAGCCCGCCGGGTGGCTCCAGCCGGACAACCGGCCCGGCGCCGACGCCTGGATGCGCCTGGACCCGCCGGCCATGGGCGCGTCGGTCGGGCTGGGCCGGGTGGCGCCGGTGGTCGTGGAGGCGCTGCCGGATCCGGCGCGCTCCGGCATCCTGCTCAACGGCATCCGGCCGCAGGTCGAGCTTCCCAACAACCATCTGCAATACGCGATCACATGGTATAGCCTTGCCGCGACCTTGGCCGTCATCTTCGTCCTGTCGCAACGCCGCCGGGTCGACCGGTCCGAATAAGAGCCTCCGAATGACCGCATATCAGGAACTGGAACGCCGCTTCGCCCGCATCGCCGCCATCGGGGACGCGCTCGGCATCCTCGGTTGGGACACCCAGACCATGATGCCCGAAGGCTCCAACGACGCGCGCGCGGAGCAGACGGCGACCCTGACGGTGCTGGCGCACGAGCTGGAAACCGACCCGCGCGTCGCCGACTGGCTGGACGAGGCGGAGGCCGACGGCAACCTCGACCCGTGGCAAAAGGCCAACCTGCGGGAGATGCGGCGCAGCCACCGGCAGGCCACCGCCGTCCCGGCGGACCTTGTGGAGGCGACCAGCAAGGCCATCTCCGCCTGCGACATGATCTGGCGCACCGCGCGGGCGGAGAGCGACTACGCCATGCTGCTGCCCTCCCTGACGGAGGTGCTGCGCCGCGTCCGCGAGTGCGGCGAGGCGAAGGGGGCGGCCCTGGGTCTCAGCGCCTACGACGCCATGCTGGACGAGCATGATCCGGGCGCCCGCGCCGAGCGCATCGACGCGCTGTTCGACGATCTCGCCGGCTTCCTGCCCGGCCTGATCGAACGGGTGCTGGAGAAGCAGGCCCGCGAGCCCGCGTCGATCCGCCCCGAGGGGCCGTTCCCGGTGGAGGCGCAGAAGGCGCTGGGTGAGCGGCTGATGCGGCAGGCCGGCTTCGACTTCGGGCGCGGCCGGCTGGACGTCTCGCTGCACCCCTTCTGCGGCGGCGCCACCGACGACGTGCGCATCACCACCCGCTACGACGAGGCCGACTTCACCAAGGCCCTGATGGGCGTGATGCACGAGACCGGCCACGCCCTCTACGAGCAGGGTCGTCCGCGCGCCTGGATCCACCAGCCGGTTGGACAGGCGCGCGGCATGGCCGTGCACGAAAGCCAATCGCTGATCGTCGAGATGCAGGCCTGCCGCTCGCCGGAGTTCCTGTCCTACCTCGGACCGGTGGCGCGGGAGGCCTTCGGCGGCGCCGGCCCGGCCTGGGAGCCGGACAACCTGCGTCGGCATTACACGCGGGTGGAGCGCGGCTTCATTCGCGTGGACGCCGACGAGGTGACCTACCCGGCGCATGTCATCCTGCGCTACCGGCTGGAGAGGGCGCTGGTGGCCGGCGATCTGGCGCTGGAGGATTTGCCGGGGGCCTGGAACGACGGCATGCGGCAGCTGCTCGGCGTGGTTCCGCCCGACGACCGGCTGGGCTGTCTTCAGGACATCCACTGGCCGTCCGGCGGCTGGGGCTATTTCCCGAGCTACACGCTGGGCGCCATGACCGCCGCGCAACTCTTCGACGCGGCGACGCGGGCGGACGCGGCGATCAAGCCGGCGCTGACGCGCGGCGACCTTGGCCCGCTGGTCGCGTGGCTGCGGCGGAACGTGCACGGGACGGGATGCCTTCCCGCCTCCGGCGACGATCTGCTGACCGCCGCCACGGGCCGCCCGCTCGACGCGTCGGTGTTCAAGCGGCACCTGGAAGCCCGCTATTTGGGCGCGTGATCGAAAGGGGTGAAAAATTGTTCGTGCACATCCTGTAATAGGAAGGAAGTAGCTAGGAAGTTTAAGTAGACACTAAACTGTATGACTTTTACTATCGGCGCCGTTCGGCTGCTCGTGACGCCGGCATTGTGGGTAAATCCTGAAATCGCGGCGTCTTAATACTCCCAGCGTGCATGGGAATGGCCGTCGCGAAGGCAATGCCGCCAGGGCAAAGCATGAGGGGCGGGGGATGGACGCGTATCATTCGGGCGTTGATGCCGCTGCATTCCATGCCGGCGATGACGAGGGCTGGAAGGAATTCGCCCTGGAATGCGCCGAGGTCGGGGCGTGGCGCAGCTTCCCTCAAAGCGGCCGGTTCGAGGTTGCCGGCGCTTTCCGCAAAATTCACGGTCTGGCGGATGACGCGCCCATCAATCTGGACATCGCCCATTCGATGATCCATCCGGATGATCGAGAGCGCGCCCTGGAGGATTGCAAACGGATGGCGGGCCGAAGGGAAACCTTCAGCACCGAATTCCGGATCCGGCGCGGGGACGGCGCCCTTCGCTGGATGCACGTTCAGGGACGCTGGGTCGCCGGCCCGCCGGGCGTGGGCGAGTATCTGGTCGGCGTCACCCGCGACGAGACCGAACGGAAGAACACGCAGGAAGCCCTCCACTACAGCCGAAACCGGCTTCAGGAGGCCAAGGACATCGCCGGGCTGGGGTTCTGGGAGTTCGACGCGGCCGCCCAGAAGATCATCTGGTGCGAACGGATGTGCGCCATCGTCGGACGCGACCCGGCGCTGGGGGCGCCGACCTTCCTGGAATTCCGGGCCATAGTTCATCCCGACGACCGGCCGCTGTTCGACACGCTGGTCGAGCGGGCCACCACCATGTGCGAAGACTATGAAGTGGACTGGCGCCTGCGCCATGCGGACGGCCACTTCCGCTGGGTGCGCACGCGGGCGCGGGCCTATCATGACGAGGCCGGGCGCTGCCGGCGGCTCGTCGGGACCGACCTGGACATCACCCAGATCAAGCTGGCCGAGGAAAGCCTGCGCCAATCGCTGATCCAGCGCGAAACGCTGGTGACGGAAAGCCATCACCGCATCAAGAACAGCATCGCCTCGGTCGCGGCGCTGCTGCAGATCCAGGCCCGCTCGCAAAGCCTGGAACAGGCGCGCACGGCGCTGCTGGACGCGGAGCAGCGGGTCCAGACCGTCGGCCGCATTCATGAGGCGCTCTACAAGTCGGCCAGCTTCACGAGCGTGGATTTCGGGGCGCACCTGCGGGTGCTGATGGAGGATGTCGCGCGGTCAGTGGCGACCCGGAACGGAATTCCGCCCGTGCTGCACCTGGACTGCCCCGACGGGATCGAACTGACGGCGGACAGCGCGACACCCCTGTCACAGGTTGTCGTTGAACTGGTGATGAACGCGGTCAAGCATGTGGGCGCCGTTCGGGACGACGTCGTCATCCGCATCGCTTTCCAGCCGGGCGACCCGATGCGGCTGGTCGTGGCGGACAACGGGCTCGGACTGCCAGCCCAGCCGGACAAGTCCAAGGGGCTGGGCCTGCGTCTGGTCAAGCTTCTGTCCCAGCAGTTGGGCGGTGCTGCGACCTTCGAGAATGGTCCCACGGGGCTGGTGGCGACCATCGCCTTTCCACCCCCGATTGACGCCGCGCGGGGGTCGGGCAGCGGCGCGCATGGACTAGGCCGCTGATTTTTCTTCGTTTCGGGACCTGCGCAAAAGGCTGACCGCTAACACGCCTGCGCTGACCGCAGCGCCGGTTCCAGGCCCATCCGCCGTCCCGCGAAAAGCCGATCAAATCCGCGAAAACTCTGGCGTTTCTTTCGATCGGCGATCGTAAGGGCGAAAACTCCCCGTCCGGATTTGGTCACAAGCTCGTTCAAATGCGGCAAATGTTTGGCGCGATTGGCAATGTTTCATTAACCATAAAAGCCCAGCCTCCGGGTCAACGCGAACGGACAACGAGCTTTAAACAATGAGCATCGCCAAGGGCTTCCTGCACACGGATGGCAACCAGATCGTCGATTCGTCGGGCCAGAACGTCAAGCTGACCGGTGTGAACTGGTTCGGCGGCGAAGGCTTCGTCTTCAACCCCAACGGCATGGACATGCGCGGTTACTGGGGGATGATGGACCAGATGAAGAGCCTGGGCTTCAACACCATCCGCCTGCCGTGGAGCGACGCGATGCTCGACGCGGACCGCGCGACGGGCATCGACACGTCGAAGAACCCCGACCTTGAGAACAAGACCCCGCTGGAGGTCATGGACAAGGTCATCGACTACGCCGGCCGCATCGGCATGAAGGTCATCCTCGACCACCATCGCTCCAGCGACGGTGCGTCCGCCAACGAGAACGGCCTGTGGTACGACGACAAGTACCCGGAGTCGAAGATGATCGAAAACTGGAAGATGCTGGCGGACCGGTACAAGGGCAACGACACCGTGATCGGTGCCGACCTGCACAACGAGCCGCACGCCGGCGCGACCTGGGGCGGCGGCGACAAGGCCACCGACTGGGCCTGGGCCGCGGAGCGCATCGGCAACGCCATCCAGTCCGTGAACAAGGACTGGCTGCTGATGGTCGAGGGCGTCGAGGTCCAGGACGGCAAATGGGATTGGTGGGGCGGCAATCTGGCCGGCGCCAAGGATCGTCCGATCCACTTCGACACGCCGGACAAGCTCGTCTACTCGGTCCATTCCTATGGCCCGTCGGTCGCGGACCAGCAGTGGTTCCATGACCCGAAATACCCGAACAACCTGCCGCAGCAGTACACCGACAACTGGGGCTGGGCGCTGAAGGACAACAAGACGCCGGTGCTGGTGGGCGAGTTCGGCGGCAAGCTGGACACCGCCGCGGACAAGGCCTACATGGGCAAGCTGGTCCAGTACCTGAACGGCGACTACAACGGCGACGGCAAGAGCGACCTCGCCGCGGGCCAGCAGGGCGCCAGCTGGACCTACTGGTCCTGGAACCCGAACTCCGGCGACACCGGCGGCATCCTGAAGGACGACTGGCAGACGGTCGACCAGACCAAGATGAACGCCATCAAGGCCGCGCTGTATGCCGGCGGCGGCAGCGAGGGCAAGGGCCCCTGGGCGCCGGCCTCTGCCCAGTCCCTGTCGGCGGACGTCCATCAGGTCGGTGGCCATGGCGCCGACAATGTATGGTCGCACTCCGTGGCCCAGGCGCAGTCCGCCACGACGAACGCCGCCCTGGCGACGACGGACGCGGCGCACGCCCTGGCGACGGTCGACGTGCAGCATCTGGGCCTGCCGCAGGACTTCGCCCTGCCGTACGATCCGACGCACGGGCACCACGACGTCGCCAGCGGCTATTAAGCCCAACGGCTCGCGGTCCGAAAAGCCGAGACGGGGAGGGGGCCGGCAGCCACGCTGCCGGTCCCTCTCCTTGTTGCCGCCCCGGGGTCGCCGTCTTGGGGGCCAGCAGCCGCTTGCGCGGATGGGGGGCAGCGGCTAACTATGCCCCTTTCGCAACGGTTGTCGGCTCTCTCGTCAGCGCCGGCTCCAAAAAGCGTCGGAGTGTGTGCGGTGCAGTACGTCAGCACGCGGGGTCAGGCCCCGGTCCTGGGTTTCGAAGATGTCCTCCTGGCCGGTCTGGCGCGTGACGGTGGCCTGTATGTGCCGCAGAGCTGGCCGCAGTTCTCCAAGGACGACATCCGCGCGATGCGCGGGCTGCCCTACAGCGAGATCGCCGTGCGCGTGATGCTGCCCTTCCTGGGCGGCGCCATCGCCGAGGACGAGTTCCGCGCCATCGTCAAGGACGCCTACGCCACCTTCGACCACGCCGCGGTGACTCCGCTGGTGCAGCTCGACCAGAGCAATTGGGTGCTGGAGCTGTTCCACGGTCCGACGCTGGCCTTCAAGGACGTGGCGCTGCAACTGCTCGGCCGCCTGTTCGACCATGTGCTGGCCAAGCGCGGGGAGCGCGTGACCATCGTCGGCGCCACCTCCGGCGACACCGGTTCGGCCGCCATCGAGGCCTGCCGCGACCGCCAGAACGTGGACATCTTCATCCTGCACCCGAAGGGCCGCACGTCGGAGGTGCAGCGCCGGCAGATGACCAGCGTGCTGTCCGACAACGTGCACAACATCGCGCTGCACGGCACCTTCGACGACTGCCAGGATCTGGTGAAGGCCATGTTCAACGACGTGGCCTTCCGCGACCGGATGGGCCTGTCGGCGGTGAACTCCATCAACTGGGCGCGCATCATGGCCCAGATCGTCTATTACTTCACGGCGGCGGTGGCGCTGGGCGCGCCGGACCGCAAGGTGGCCTTCACCGTGCCGACCGGCAATTTCGGCAACGTCTACGCCGCCTACGGCGCGCGGGCGATGGGCCTGCCGATCGAGAAGCTGGTGGTGGGCTCCAACTCCAACGACATCCTGGCGCGCTTTTTTGCCAGCGGCACCATGTCGGCGGCTCCGGTCGTTCCCACATTGAGCCCCAGCATGGACATCCAGATCTCCTCCAACTTCGAACGGCTGCTGTTCGACATGCTGGGCCGCGACGGCGCCGCCGTCACCGCGTCGATGAACCGCTTCCGGACGGAGGGCAAGTTCGCCGTGACCGACGCGCAGCTCGCCGACGCCCTGGCCGTCTTCCAGGGCCACCGCGTGGACGAGGCCGGCACGATGGCGACCATCGAGGACGTGTGGAAGGGCTGCGGTTACCTGCTCGATCCGCACACGGCGGTGGGTGTGGCCTCGGCCAAGGCCGCCAAGCTCCCGTCCGACGTCGCCACGGTCATCCTGGCGACCGCCCATCCCGCCAAGTTCCCCGACGCGGTGGAAAAGGCGACCGGCCACCGGCCGGACCTGCCGCCGCGCCTGTCCGACCTGTATGTGCGCGAAGAGCGCCTGTCCGAGCTGCCCAACGAACTGGCCGCCGTGCAGGAGTTCGTCGTCGCGCGCGCCCGCGCCGCCAAGGAGGCTGCATGACCATCCGTGTGACCACGCTGCCGAACGGGCTGCGCGTCGCGACCGACACCATGCCCGACGTGCAGTCGGTGTCGCTCGGCTGCTGGGTCGGCGTGGGAACACGGAACGAGCAGGCCAGCGTCAACGGCGTCGCCCATCTCGTCGAGCACATGCTGTTCAAGGGCACCCAGCGCCGCTCGGCCTTCCGCATCTCCGAGGAGATCGAGAATGTCGGCGGCCAGCTCAACGCCTACACGACGCGGGAGCAGACCGCCTACTACGCCAAGGTCCTGCACGAGGACACGAACCTCGCGCTGGACCTGATCGCCGACATGCTCCAGCACTCCACCCTGGACGAGGAGGAACTGGCGCGCGAGCGGACGGTGGTGCTGCAGGAGATCGGGCAGGCCGCCGACACGCCTGACGACATCATCTTCGACCATTTCCAGGCGACCGCCTATCCGGGGCAGGCGCTGGGGCGGCCCGTGCTGGGCTCCGCCGACATCGTGGGATCCCTGTCGCGCTCCGCGCTGGTCGAGTACATCGACGGGCACTACGGCGCGCCCGGCGTCGTTCTGGCCGCGGCCGGGCGGCTCGACCACGACCGGCTGGTGGAGATGGCGCTGAAGTCCTTCGGCAAGCTGTCCAGCCGGCCGGTGCCGGAGGCGGAGACCGCACTCTACACCGGCGGCGACTACCGCGAGGCGCGCGACCTGGAGCAGATGCACCTCGTCCTCGGCTTCGACGGGGTGGGGGTGCACGACCCGGACTATTACGCCCACTCGGTCCTGTCGACGCTGCTGGGCGGCGGCATGTCGTCCCGCCTGTTCCAGGAGGTGCGGGAGAAGCGCGGGCTGGTCTATTCCATCTACACCTTCTCCGGCGCCTACCGCGACGGCGGCCTGTTCGGCGTCTACGCCGGCACCGGCGAGGAGGAGGTGACGGAACTGGTTCCCGTGGTCTGCGAGGAGCTGATGAAGGTCGCCGAGGACGTCACCGAGGACGAGGTCGCCCGCGCCGCCGCGCAGCTCCGCGCCGGCACGCTGATGGCGCTGGAAAGCACCATGTCGCGGTGCGAACAGCTCGGCCAGCAGCTTCTGGTCTACAACCGGCCGGTCCCGGTCGACGAGATCGTGGAGAAGATCGGCGCCGTGGACCGCGACGCCGTGGTCCGTGCCGCCAAGCGCCTGCGCGAGAGCCGCCCCACCATCGCCGCGCTCGGCCCCATCGCCCGGCTGGAAGAGTATGACCGGATTGTCGCTCGGCTGCAGTAAGGGAAGGCCGGCATGATCCGCCTGCTGGGCAGTGGCCTGATCAGTCCGCCGGCGGTGCGGCTCGACGGTCCGAAATGCTACATCCGGCCGCCGCTGCCGCGCGACTGGCGCGAATGGGCCGACCTGCGGGCCAGCTCCCGCGATTTCCTCACCCCGTGGGAGCCGACCTGGCCGGTGGACGCCCTGACGCGCGCCGCCTTCGGCCGCCGGCTGCGCCGGCAGGCGCAGGAGTGGCGCGACGACCAGGGCTACAGCTTCCTCGTCTACGACCGCGCCGGCGACACGCTGGTGGGCGGGCTGGGCCTGACCAACGTGCGGCGGGGGGTGGCGCAGATGGCGACGCTCGGCTACTGGGTCGGGCGGCCGTATGCGCGCAACGGCTACATCTCCGGCGCGACGCAGCTCGTGCTGGACTTCGCCTTCGGGCAACTGGGCCTGCACCGGGTCGAGGCCGCCTGCCTGCCGACCAACGCCGCCAGCCGGGGCCTGCTGGAAAAGGTGGGCTTCACGCACGAAGGCTACGCGCGCGGCTACCTGCGCATCGACGGCGCATGGCGCGACCATGTGCTGTACGCCATCCTGCGCGAGGAATGGCGCGGATAGGGCGGCTGCGCGAAGGAGGGCGTGACAACTCCTTTTTGCAGGCCAGAGAAATTGTTGGCTTAACCGCCGTTTAACCGGATCGGCTCAGTCTTTCGCTATGTCGTACGCAGCGAAAGAGGCGGATATGTCGCCGAAGCCCACCTGGACGAAAGAAAATTCCCACCGCTACGCGCTGGAGCACGCCGGACGCCGCGTCTCCCTGCAGTATGAGCCGGCCGGCTTCCAAAGCGGCTGGGCGGTCTACACCGATGAGACGCTGGTCGAGCGGTGCGGTGAACTGATGGAGGCCCGCGGCCTCGCCCTGGCGCTCGCCACCAAGCGCGCGTAAATCCCGTTCGGTCTCGGAAAATCCGCCGTCTATTCCGCGGCGGGTTTTCCGCCCAGTGTCACCACTTGGGCAAGCTGGTCGATCCGTCCGTCGAGCCGACCGATTTCGCGCAGACGGATCACGCCGAGCATTTCCTTCATCTGAACCTGCTCGTCCTTCACCCTGTTCAGGTCGCCTTTCATCTGGCTCAGGTCGCCCTTCATCTGACTCAGATCGCCCTTCACATTGTTCAGGTCGTCCTTCACGCCATTCAGATCGACCTTCACGCCATTCAGATCGACCTTGACCGCGCGCAGGTCATCCTTCACCAGCTCGATTTCGCCTTCCAGACGCGCAATATCGGCCTTGGTGGCGAGCGTCGGCATCGTAGCCTCCACCCGCTCGACCTTGTCCAGCAGAACGGTCAGCAGCGTCTTGAGTTCGGGGTCCATCACGGGCTCGCCATCACGGGCTCGGGGTGCGTACCATTGTAGGATACCACCGGAAGGCGATCGCGTACAGCGGGGTTACGCGTGCCCGGCTTCGCCCGACAGCATGGACAGGCTGACGCCGAGCTTGGCGATGGAGCGCTCCCACTTCGTTTCCAGGTCGGGGTCGAACAGAAGCGACTCGTCGCAGGGGACGTTCAGCCAGCCGTTGGCCTGGATCTCCGCGTCGAGCTGCCCGGGACCCCAGCCGGCATAGCCCAGCAGAAGGATGTTGCGGCGGGGGCCGCGGTCTTCGGAAATGGCGCGCAGGATGTCGATGGTCGCGGTCAGCGCCACCTCGTCGTCCACCATCAGCGTGCCTTCGCGCACATAGTCGGTCGAATGCAGCACGAAGCCGCGCCCGGATTCAACCGGTCCGCCGTAATGCACGGGCATGTTGGTGATCGGCTGCTTGACGTCGATCTCAAGCTGCTCCAGCAAATCTTCGAAGGTGATGGACCCGAACAGGCGATTCACGACGAGGCCCATGGCGCCATCCTCGTTGTGAGCGCACATATAGATGACGGTGCGCTGGAAACGTGGATCCATCATGCCGGGCATGGCGATCAGCAACTGGCCGGTCAGGTAATCCGAGGACTTGGTCAGGTGCGGCATGGGCGGTTATCCTTGTGTCCGGGGCCGGAGCCCGCAGCCGTCTTCGCCCGAGTGTGACAGCACGGGCCAAGCTTTGCCATCCAATATAGCTTCGGCCGGCGGCCGTATCGCTACTTGATATGAGAACAGTCGGTGCGATGAAAAGGTTTGTCCCGCTCCTGCTCGCCGTCCTTGCCTTGGCCGTACCCGGATCGGGTAGGGCGGAGCCGGGGACCCAGAGCCAATCCCAGGCCCAGGGCGCATGGACCAAGTCCGGCCCGGTGGAGGCGCGCCTCGTCTCATCCGTTCAGGGAATTGGCGATCTGGCGGCGGTGCCGCTGGGGCTGGAACTGCGGCTGGAGCCGGGGTGGAAGACCTACTGGCGCTCGCCGGGCGACGCGGGCTTCGCGCCTCGTCTGGACTGGAGCGGGTCCGGCAACCTGAAGGCGGCGGAGATGGCCTACCCGGCGCCGCACCGCTTCACGGTCCTGGGGTTCGAGACGGCCGGCTACGATACCGAGGTGACCTTCCCGATCTCCGCCGTACCCACCGAGTCCGGCAAGCCCCTGGACCTGTCGCTGTCGGCGGAGCTGCTGGTCTGCACGACCATCTGTGTGCCGGAAACGGTGAAGCTCGCCCTGTTCATTCCCGCCGGCCCGGCCGGGCCGGGGCCGTCCGCCAACGACATCGCCCGCGCCCAGTCCCAGGTGCCGGGCGACGGCCGCGCCTCGGGCCTCTCGGTCGCCAGCGTGCGCGCCGAAGGCACGGCGCTGGAGGTCGAGGTCACGTCCCGCGAGCCGATGATCGCCCCGGACCTGTTCGTGGAGACCGATCCGCCCGTCACCTTCTCCGCGCCCAAGCGCAACTTCTCCGACAACGACCGGCGAGTCCGCCTGCGGGTCGACGCCACCGATCCCACGCCGGGCCTGAACCTCGCCGGCCGGGCGATGACGCTGACCCTGGTGGACGGCGAACGGTCCATGGAAGCGAAGGCCACCGCCACGGCCGGTCTCGCCGCGGGCGGCCTTGCTCCAGCGGGCGGGAAGGGCCTGCTCGCCATGCTGGGCGTGGCGCTGCTCGGCGGGTTGATCCTGAACCTGATGCCTTGCGTGCTGCCGGTGCTGTCGCTGAAGCTGCTGTCCATCGTGCAGCATGGCGGACGCGCGCCGGCGGCCGTGCGCGCCGGCTTCCTGGCCTCGGCAGCGGGCATTCTGGTGTCGTTCCTGGCGCTGGCCGGGGCGCTGGTGGCGGTGAAGGGAGCCGGCGGTGCGGTCGGCTGGGGCATCCAGTTCCAGCAGCCCCTGTTCCTCGTCTTCATGGTCGTGCTGGTGACGCTGTTCGCCGCCAACCTGTGGGGGCTGTTCGAGGTGCCGCTGCCGCGCGCCCTGGCCGACCGGCTGGGCGGAAAGGAGGGGCATGGCCTGGGCGGGCAATTCGCGACGGGCGCCTTCGCCACGCTGCTGGCGACTCCCTGCTCGGCGCCTTTCCTCGGCACGGCTGTGGGTTTCGCGCTGGCGAGCGGTCCGGCGGAGGTCTTCGCCATCTTCGCCGCTCTGGGCGTCGGGCTGTCCTTGCCTTACCTGCTGGTCGCGGCCTTCCCGCGCGTCGCGCGGCGCCTGCCCAGGCCGGGGCGCTGGATGGTGGTGCTGCGCCGGGTGCTGGGCGGCGCGCTGGGGCTGACCGCCGCGTGGCTGCTGTCGGTGCTGGTCGCCCAGGTGGGGGAGGTGGCGGCACTGGCCGTCGCGGTGCTGATGGGCGGGCTGGTGGTCGCCTTGTGGCTGGGCCGCCGTCTGGCGCCGCCGAGCCGCTGGGCCGGGCCGGCGCTGGCGGGGTTGCTCGCGCTGGTCGCCTTCGCGGTTCCGGCCGCCTTCGGCCCCTCGGCGGGCGCCGCGCCGGCGGTGGGCGAGGCGGCGACGCGCTGGGTCCCCTTCGACGAGGCCGCCATCCGGGACCATGTCGCCGCCGGGCGCACCGTCTTCGTGGACGTGACGGCGGACTGGTGCATCACCTGCCAAGCCAACAAGAAGCTGGTTCTGAACCGGGGCGAGGCCGTGAAGCGGCTTGAGGCGCCGACGGTCGTCGCCATGCGCGCCGACTGGACCAAGCCGGACGACGGCATCGCGCGTTATCTCGCCAGCCATGGCCGCTACGGCATCCCCTTCAACATCGTCTACGGCCCCGGCGCGCCGGAGGGCATCGCCTTGCCGGAACTGTTGAGCGAAGGCGCCGTTCTGGAGGCGCTCGACCGGGCGCGCGGCCGGGCGCGCGGCGGTCGCGACGGCCTTGCCGGGGCTGCGGCCAAAAGCTAAGTCTGTGGTTTAGAGCAAATCTAAAAACGAGAGGGAACGAGACATGACCATCCAAGTGGGCGATACCATCCCGTCGGTCACCCTGAAGCACCTGACCGACAACGGCATGCAGGACATCACCACCGACGAGATCTTCAAGGGCAAGACGGTGGTCCTCTTCTCCGTGCCCGGCGCCTTCACCCCGACCTGCTCCGCCAAGCACCTGCCGGGCTTCGTCCAGCAGGCCGACGCGCTGAAGGCCAAAGGCGTGGACAACGTCGTCTGCCTCGCCGTCAACGACCCCTTCGTGATGCGGGCCTGGGGCGAGAAGAACAGCGCCGCCGGCAAGGTCACCATGCTGCCCGACGGCAACGCCACCTTCACCCAGGCGCTGGGCCTGACGATGGACGGTTCGGGCTACGGGCTCGGCACGCGCGGCCAGCGCTTTGCGCTCGTCGCCAAGGACGGCAAGGTCACCCACCTCGCGGTGGAGAAGCCCGGCCAGTTCGAGGTGTCCTCGGCCGAGGCGGTGCTGGGCGCCCTGTAACGCGCCCGATCAGCGACGGTTAAGCGCCGCGTCCGGCCTGCCGGACGTCGGCGACCCCCTGGCGGGCGAGCGCGTCGGCGCGCTCGTTCTCCGGGTGGCCGGCGTGGCCGCGCACCCAGTGAAACTCGATGTCGTGCTGCTGCTTGGCGGCGTCGAGCCGGCGCCACAGGTCCTCGTTCTTCACCGGCTTCTTGTCGGCGGTCTTCCAGCCCTTGGCCTTCCAGCCGTGGATCCACTGGGTGATGCCGTTCTTCACATATTCGCTGTCGGTGTAGAGCCGCACCTTCATCGGCCGCTTCAGCGCTTCCAGCGCCTGGATGGCGGCCATCAGCTCCATGCGGTTGTTGGTGGTGGCGGGCTCGCCGCCATACAGCTCCTTTTCCACCGTGCCGTAGCGCAGGATGGCCCCCCAGCCGCCGGGGCCGGGGTTGCCGCTGCACGCCCCGTCGGTGAAGATGTCCACGGCCTTCGGGGCGCCTTCAACGACCTGTTTGTCGTCGTTCATGGTGTCAGACTTCGTAAGAACCGCCATCGTCCAGGCAGTAGTCGCCCAGCCCCTTGACGGTCTGGTGGAAGCGCAGCTTGCGCAGATATTCCAACGGGTCCTTGGGCCGCACGAAGGCGCCCGGCGGGTGGTTCAGCCAGTCGTAGAGCCGGGTCAGCAGGAAGCGCATCGCGCTGCCGCGGCACAGCCAGGGCAGGGCGGACAGCTCGTCCCGCGACAGGGGGCGGACCTTCTGATAGCTGGTCAGCAGCAGCCGCGCCTTGGTGGCGTTGAACGACCCGTCCACCTCGAAGCACCACGCGTTCACGCAGATGGCGATGTCGTAGGCCAGGAAGTCGTTGCAGGCGAAGTAGAAGTCGATCAGGCCCGACAGCTCGTTTCCGCGGAAGAAGACGTTGTCCGGGAACAGGTCGGCGTGGATGACGCCGGAGGGCAAGGCGCCGGGCCAGTTGGCCTCCAGCGCCGCCAGTTCCTTTTCCAGCGTGGCGCGCAGGTCGCGGCCGACCTCGTCGGCGCGCGGGGCGCACTTTTCGAACAGGTCCTTCCAGCCGGCGAGCGACAGGGCGTTCGGCCGCACCATGCGGAAGTCGGCAACGGCGAGGTGCAGGCGCGCCAGCGCGGTGCCCAGCTCGGCGCAGTGGTGCGGCGTGATGCGGCGGGGCCACATGCCGGCCAGAAAGGTGACGATCACCGCCGGCCGGCCGCACAGTTCGCGCAGAGGCTGCCCGTCGCGGCCCTGCACCGGCAGCGGGCAGGCGATGCCCTTGTCGGCCAGATGCTCCATCAGCCCCAGGAAGAAGGGCAGATCCTCGCGCTTCGTGCGCTTTTCGTAGAGCGTGAGGATGTAGGGGCCGCGCTCCGTGACGAGGAGGTAGTTGGAATTCTCCACCCCCTCGGCGATGCCCTTGCACGACAGAACGCCGCCCAGATCGTACTGGGCGATGAAGGCGTTCAGGTCTTCGTCGGAAACTTCGGTGTAAACGGCCATGGGACCAGCGCCTTACCGGGATTCGGGACGCCGGTCAATGGCGGTGCGGGTCAATGACGGTCCGCCGGATCACGCCTCTTCCTTCGTGCGGAGTGCGATATCGGTGTCCAGCAGGGCCTTGGGCAGCTTGAAGGTGATGTCCTCGAAGGCGGTGCGCAGTTCTTCCACCGTCACGGCGAAGCGGGCGCGGGCGGCGTCGATGACCTCCTCCACCAGCACCTCGGGCGCGGAGGCGCCGGCGGTGATGCCCAGCCGCCCGATGCCCTCCAGCGCCGTCCAGTCGATGTCCGACGCGCGCTGGACGAGCTGGGCGCGCGTGCAGCCATGGGTCTTCGCCACCTCCACCAGCCGCTTGGAGTTGGAGGAGTTGGGCGCACCCAGCACCAGCAGCGCGTCCACCTTCGGCGCGATGGCCTTCACCGCCTGCTGCCGGTTGGTGGTGGCGTAGCAGATGTCTTCCTTCTTCGGGCCGCCGATGGCCGGGAAGCGCTCCCGCAGGGCGGCAACGATGCTGGTCGTCTCGTCCACCGACAGGGTGGTCTGGGTGGCGTAGGCGAGGTTGTTCGGATCCTCGACCTCCAGCGTCGCCACATCCTCCACCGTCTCCACCAGTACGACGGCGCCTTCGGGCAGCTGGCCCATGGTGCCGATCACCTCCGGGTGGCCGGCGTGGCCGATCAGGACGATCTGGCGCCCTTCGTTGAAATGGCGCTCCGCCTCGCGGTGCACCTTGCTGACCAGCGGGCAGGTGGCGTCGAGGTAGAAAAGGCCGCGCTGCTCGGCCGCCTCGGGCACCGACTTCGGCACGCCGTGGGCGGAGAAGACGACGGGCACGCCGTCCGGCACCTGATCCAGCTCGTCCACGAAGACGGCGCCCTTGGCTTCCAGGCTCTGCACGACGAAGCGGTTGTGCACGATCTCGTGCCGAACGTAGACCGGCGCGCCGAACCTCTCAAGCGCCACCTCGACGATCTGGATCGCGCGGTCCACACCGGCGCAGAAGCCGCGGGGGGCCGCGAGCAGGATGGTGAGGGGCGTCTTGGTCATGCCGCTGTTCCGATGCCTGAAAAAGGGTGCCGAAAGGGTTCGTTGCCGCCACGGCGCAGCCTTGTGCCGGCCCTGCCGCTTCTCTAAAGTCGCGGGCCGTTGCACCAATCCAACCGTTAGGCCAGACCGATGGACCGCCGCCGCGACCGTAATATAGGAACCCCCGCCCGGAAAAGCCCGCTGGCGTCCGCGCTGTTGTCTTTGGGTGTGATGGCCCCGGCCGCGCTGCTGCTGTCCGGCTGCTCCAGCCTCGGCCTCGGCGGATCGAACCCGACGGAAGCGGCCCTGGCCTGCCCGAAGGTGGCCATCGTCCGCGACCTGTCGGAGGTGACCCAGTTCCGCAGCGGCGGCCGCGACCTGACGGACATCACGTCGCGCGCGGCGCTGGCCGATTTCAACGGCGGCTGCGACTACACCGACAACGGCGTGACCGTGAACGTGAACCTCTTCCTGGTGGCGGAGCGCGGACCGGCCCTGCAGGGCAATCAGGCGACCTACCGCTATTTCGTCGCCGTCGCCAAGCCTGGCGAGGAGACGCCGAGCGCCAAGTCCGAGTTCGAGACGACCGTCGCCTTCGAGCCCGGCAAGGTGCGCTCCGGCAGCCGCGAGGAGCTGGCGCCGAAGATCCCTCTGCCCAAGTACGTGAACGCGAAGGATTGGAAGATTTTCCTGGGCTTCCAGCTGACGCCGGACCAGTTGGCCTTCAACCGCGCGCAGTTGAAGCAGTGAGTGTAAAAAAAGGGCGCCCGATTGGGCGCCCTTGGTATTGAATGGTGTGACTCAGCCGATGCGGCTCGCCACCAGATAGGTCGCGTTGCGGCCGCCCGACGCCGTCAGGGAATTGCCGGTGGACTGGCTGGCGTAAAGCTCAACGTAGTCGGTGCTGCCGTTCAGGTAGATGATATCGGTCACCGTGGCGAAGCCCACTGCCCCCGTGGATGTCGATTCACCGCCGGTGGCCGTCGTGGAGCCGTTCTTGTAGAGAATGGCCCGCATATCGGTGTTGCTGGCGGTCAGCAGGCAGATCTGCGCCGAGATCGAGTAATGGCCGGAAACCGATGGTTTAAACCGCTTCGATGCGGTATCGAAACCGCTGCCGACGTTGATTTCAGCGGTTCCCAAATTGATCTTCGTGTTCGTTTGCGAGGGGATGCCTGTCTGGTCCACGTCGCCAAGAGTTGCGCGTGAGATCACCGGCGTGCTGTCGGGGGTCATGTCGAACAGCGCCCGCTCATCCACGATGGAGTTGTTGTCGATGGCCTGCGCGGTGCTCTCCACGAACACCCGCGCCACCGGCAACTTGCCCGCCGGAATCGCCGGCGGGGTCAGGCTGTTTGCCGTGCCGGCGACGACGCTCGCCGCGCCCGTCGAACGGTCCACCACCACGCGGTCGATGCGGAAGCCCGAGGCCGGCGGAGCGAAGGGGCCGACGACCTGCGCCTTCACCTCGGTCAGGGTGGTGCCGTTCAGCAGATAGCCGGGGTCGAGCATGATGGTCAGGTCGGGCGACACCTGCGCGTGCGGGGCGAAGGGGCCGACGATGCGCTGGGCGACGGCCCAGTTGGCGGTGCTCTGCGGCAGGTCGGTGGGGTTGAAGGTCTGAACGGACATGCGTCTGCTCCGATTGGAAATGGGAAGTTTGTGAGCGCGAACCGTGCATCCGGTCCTCGCTGCTCGCGTTAATAGGAATATTCGCCTTTTCGTGTTAATGGGAGAAAAAAATCCGCAGAAGCAGAAAATAATCCTAGTTGACGGTCCGGTGCCGGACTTTGCCTTTTCCGATGCCGAGTCGCTTCCGTCCGGGAGCGGCGGCCCAACACGTTCAGCCCTGAAGCCCCGATTGACATTCCGGGGCATGTCGGTAGTGTGTTCGTCATATGCCGATGATCCCTCGCGGGAGAGATCGCCGACCGGTTCGCCGGCCGGTGGCGCCGAAGGAGCAACCGCCCCGGAAACTCTCAGGCAAAAGGACCGCAAGGGGATAAGGCGACTCTGGAAAGCAGCCTTGGCCGCGCCGTTTCGACGGCTCCTGTCCCGACGGGGACGGAGGCCCGGTCTCACCGAAGGAGTAAGCCGGTGTTCGGGACCCAACCCCGCCGGTGAATCTCTCAGGTCCAGGACAGAGGGGGCAGGACTCGCGCCAATCCTGGCGCGGGGTTGTGCCCCTATGTCGGAGGACCCGCGTGACCGAGGCGCCCGAGAACCTGAAGACCACCCCTCTCCATGGCCTCCATCTGGAGCTGAAGGGCCGCATGGTGCCCTTCGCCGGCTACGACATGCCGGTGCAGTACCCGCTGGGCATCCTGAAGGAGCACCAGCACACCCGCGACAAGGCCGGCCTGTTCGACGTGTCGCACATGGGGCAGGTGCGGCTGACCGGCGACGACCCGGCGGCGGCGCTCGAGTCGCTGGTTCCCGGCGACATCAAGGGGCTGGCGCGCGGGCGCATGCGCTACACGCTGTTCCTGAACGAGCAGGGCGGCATCCTGGACGACCTGATGGTCACCAACGCCGGTGACCACCTGTTCCTGGTCGTCAACGCCGCCCGCAAGGATCATGACGTCGCCCATCTGCGCGAACGCCTGAAGGGCAAGGCCGAGGTGGAACTGCTGGACGACCTCGCGCTGATGGCGCTGCAGGGTCCGGCGGCGGCTGGCGTGATGGCGCGCTTCGTGCCCGAGGCCGCGACCATGAAGTTCATGAGCTACCTGCCGGCCACCTTCAAGGGCATTCCGGTGATCATCACCCGCTCCGGCTACACGGGCGAGGACGGCTACGAGATCTCCTGCGACAAGGCCGACGCGGAGACCATCGCCCGCGCCCTGCTGGCCGAGGACGAGGTCGAGGCCATCGGCCTGGGTGCTCGCGACTCGCTGCGGCTGGAGGCCGGGCTCTGCCTCTACGGCCACGACATCGACGAGACGACCACGCCCGTCGAAGCCGCGCTGGAATGGGCGCTGTCCAAGCGCCGCCGCGAGGAGGGGGGCTTCCCCGGTTACGATGTCATCAAGGACCAGCTCGCCAACGGCGCGCCGCGCCGCCGTGTCGGCATCCAGCCGGAAGGCCGCCAGCCGGCCCGCGAGCACACGGAGATCTGCGACGCCAGCGGCAACAAGATCGGCGAGGTGACCAGCGGCGGCTTCGGCCCCACCGCGAACGCGCCGGTCGCCATGGGCTATGTCGACCGCGCGCACGCCGCGCTCGACACACCGGTGCAGCTCATCGTCCGCGGCAAGCCGCTGGCCGCCAAGGTCGCCGCCATGCCCTTCGTGCCGCAGCGTTATTACCGGGGGTAAGGCCCCGTAGGTTGGGTTGAGCGCAGCGAAACCCAACGCACTCCGCATCGCGACCATGTTGGGTTTCGCTTCCGCTCAACCCAACCTACGAACTTCTTTCAGGGGAAAAGGCCATGACCATCAAGTACACCAAGGATCACGAGTGGGTCCGCGTCGAGGGCGATGTCGGGACCGTCGGCGTCAGCGACCACGCCCAGCACCAGCTCGGCGACGTGGTCTTCGTGGAGCTGCCGGACGTCGGCCGCACACTCCAGCAGGGCAAGGAAGCCGCCGTCGTCGAATCCGTGAAGGCGGCCAGCGACGTCTACGCCCCGGTTTCCGGCGAGGTCACCGAGATCAACCAGGCGCTCGTGGACGATCCGTCGCTGGTCAACGCCGGTGCCGAGACCCAGGGCTGGTTCTTCAAGATCCGCCTCAGCAACCCGGCCGAGCTGGACGCCCTGATGGACGAGACCGCCTACAAGGCCTTCGTGGAAGGACAGGCGTAACATGCGTTATCTGCCCCTGACCGAGGCCGACCGGCGGTCCATGCTGGCGGCGATCCGCGCCTCATCGGTGGACGATCTGTTCCGCGACGTGCCGAAGGCCGCCCGCCTTCCCGGCCCGATCGAGGGGCTGCCCAATCACATGGGCGAGCTGGAGGTCGAGCGCACCCTGTCGGCCATGGCGGGCAAGAACCTGCCGGCCGGCAGCGTGCCGAGCTTCCTGGGCGCCGGTGCCTACCGCCACCATGTCCCGGCGACGGTGGATCATCTGGTCCAGCGCGGCGAGTTCCTGACCGCCTACACCCCCTACCAGCCGGAGGTGAGCCAGGGCACGCTGCAGGTGCTGTTCGAGTTCCAGACCCAGGTCTCGCTGCTGACCGGCATGGATGTGGCGAACGCCTCCATGTACGACGGCGCCACCGCCTGTGCGGAGGCCGTGATGATGGCCAACCGCGTCACGCGGCGGAAGAAGGCCATTCTGTCCGGCGGCCTGCACCCGCATTACCGCGACACCACCACCACCGACGCCCGCTTCATCGGCTTCGAGACGGTCGCCATGCCGCCCGCCCCGAACGGGGGCGAGGATCTGATGGCGCTGGTGGACGACAACACTTCCTGCGTCGTCGTGCAGAACCCGGACGTCTTCGGCCATGTGCGGGACTACACCGCGCTCGGCCAGATGTGCCAAGCCAAGGGCGCGCTGCTGATCGTCGTGGTGACGGAGGCCGTGTCGCTCGGCCTGCTGACCCCGCCGGGCGAAATGGGCGCCGACATCGTGGCGGCGGAAGGTCAGTCGCTGGGCAACGCGCTGAACTTCGGCGGTCCGTATGTCGGCCTGTTCGCCGTGAAGGAAAAGCTGGTCCGGCAGATGCCGGGCCGCCTCTGCGGCCAGACAGTGGACGCCGACGGCCGCCGCGGCTTCGTGCTGACGCTCTCCACGCGCGAGCAGCACATCCGCCGCGAGAAGGCGACCTCGAACATCTGCACCAACTCCGGCCTGTGCGCGCTGGCCTTCTCGATCCACCTCAGCCTGCTGGGCGAGGAAGGCTTCACGCAGCTCGCCCGCCTGAACCACGCCAAGGCGGTTCAGCTGGCCGACAAGCTGGCGGCCGTGAAGGGCGTCGACATCATCAACGACAGCTTCTTCAACGAATTCACGGTGAAGCTGCCCAAGCCCGCCGCCCAGGTGGTCGAGGAACTGGCCGAGCGCCGCATCCTCGGCGGCGTCCCGGCGTCGCGCCTGTTCGCGGGTGAACTGGACGACCTGCTGATCGTGGCCGCCACCGAGACGAACACCGAGTCCGACATGGACGCTTTCGCCAAGGCCCTTGCCGAGGTTCTGTGATGACGATGAACAATCAAGGGCGCCCGACCGACATTCGGAGCACCGACAGCGCCGTTCCGCAGACCGTCACCGGCAACCGCGGCCTCCAGATCGAAGAACCGCTGATCTTCGAACAGGACAGCCCCGGCCGCTGCGGCGTCGACCTGCCGGAGGTTCCCGCGGGCAAGACTCGCCTGGGCGCCGTGAAGCCTCGCGCCAAGGTGGGCCTGCCGGGCCTCGCCGAACCGCAGGTGGTCCGCCACTACACGCGCCTGTCGCAGAAGAACTACGCCATCGACAGCGGGCTCTACCCGCTGGGCTCCTGCACGATGAAGCACAACCCGCGCCTGAACGAGAAGATGGCGCGGCTGCCGGGCTTCTCCGACGTGCACCCGCTCCAGCCGGAAAGCACCGTGCAGGGTGCGCTGGAGCTGATGGCGGAGCTGGGCCGCTGGCTCGCCACGCTGACCGGCATGGCGGCGGTGACGCTGGCCCCGGCGGCCGGCGCGCACGGCGAGATGTGCGGCATCATGGCGATCCGCTCCGCCCATGAGGCCAAGGGTGACACCGGCCGCACCAAGATCCTGGTGCCGGAAAGCGCCCACGGCACCAACCCGGCGACCGCCGCCGCCTGCGGCTACGCGGTCGAGGCCATCCCGGCGACCGAGGACGGGCGCGTCGATCTGGACGCGCTGAAGGCGAAGCTCGGCCCCGACGTGGCCGGCCTGATGCTGACCAACCCGAACACCTGCGGCCTGTTCGAGCGGGACATCATCACCATCGCCGAGGCCGTGCACGCGGCCGGCGCCTACTTCTACTGCGACGGTGCCAACTTCAACGCCATCGTCGGCCGGGTGCGCCCGGCGGACCTCGGCATCGACGTGATGCACATCAACCTGCACAAGACCTTCTCCACCCCGCACGGCGGCGGCGGTCCGGGCTCCGGTCCGGTGGTCTTCGCGGAGTCGCTGGCCCCCTACGTGCCGGTGCCCTACGTCGTGCAGTCCAAGGATGGCGCCTTCCGTCTGGTGGAGCATGCCGGGGACGGGCCGGCCTTCGGCCGCATGAAGGCCTTCCACGGCCAGATGGGCATGTTCGTCCGCGCCCTTTCCTACATGCTGAGCCACGGCGCCGATGGCCTGTGGCAGGCGTCGAGCGACGCGGTGCTGAACGCGAACTATGTGCTCGCCAGCCTGAAGGACGTGATGAGCCCGTCCTTCGACGGCCCGTGCATGCACGAATGCCTGTTCGACGACCGCTTCCTGAAGGGCACCGGGGTCACCACGCTCGACATCGCCAAGGCGCTGATCGACGAGGGCTTCCACCCGATGACCATGTACTTCCCGCTGGTGGTGCACGGCGCGCTGCTGATCGAGCCGACCGAGACGGAGTCGAAGGCCGGCCTCGACCAGTTCATCACCGCGCTGCGCGCTCTGGCGGAGCGGGCCAAGGGTGGTGACGTGGAGTATTTCCAGGGCGCCCCGCGCCTGACCCCACGCCGCCGCCTGGACGAAACCGCCGCCGCCCGCAAGCCGATCCTGCGCTGGACGCCGGAAGCGGTGGAGAAGGTCGCGGCGGAGTAAGGTGTTGCCCCCTCCCTGACCCTCCCCCGCTTCGCGGTGGAGGGGACTAATCTCCCTCTCCCGCGTTAGCGGGGGAGGGTCGGGGAGGGGGCAAACGCCTCACCGCTGATCGAGCTTCACCTCAATGCGCCGATTCCGCGCCAGCGCTTCATCGCTGGTGCCGGGGTCGAGCGGCTGATACTCGCCGAAACCGGCGGCGGCCAGACGTTCCGGCGGGATGCCCTGGTCGATCAGGAACTTCACCACCGAAATCGCGCGTGCCGCCGACAGTTCCCAGTTGGAGGCGAATTGCAGGCGGACGGGGCGGTTGTCGGTGTGGCCGTCCACGCGCAGCACCCAATTCACGTCCGGCGGGATCTTCTTTCCGATTTCCATCAGCGTGCGGGCCAGTTCGGCCAGACGCTGCTTGCCGGCCTCTTCCAGCGTCGCGGACCCGGAGGGGAACAGAAGCTCCGACTGGAAGACGAAGCGGTCGCCGACGATGCGCACGTCGGGCCGGTTGCCCAGCGCCTCGCGCACGCGGCCGAAGAACTCCGAGCGGTAGCGGGCGAGGTCCTGCACCTTCGCGGCCAACGCCTGATTGAGGCGGGAGCCGAGTTCGGCGATCTGGATCTTCTGCTCGTCCGACTTCTTCTCCGACGCCTCCAGCACCGCGCCGATCCTGGCGAGTTGGTCGCGCAGCGCGGCGATCTGCTGGTTCAGCACGTCCACCTGCTGGCGGGCCTTGCCCGTCTCGCCCTGTTCGCCGGTCAGCGAGGCCATCAGATCCTTGATGCGGATGTCGCGCTGTTCGATGTCCTTCTGCGCGAGCATCGTCTTTTCGCCGGCGTCGGCGAGCCGCGATTCCAGCGCCTTGGAGCGGTCGCGTTCCCCGCCCAGCTGGGCCAGCAGGGCTTGGCGCTGCTCGTCCGACAGGCGGAGGTTCGCGGCGGCCTCGGCCAGTTCGCCTTCCAGCTTCTGCCGGGCCTCGCGCAGGGCCTTCAGGTCGGCTTGCAGGCTGGCGGCCTCGCGGACCTTCAGTTCGACGGTTTCCTTGTCGGCGCGGATGGTGCGCTGCAACTCCTCGGCGGCGCGGGTCGCCTTGTCGAGGTCGCCTTGCAGGGAGGAGAGGCGGTTCGTCATATCGTCGCGCGCGGCGACGGAGCCCTGAAGCTCGGCAGAGAGCTGGGCGACGTTGACGCGCAGGTCGGCGTTGGCGTCGCGCTCCAGCGACAGGAGGTCGTTCAGCTCCGCGACCTTACGGTTCAGGTTGGTCAGCTGCTCGTCCCGGCCGGTCAGCGCCGTCGCCATGTAAAACTGGGCGACGATGAAGACCATCAGCAGGAAAATGACCACCATGACGAGGGACGACAGCGCGTCCACCCACCCGGGCCAGGCGCTGGCCTCGCGATGGCTGTTGCGGCGGCTGATGCTGGCCATGGAGGCGGTCCCTCTGGGTTAATAACCTCAGCGCTGTTCGGCGTCTTCGGCGAGCGCGGCGATGGTGCGGGCCAGCAGCTTGATCTCGCTGCGGATCTCCTGCACCGCCTGGGTGCGGCCGGTGCTGGACTCCTCGACGATGCGGGCGAGGTAGATATCCATGTTGCGCAGGTGCTGGCGGGACGATTCGTCCAGACCGCCGATGGCCGCGCCAGACAGCCGCTCCAGCAGCTTCTTCATCTCAAGCTGGCTTTCGCCGAGCCGCAGCAAAAGCTGCTGTTCCGCCCGCATGTGGTCGGTCAGGGTGGACAGCCGTTCGGTCAGCGCCATCAGGTTGCTGTTGGCGGCGCGCCGACCCTCCTCGGCCGTGGCGACGGTGCGCTGGAGCGAGTCGAGGTTCTCCGCCGTCTGCTCCAGCAGGGCTTGCAGGTAGGCGGGGACCGACTGGTCGCCGGTTTCCAGGCTGCCGCCGGCCCCGCTCGACAGGCGGGTCGCGCCGGACAGCCAGTCCTCCACGTCCTGGAAGAAGCGGTTGTGCGCCTGACTCGCCTGAAGTTCCAGGAAGCCCAGCACCAGCGACCCGGCCAAGCCGAAGAGGGAGGAGCTGAAGGCCGTGCCCATGCCGGTCAGCGGCGCTTCCAGCCCTTGCTGAAGGTTGCTGAACATGGCGCCCACGTCGCCGCCCTTCACCGATAGCCCGCCGATCACCGACCCGACCGACTGCACCGTGTGCAGCAGGCCCCAGAAGGTGCCCAGCAGGCCGAGGAAGATCAGAAGCCCGATCAGGTAGCGCGACAGCTCCCGCGATTCGTCCAGCCGCGAGGCGATGCCGTCGAGCAGGGAGCGCATGGACAGCGCCGACAGGGTCAGCCGCCCGCGCCGCTCCCCCAGCATGCGCGCCATGGGGGCGAGCAGAACCGGCTCAGGAGCTACGGCGGCGGCGCCGTTCTGGAAATGCTCCAGCCACGCCACCTCGGGCCGCAGCATCAGGACTTGGCGGAAGATGAACAGGATGCCGGCCAGCAGCGTGCCCAGGATCAGCCCGTTCAGCGCCGGGTTGTTCAGGAAGGCCGCGCGCAACGCCGGGAACAGCAGGGCGGCCACGCCCCCCACGACCACCAGGAAGAGGATCATCCGTGTCAGGAACCGCTCCGGGCGCGTCATCGGGGAAGGCTCCTCCAGCGTTCGATACGGGGCGATCGCGGCCATGGGCTCTCTCGTCCAGAGGGGAGATCAGGCGGTCGGTCCACTCACTCGTTCAGGAATTCCATCTCCACCCGGTCGGGCGGGCCGTTGCCGGCCTCGATGCCCAGCGCCCGGATGTCCACGCGGGTGCTTGGGATGCCGGCGGCCCCCAGCCGCTCCCGGATGCCCAGCGCGCGGGCGAGCGACAGCTGCCGGGCCTCGCGCGCCGTCTCCGGCGTGCCGCTGGCGTAGGCGCGCAGTTGCAGGCGCAACGCGTCATTCCCGCGCATCCGCTCGATGATGGTGGCGATGGACGGCGCCGCCGATTCCGGAGGAGTCGTGGCCGAGCCGTCGAAGACGACGCTCTGCATGCCCAGCTTCGGCACGGACGGGTGCGGCGGAGGCGCCGGCACGGCGGCGGTCTGCGTCTTTTTCGGCCCGCTCGTCAGGGCGGGCGCGGGCGGATGCGGCGCCGGGGCCTTTGCCGTCGCTTGGACCGGCGGCGCGCCAGCCGGCGGGGCCGGGGGAGGCGGCGAGGCGCCGATCTCGATGCTCGGCAGCGTCGGCGGCGTCATCACGACGGGCGCCTTGAAGCGCGGCGGCGGCGGCGGCGAGTTGGGCGCCTGCACGCCCGACGGCGGCGGGATGGGCAGGGGCTGCGCGTTCTCCAGCGTCAGCTTTTCCGCCACCGGCTCCGCGGCCGGCGCCGCTTTCGCCGGTTCCACCTTGGCGGGCGCAGCTTTGGCCGGGGCGAGTTTCGTCGGCTCCGCCTTTGTATCGGCGGCAAGGACGGGTGGCGTCACGGCGAGCGCCACCATGGCGGCGGCGGTGACGGAAAGGACGCGCACCAGTGCCGTCCGCCCAGTGGGCGCATTCGGAGAACGGCTCATGCGTCCAACAATCCCCATGGTATCCAGCGCAGAGTTTCCAATTACACGGAAAAGCGTTGGTACCATAGCCCTTCGATCGGCGTAGCGACAACGCACTTTGGGCCGCGCGGCGGGTTTCCCCACCAAAGCGCGGCCGTAATACCCCTTTGGACGCGGGGCCTTGGGAGGCCTAGGCCCCCGCCGAGCCCGCCGGAGCGGTGCCGGCCTTGCGGTCGGCCACACTGCGCAGGATCTTGGCCAGCGGCAGGTGCAGATGCGCGTTGGCCGCCAGGACGGAGCCGCCGAACACCGGGTTGCGGCCGCCGCCGATCTCGCCCACGAAGCCGCCGGCCTCGGTGACCAGCAACTGGCCGGCCGCCACGTCCCAGGCGGCGAGCCCGCGCTCCCAGAAGCCGTCGTAGCGGCCCGCCGCCACATAGGCGAGGTCGAGCGACGCGGCGCCGAAGCGGCGGATGCCCGCGACCTCCTTCATGATGGCCTCGGCCTCGACCAGGAAGCCGGCGTGGTCGCCCCGGCCCTTGAAGGGCATGCCGGTGGCGATCACCGCGTCGCCCAGGTTGCGGCGTTCGGACACGCGCAGGCGCTGGTGGTTCAGGAAGGCGCCCTGGCCCTTCTCGGCCCAGAACAACTGGTCGTGCACCGGCTCGTACACGACGCCAGCGACGATCTCGCCGTTCTTCTCCGCCGCGATGGAGATTGCCCAGTGCGGCAGGCCGTGCAGGAAGTTGGTGGTGCCGTCCAGCGGATCGACGATCCAGCGCGCTGTCGGGTCGCTGCCCTTGCTGGCGCCCGTCTCCTCCATCAGGAAACCGAAGTCCGGACGGGCCTTCTGCAACTCTTCGCGCAGAAGCTTTTCAGCCTTGATGTCGGCCTGGGAGACGAAGTCCGCCGGCCCCTTGCGCGACACCTGGAGGTGTTCGACCTCGCCGAAGTCGCGGACAAGGCCGCGGGCGGCCTTTTCGGCGGCGCGGACCATCACGTTGATAAGGGCGGAGCGGGTGGCCATGGGCGTGCTTTATCTCGTGCGAAACCGGAAAAAGAATACACCGGCCCCCGCGTGATGCGAGAGCCGGTGCGCAAAAAAGACGCGGGACCTCAGTCCTTGGCGCGCTCGACGTACTCGCCGGTCTGGGTGTCGACGACGACGCGGGTGCCCGTGTCGATGTGCGGCGGCACCAGGATCGACACGCCGTTCTCCAGCTTGGCCGGCTTGTAGGAGGACGAGGCGGTCTGCCCCTTCACCACCGGGTCGGCCTCGACGATCTGTAGCGTCACCTTGCCGGGGATCTCGACGCCGAGCGGCGCGCCTTCGAAGGACTGCACGGTGACTTCCATGCCGTCCTGGAGGAACACCTTCTGGTCGCCGACGATCTCGCCCGGAATGGCGACCTGCTCGTAGCTTTCCTTGTCCATGAAGGTAAAGCTGTCGCCTTCGGCGAACAGGAAGGTCATCTCGTGCTCGTCCAGGCGGGCGCGCTCGACCGTCTCCTGGGTGCGGAAGCGCTCGATCGACTTGGTGCCGGTGCGCACGTCCTTCATCTCAAGCTGGATGAAGGCGCCGCCCTTGCCGGGCTGGACAATGGCGGTCTTGGTGATGACCCAGAGCTTCCCGTTGTGCTCAAGCACATGGCCGGGACGCATCGTGTTGGCGTTGACCTTCATGACATACTCGTGATTTCCAAGAGACAGGCGGCGCGGAACCTAGCAGCTTGCCGGCCCCGAGGCAACGCCGGGCGGGTGCAATTTCGGCCCGACGCGCCTTCTTTGTGCGTGGAACCCCGTTTGAAACAGAAAAGTGACCGTCTTGGCACCACGGGATTGTCCGTTTTCGACGGTCCCCGTCCTCTGATAAGCAGGATCATTCCCCCCGCATCCGGAAAACGCCATGTTCACCGCCACGCCCGCCTGGACCCCCGAAAGCTTCGACCGCCGACGCCCGCATCTGGCGGCGCGTGGGCGCGTGCTGGGCGCGGTGCGCCGATTCTTCGAGGACAACGCCTTCGTCGAGGTGGACACCCCGGCCCTTCAGGTCTCGCCGGGGATGGAGCCGCATCTCCAGGCCTTCGGGACTGACCTCCAGGGGCCGCATCCGGACGACCGGCGCCGGCTGTACCTGCACACCAGCCCCGAATTCGCGATGAAGAAGCTGCTGGTCGCCGGGATGCCGCGCATCTACCAGATCGCCCACGTCTTCCGGAACGGGGAGCGGTCGGCGACCCATTCGCCGGAATTCTCCATGCTCGAATGGTACCGGGCGGGGGAGGGGTACGGGACGCTGATCCAGGATTGCGTCGATCTGGTGCGGGCGGCGGCCGTCGCGGCCGGGCGGCATCGCTTCGCGTTCCGGGGCATGGAGTGCGACCCCTTCCAGCCCTGGCGCGTGCTGACCGTCCAGGACGCCTTCCTGGAATACGCCCGCATCGACCTGCTCGCCACCTTCGACGGCAGCCACGACCCGGACCCCGCCCCCCTGGCGGCGGCGGCGGAGCGCATCGGCGTCCACCCGCACGCGGGCGACCGCTGGGAGGACATCGTGTTCCGCGTGATGTTCGACCGCATCGAGCCGCATCTGGGCGCGGGCGTGCCCTGCGTGCTGACCGACTATCCCGTCTGCATGGCGGCCCTGTCCCGCCCGAAGCCGGAAGACCCGCGCCTCGCCGAACGATTCGAGCTGTACGCCTGCGGCCTTGAACTCGCCAACGCCTTCGGCGAACTGACCGACGCCGCCGCCCAGCGCGCCCGATTCGAGGCGGACATGGCCTTGAAGGAGCGCCTTTACGGCGAGCGCTTCCCGGTGGACGAGGACTTCCTCGCCGCGCTGGAGCACGGCATGCCCGCCAGCAGCGGAATCGCGCTCGGCTTCGACCGGCTGGTCATGCTGTGCAGCGGTGCCGAGACCATCGACGAGGTGCTGTGGCTGCCAGTCTCGCAGTAGGCGAGGAAGATCGTAGGTTGGGTTGAGCAAAGCGAAACCCAACAGGTTCGCAGTGCCGGCTGTGTTGGGTTTCGCGCGCACAACCCAACCTACGGTCCTTTCTACTTCGTCACGTCAATCACCACGCGTCCGCGCACCTGCCCGGCCAGGATCTTTCCGGCCAGTTCCGGCAGCTTCGACATGGGCTGCACCTCGTACATCGTCTTAAGGTGCGCCTTGTCGAGGTGGCGGGCGAGGCGCTTCCAGGCGCGGTCGCGCCGGGCGGCCGGGGCGGCGACCGAATCGACGCCGATCAGGGCGACGCTGCGCAGGATGTGCGGCAGGACCGTGCCCGGCAGGTCGGCGCCCCCGGCGAGGCCGCAGGCGGCGACGGCGCCGCCCCAGACGGTCTGCGACAGGACGTTGACCAGCGTGATCCCGCCGACCGAATCGACGGCACCGGCCCAGCGTTCCTTTTGAAGCGGCGGTCCCTTTTCCAGAAGGGCGGCGCGGTCAACGAAGGCCGTGGCGCCGAGTCCGGACAGATACTCGTGGGTTTCGGGGCGGCCGGTGGAGGCGGTGACCGGGTAGCCGGCCTTGGTGAGCAGGGCCACGGCGACGGAACCGACGCCGCCGGCGGCACCGGTGACCACCACTTCCTTGCCGCCGGGTTGTATGGTGCCCCAGTCTTCCAGCGCGTCCACGCAGAGCGCCGCCGTGTAGCCGGCGGTGCCGATGGCCATGGCCTCTTCCGGAGAGAAGACGTCGGGCAGGCGGGTCAGCCACTCGGGCTTCACGCGCTGGAACCGGGTGTAGCCGCCCCATTGCGTTTCGGACAGGCCCCAGCCGTTGACGATCACCTTGTCGCCGGGCTTCCAGTCGGGGGAGCGGGATTCGGCCACCGTGCCGGCCAGGTCGATGCCGGCGACCATCGGCAGCTTGCGGGCGATCCGGCCCTTGCCGGAAACGGCCAGCCCGTCCTTGTAGTTCAGGGTGGAGTAGGCGACCTCGACCAGCACGTCGTGGTCGGGAAGGTCGCCGAGGCTGAGCTGCTTGAAGCCGCCCTTGGGCTTGCCGTCGGCGTCTTCGATGACGAAGGCGTTGAAGCTGTCGGCCATGCGCGGATCCTCTCCCCGTTTTGTCGTTGTGGGGAGCAAGCCTAGCATGCGCACACGGGCGGGCAAGCGCCCGCCCGTGCCGCACCGACGCGATCGATCAGAAGCTGATCTTGGTCTGGAGCGCGACGACGTCCACGTGCGCCTTGTAGTCGGCCGTCAGGTTGCCGCGCAGGGCGTTCGGGCCGGTGCCGGGGTCGGTCAGGTTGACCTTGGCGGTCGGGGCGAAGACGTGGGAATAGCCCAGGTCCGTCCGGATGCTGTCGGTGATCTGATAGCCCACGCCGACGGACGCCCAGTAGCGGTCGGAGTCCGGAATGCGCGGCGTGCGGAACGCGTCGGGCACCGGGCTCTGGTCGTAGGCGACGCCGGCCCGCAGGGTCAGCTTGTCGGTGACCTTGTAGGCGGCGCCGAGCGAGAAGAACCAGGAGTCGTTCCACTGCTCCTCGGTCACCGAATCGCCGCGCAGCGGGTTGGAGTAGCGGATGCGCAGTTCCTTGAAGCGCGACCAGTTGGTCCACTGCACGTCGGCCATCACCGCGAACTGGCTGGTCAGTTCCTGGTAGACGCCGGCGGCGATGATGTCCGGGGTGGTCAGCTTGGCCTTGATCGACGCCGGGGCGAAGCTGCCCGACAGTGGCGCCGGAACGCCCTGGAACTTCGCGTCGCCCTCAAGCTCCTGGAACACGGAGGAGCGGTAGGACAGGCCGATTCGGGTGCCCTTGACCGGCTCGTAGAGGGTGCCGGCGGTGAAGCCGAAGCCCCAGCTGTCGCCCTTCACCTCGCCGATGCCGTCGCGCGAGCCCGGAGCGACACCGGCCACGCCGGCCGCCGCGAGGGCCGAGCCGAAGTCGATCGCCTGGCTCAGGCGCGCCTTGGTGTACTGGAACTGCAGGCCGCCGGCGACGGTCAGCTGGGGCAGCAGCTGATAGGCGACGGTCGGGGAGATGTTGAGCGTCTGGAGGCTGGAATGGATGCCGTGATAGCGGCCGACCCAGTTTTCCGGATAGTCGGTGGACAGACCCCACGGCATGTTGATCGACAGGCCGAGCTTCACGTCGGGCGAGACCGCGTAGGCGGCATAGCCGGTCGGAAGCACCGCATCGACGCCGATGTCGTCCGAATTGGCGGTCCCGGAAATGGTGCTGCCGCCGAGCCGGGCGGTGCGCGTGCCGCGTGCGTTGGTGGTCTGGGACGTCGGGAAGATGCCCGACAGCACACCGACGACTTCGTTGTCGTTCACCACGCCCAGAGCAGCCGGGTTGAAGAACATGGCGCTGGCGTCGCCCGCCGCGTTCGTGGCCGAACCGGCGAAAGACGTTCCCTGGCCGGACGCGCTCTGCTCCTTCAGGAAGTAGCCGGCGGCCATCGTCGGCAGCGGCGCCGAGACGGCGGCAACGGCCACCGCGGCAAGCAGGTGCGCCTTCAGATTGGATGTGGTGTGATTCCTTTTGGGCATACGCGTCTCCCCGAATTCGTTTGTTAACGCAATGATACACATATTGACGTTAACGTAAAGTCCCTCGCCGCGCTGGCGATGCATGGTCCGCTTATGCCACTCAGAGTAGGACCCTGACAATGGAAAGGGCCGGATATACGAATTCCGCAGCAAGATGATCTGCGGTGCGGAATATTGTTGCGCGTGCGGTGACTGAACGGCGGGCGCCGTTGGCCACTCATTCTTGGGGGCGGCGTCAAAAAGGGCGAGGAGTCGGGGGCTTTGATTCGCCCCCACACCGCTGAATTGTTGGAATTATCGTGTGGGAGAACCTGCGGGGGCGACTCGGGGGGCGGTACGCCTTGGCCAAGCTCAGGTGAACAGGCCGAAGACGTAGGCAACGGCGGCGCGGACGTAGCCTTGCTCGTCCGTCCACACCAGCTTCGCCGTGATGGCGAGCGACGCGACGACCAGCATCGGCCGCACGATGGCAGCCCCGTTGCGGATGACCATGTGGGCGCCGAGCTGCGCCCCCAGATACTGCCCGACCCCCATCAGCAGGCCGGCCGCCCACAGGATGTGGCCGCCCATCAGGAAGAACAGCAGGGCGGCGATGTTGCTGGTGAAGTTCAGCACCTTCGTGTGGGCGGTGGCCTTGCGCAGGTTGAATCCCAGAAGCGAGACGAAGGCGATGGCGAAGAAGGTCCCCGTGCCGGGGCCGAAGAAGCCGTCGTATAAGCCGATGCCCGTGCCGGCCAGCAGGGCGAAAGCGCGCTCCCCGATGCGGCGGTGAGCGTCGATCTCGCCAGCCTTGGGCGAGACCAGCAGATAGATCGCGATGCCGACCAGCAGGACCGGGATGACGTTGCGCAGGAAGCTGGCGTCCAGCATCTGCACCAGCGTCGCGCCCAGGGCGGAGCCGACGAAGGTGCAGGCGATCATCCACAGCATCTCGCGCGGCGACACCTCGCCGCCCCGCGTGAACTTCAGCGTGGCGGAGAAGGAGCCGAAGCTGGATTGCAGCTTATTGGTCGCCAGCGACTCGGCCGGGGACAGCCCGGCCCACAGCAGGGCCGGCAGCGTCAGCAGACCGCCGCCGCCCGCGATGGCGTCGACGAAGCCGGCCAGCAGGCCCACCCCGAACAGGGCGGCCAGCGTCTCGAAAGACAGCAAATCCATGTCAGCCGGCGCTGGCTTCGGTGATGGCGGCGTTGAAGGCCTTCACGCCCGCGCCCGGCCCGTCCGGGTGGTGCCACACGGCGCTGACCACGGCCAGGAAATCGGCCCCGGCCTGGACCAGCGGTCCGCAATTTTCCGGCGTGATGCCGCCGATGGCGACGCAGGGCACCTCCATCAGCTCCGACCACCAGCGCAGCAGCTCCGGCTCCGCCTTGTGCTGGGCGTCCTTGGTCGTGGTCGGGAAGAAGGCGCCGAAGGCGACATAGTCCGCCCCGGCCTCGCCGGCTTCCATGGCGAGATGGCGGCTGTCGTGGCAGGTCACGCCGACGATGGCATCCTTGCCCAGAATCTTGCGCGCCTCGGCATAGGGGGTGTCCGTCTGCCCCACATGCACCCCGTCGCAGCCCATCTCGCGGGCCAGCCGGGGGTGGTCGTTCAGGATGAAGGCGACGTCGCGCTCCTGGGCGATGGGACGCAGCGCGTCGCAGGCCCGGCGGATGGCGTCGTCGGAACAGTCCTTCAGGCGAAGCTGCACGCAGGCGACATCGCCAGCGTCCAGCGCCTCAGCCAGTTTCGGCGCGAACGCCGCCGGCTCAAGAGCCGGCGGCGTCACGAGGTAAAGCCGACAGGTGTTTTCGGTACCCTGTGGCAAACCTTACTCCTTGCCCTGATAGATCTTCATGATCCGGTCGAGCAGCTTCAGGGCCTCTTCACGCGGACGCTGGAAGGCGTTGCGGCCGATGATCGAGCCGTTGCCGCCGCCGTCGCGGATGGCGCGGGCGTCCTCGAACACCGCATCCTCGCCCTTGGTGGCGCCGCCCGAGAAGACCACGATGCGGCGGCCGTTGAACGAGCACTGCATGATGTGGCGGACGCGGTCGGCCTGGGTCGCGATCTGGATGCCCTTGGCCTCGTAGACCTTCTTGGCTTCCGCCTGCTCCAGATGGGCCGACGGCAGCTTGACCTTGATGATGTGGGCGCCGAGCAGGGCGGCCATGTGAGCGGCGTAGCCGATCACGTCGACGGCCAGCTCACCGTCCTTGGAGATGTTGCCGCCGCGCGGGTAGGACCAGATCACGGTGGCGAGACCGACCGACTTGGCCTCCGCCGACAGCTCGCGGATCTCCTCGTACTGGTCGTACATGGCTTCCGAGCCGGGGTAGATCGTGAAGCCGATGGCCGAGCAGCCCAGGCGCAGCGCGTCCTCGATCGAGGCGGTCACGGCCTGGTCGGCCGCTTCCTTCTGCGTGGACAGGCTGTTGGCGCTGTTCATCTTCAGGATCAGCGGGATCGAGCCGGCGAAGGTCGACGCACCGGCTTCCAGCGAGCCCAGCGGAGCGGCGTAGGCGTTGCAGCCCGCGTCGATGGCCAGCTGGTAGTGGTAGTGCGGGTCGTAGCCCGGCTCGTTCGGCGCGAAGCTGCGCGCCGGGCCGTGCTCGAAGCCCTGGTCAACCGGGAGGATGACCAGCTTGCCGGTGCCGCCCAGCTTGCCTTCCATGAGAATGCGGGCGAGGTTCGCCTTCACGCCCGGATTGTCGCTCTCGTAGTTCGCAAGAATTTCTTTAACGCGACGAGTGAGCTTCATGTGGCTCTTCCCTTGGGGCATTTTCGGAAATGGCGCCCTCATAGCCCAGCGCGGCCCGCTTTGCAACGTCGGGAGGGGTGTAATGCGGCGTTTCGCGGCAGGAAAAGGGCTTATTCGGTGTGTCTAGGCGGTTCATCGCCGTATGCGTCAACAAGCGACACGGCGATGTCTCGCACGCCATAATGCACACGAAAGATTGAGAAAGTGCCCGTGGGGACGTCGCGTTTCCGGACGCCGATCAGTGGATGCAAGTCAGTGGATGATGGACTGCCACACCACATAGGCGCCGTAGCCGACCCCCGCCACGACACCCCAGGCTCCGGCCGCGAGGCCGGCCCAGATGGCGAGCAGCTTCGGCCCGCGGATTTTCTCCACGTGCGGCTCGGGGAAGGGGACGCCGCGGCTCAGGCCGTCGGGGCGCGCCAGATGGGGGCGATGGTCGTCGAAGCCGGCCGCCTTGGGCCGCAGGGGCGTTGTCGTGTTCATCGGGGCTGATTACCGCTTCGTGGCCGTTTCAGTTACACTACACCACCTTTGCGCGGAGAGTTTTGGGGAAAAAGCAGTAATGGGCTGTGGTCAATTGGTGACCCAGATCCGCCTACTCCATTCCGCGCAGCCAATCCCGGCATGCCGCCACTTGGTTACGAACGCCGCGCAGGTCCAGCGCTTTGGGCAAGGTGGTCAGCACCACGGCGCCCCGCGCGGCGGCGATCTCCGCCAGTTTCACGCCAACCAGGGCCGGACCGGTGAACAGGATGGCCTCCACCCCAGCGGCGAGCGCGCCCTGCGCGTCCCCGGCCCGGTCGGCGCAGTCGAGCACCGTGATCAGGGGAAGGGTCGGGAACTCCGCCGCAGCGCGGGCCGCCACGGTTCGGAACCACAGGGCGCCGGCGTGGGCCGCGGCGGCCGGGGCGCTGACCAGCAGGAGGGGAACGCCCAATTCGGCCGCTGCGGCGCAGGCCGCACGCGCTTCGGCAAGCCCGTGGATGCGAATCGGACGCGTGGCTCCCTTGGGCAAAGTCGACCCCTGCGACTGAGAATTGAGGCAAGTCAAACCAGCGCCTCCCCGGCAACGCTATACTTTGGACTCGAACGCATCCCCTGGGGTCGCCGCCGATGATGGACTACAAGGGCTATAAGGCCCAGATCGACTTCGACAACGAGGCCGGCATTTTCGTCGGCGAAGTCATCAACACGCGCGACGGCATCACCTTCTCCGGCCGCTCGGTCGATGAGTTGCGCAGCGCGTTCCGCAAGGCCGTGGACGACTATCTGGAAATGGCCTGCGACATGGCGGGCAACGCCGACCAGCCTTTTTCCGGCAAGCTCGCCATCCGCGTCAACCCGATGCTTCACCGCGCCATCGCCACCTGCGCCCAGCGCGAGGGCAAGAGCGTGGCCGCCTGGGTCGCCGACCGCCTGAGCGAGGCCACGGGCGTGAACGCGGTCAAGCTGGGGCAGGGCGACTTGCGCCGCTGAGGCGCCGCCGTCAGCTTTTTCCCCGAATCAGCTCCGCATAGAAGGCGTCGATCTCGGAAAGCCGTCCTTCCCGGTCGAAGCGCCGGAGGTCGGCCACGTAGCGGGGCTTGCGATGCGCGTGGGCGCGCCGCAGAGCCGCCGTCATCGCCTCCACGTCGTCGAGATTCACCAGCTCCGCCGGAAAGCCCGGCAGCAGCGCCAGGGCCCCCTGGGACCGCGTCGCCAGGATGGGGGCGCCGGCGTCCAGCGCCTCCAGGAACACCAGCCCGAACGGTTCGTCGCGGGAGGGGGAGACGAACAGGTCGAAGGCCTGGAACAGGTCGCGCGCGTCGGGGCGGAAGCCGGTGAAGACCACGTCCAGCGGGGCGGCCCGCTCCAGAGCCTCGCGCTCGGGTCCATCGCCGACGATGACCAGCCGCGCGTCGGGCAGCTTGGCGCGCCGGAAGGCCTCGATCAGCAGGTCGCATCCCTTGGACGGGATCAGGTGTCCGACGAAGCCGATGACGAAGGCGTTCTCATCGCCGACCAGCGCGCGCCGCTCGCGCAGGACGGCGGCGGAGTCGAGGCGAGGGCGCGGCGTGTACCACAGGTCGATGCGCGCCGTTCGCCCCTTGTAGTCGGCCGAAATCCCATCCCGCTGCCAGTCCGTCGTGCAGATCAGCCCGTCCACAGCCTTATAGTAGCTGTGGCGGTAGTCGAGGTGGATGGTCGCGACGACCGGCGCCTTGCCCGCGACGCGGGGCGCCAGACGGCTGGCGCGGCCACCATGGGCGTGCACGATGTCGGGCCGGAAGCGCCGGATCGCGCGCCAGGCCTGCCACGTCCAGAGGGGCCGGCTCAGCGTTTGGACCCGGACGGCCGGATCGAGCCAATCGCGAATCGACACGCCGTTCCCGTCCGAGCAGTCCTTGCGCAGCAGCAGCAGCACGTCATGGTGCCGCGCCTGCGCGTTGACCAGCTCCGCCACATGCCGTTCGGCGCCGCGGAAGCCCTTGGACAGGATGGTTTGCAGAATTCTCACGGCGTTCCGACGGCGTGGTGGTGGATCGGCGTTGATGTTCGATTGATTGGCGCCAAACAACAACGAAAAAGGCCGACAACAAAAGAGGTCGGCAACGAAAAAGGCGCCCCCTTGCGGGAGCGCCTTTCCGTCGGGCACGAGGCCGGCGAGCTTACTTCGCGTTGACCATGGCGATCGCGGTGTCGCTCATGCGGTTCGAGAAGCCCCACTCGTTGTCGTACCAGGTCATGATGCGGACGAAGTTGCCGTCGATGACCTTGGTCTCGTTCAGCGCGAAGATCGAGCTGTGCGGGTCGTGGTTGAAGTCGGTGGAGACCAGCTCCTCCGTGTAGGCGCCCAGGATGCCCTTGAGCGGACCGTTGGCGGCCTCGGAGATCGCCTTGGTGATCTCCTCCACCGAGGTGGCGCGCTTGGCGGTGAACTTGAAGTCCACGACCGAGACGTTCGGGGTCGGGACGCGCATGGCGGTGCCGTCCAGCTTGCCCTTCAGTTCCGGCAGCACCTTGCCGACGGCCTTGGCCGCACCGGTCGAGGTCGGGATCATGTTCAGGGCCGCCGCGCGGGCGCGGTGCAGGTCCTTGTGGTTGGTGTCCACGATGCGCTGATCACCCGTGTAGGAGTGGATCGTGGTCATGAAGCCCTTCTCGATGCCGATCAGGTTGTGCAGCACGAAGGCCACCGGGGCCAGGCAGTTCGTGGTGCACGACGCGTTCGACACGATGCGGTGCTCGGCCTTCAACTGGTCGTGGTTCACGCCGTAGACGACCGTGATGTCCTCGTCGGTGGCCGGGGCGGAAATCAGGACCTTCTCGGCGCCCGCTTCCAGGTGCTTGGCGGCGTCGGCACGCTTGGTGAAGATGCCCGAGCATTCCATGGCGACCTGGATGCCCAGATCCTTCCACGGCAGCTTGGCCGGGTCGCGCTCCTGGATGACCTTGATCGAGTGGCCGTTGACGATCAGCTCGCCGTCACGGGTCTCGATGGTGCCGGGGAAGCGGCCATGGACGCTGTCGTACTTCAGCAGGTGGGCGTTGGCCTTGAGATCGGCGAGGTCGTTGATCGCCACGACTTCGACGTCCTTGCGGCCGCTCTCGTAAATGGCCCGCAGGACCAGACGGCCGATACGGCCAAACCCGTTGATCGCAACCCGAACAGCCATTGTATTCCTCCAGTCTGGCATTCCCCCGGCCTTGGCCGGTAAGCGCCGACCCCCGCCTTGTGGCCGGGGGTCGGTAATCTGGTGAACGGTCGCTCTTTTACAGGCGCGCCTTCGCCGCCGCGACCACAGCCTCGGCGGTAATGCCGAAGTGCTTGTAAAGCTCCTGATAGGGGGCCGATTCGCCGAAGCCGGTCATGCCGACGAAGGCGGTGCCGGTGGCGCCGACAAAGCCCAGCCAGCGGTCCCAGCCCAGCCGGATCGCCGCCTCGACCGCGACGCGCACGCCGGTGCCGAGCACGGACGCCTTGTAGGCGTCGTCCTGGGCCTCGAACAGCTCCCAGCTCGGCATCGACACGACGGCGGTGCCGACACCCTCGGCCTGGAGCGCCTTGCGGGCCTCCATGGCGAGCGACACTTCCGAACCGGTGGCGAGCAGCGTGACGCGGCGCTCGCCCTGGGCCTCGGCCAGCACGTAGGCGCCGCGGGCCGAGCGGTTCTCGTCCGTATGCTCCGTGCGCAGCGTCGGGACGTTCTGGCGGGTCAGCGCCAGGACGGACGGGCCGTTCACCCGCTCCAGCGCGATCTGCCAGCACTCCGCCGTCTCCACGGCGTCGGCCGGGCGCAGGGTCAGCAGGTTGGGGATGGCGCGCAGCGCGGCCAGATGCTCGACCGGCTGGTGCGTCGGGCCGTCTTCGCCGAGGCCGATGGAGTCGTGCGTCATCACGAAGATGGACCGCTGCTTCATCAGCGCCGCCAGACGGATCGACGGGCGGCAGTAGTCGGCGAACTGCATGAAGGTGCCGCCGTAGGGGATCACGCCGCCGTGCAGCGCCATGCCGTTCATGACGGTCGCCATGCCGTGCTCGCGCACGCCGTAACGGACGTAGCGGCCGTTGAACTCGCCCCGGCCCTTCACGTCGGCCGTGTTCTTGGCCTTGGTGTTGTTCGACGGGGTCAGGTCGGCTGAGCCGCCGATCATCTCCGGCACGGCCGGGACCAGAATGTCGAGCACGTTGCCCGACGCGACGCGGGTCGCCCAGCTCGGCTTGTCCTCCGACACCTTCTTCTTGAAGGCGGCGATCAGTTCGTTCAGGCCGGCCGGGACGCCACGCTCGAAGGCGGCGTCGAAGACCTTGCGGGCGGAGGCGTCGAGCTTGCCGGCGCGCTGCTCCCAGGCGGCGAACTCGGCGTCCGAGCGGGTGCCGGCGGCGCGCCAGGCGTTCAGCACCTCCTGCGGAACGACGAAGGGCTTGTGCGGCCAGCCGAGGTTCTCACGGGTGGCGGCCACCTCGTCGGCGCCCAGCGGCGAGCCGTGGCAGCCGTGGGTGTTGGCCTTGTTCGGAGCGCCCTTGCCGATGATGGTGCGGCAGGCGATCAGCGTCGGCTTGTCGGAACGCTGCGCGGCTTCGATGGCCTTGGCGACGGCCTCCGGATCGTGGCCGTCCACCGACGCCGTGTTCCAGCCGTAGGAGCGGAAGCGGGCCGGCGTGTCGTCCGTGAAGCTGAGGTCGGTCGAGCCGTCGATGGAGATGTGGTTGTCGTCCCACAGCACGATCAGCTTGCCCAGCCCCAGGTGGCCGGCCAGCGAACAGGCCTCGTGGCTGACGCCCTCCATCAGGTCGCCGTCCGACGCGATGACGTAGGTGTAGTGGTTGACCAGATCGTCGCCGAAGCGGGCGTTGGTGATGCGCTCGGCCAGCGCGAAGCCGACGGCGGTGGAGACGCCCTGGCCCAGCGGGCCGGTGGTCATCTCGATGCCCAGGGTCGGGTCGACCTCCGGGTGGCCCGGCGTCAGGCTGCCGAGCTGGCGGAAGCGCTTCAGCTCGTCGATGGTCATCCGCTCATAGCCGGTGAGGTAGGCGAGCGAATAGATCAGCATCGAGCCGTGGCCCGCCGACAGGATAAAGCGGTCGCGGTCGGCCCAGGTCGGGCGCTTCGGGTTGAACTTCAGGAAACGGGTGAACAGCACCGTGGCGACGTCGGCCATGCCCATCGGCATGCCGGGGTGGCCGGACTTGGCGGCCTCCACAGCGTCCATGGCGAGCGCGCGGATGGCGTTGGCCATGGTCTGAATCGGGGCGGACGGCGTGGCGGCGGAGACAGCGGACATCGGGCAATGTTCCTGAAGACGGGCGCGCAAGGCAGCGGGATTGGGACAACACCGATCGGGCGGGAAACCGGCCGGCCCCCGCAGAACGCGCGCACCATGCAGAAGCCTTGTGCCGAGGTCAACATGGGAATGGGGATGGCCGCCCGGCCTGCGGCGCATTTCCGGTTGACGGGGTGGCGCCCTCGGCCCAACTCTAGCGCCCGGCATTTTATGCATGTGCTGACGGCCCATCGCTTGCCAAGGTTTCTGCCCATGGATTCCCTCAAGACCGCGCTCGACCGCCTCGCCAAGGCCGTGGACCGCCTGGAGAACGCCGCCGCCGCCCGCGAGGAGCGGGTGGTGAAGCGCGAACAGGAGCTGACCGAATCCCTGCGCGAGGCCCGCGTCGAGCAGGCCCGCGCCCAGGAAACGGCCGAGGCCGTGTCGAAGCGGCTGGAGGCCGCCATCGGGCGGCTCGAAGCGGTGATGGAGAACTGAACCGATGGCCCAGGTCGATGTCGAGGTGAACGGTCGCGCCTACCGCATGTTCTGCGCGGACGGGCAGGAGGCCCGGCTGCGCGAGCTGGCGGCCTATGTGGACACACGGCTGAAGCAGGTGACCGGCGGCGGCAGGTCCGGGTCGGAGGCGCAGATGCTTCTGCTGACCGCCATCGTGCTGGCGGACGAGATGCAGGACGTCATGGCCGGCCGCGGCGTCGCTCCGGCGTCCGCCGCGAACGAGGCGGCCGAGAAAGAGGCGGAGATGGTCGCCGCCGTCGATCATGTCGCCCAGCGCATCGAAGAGGTTGCCGCGCGGCTCGAGCGCGCCTAAGTTAGTGCACGGAAGGTCGCTGCCTGGTTCGTCAGGTCGCAATAATCCCCAGGGCCGATAATCTAGACTCTCGGGAGCTGTCCCTGTCCGGACCGTGGTCCGGGTACACGGCGCCCACCTGCTCTTGCAGGTCATGGAGGATAGGCACATGCCAACGGCCGAGGCGGCACCTTCCACTCTCTCGGTTCGAATTCCCAAAAGACGACGATGACTGACCTGCGCCCGGCCAAGGACGCCGCCCGACTCCAGGCGCGCGCCGTGCGCGACGCCATCGCCGACGATGCCTTCCGGGACTCCGCCGCGCGGGCCGTGGCCGAGCGCCTGCGGGCCGACGTGGCGCTGCCGGACGGACCCGTGGCCGGCTATTGGCCGCTGGGGTCGGAACTCGACGTGCGGCCTCTTCTCCTCCATCTTAGGACTCCGGAGCGCCCGGTGGCGCTGCCCGTCTCGGGTCCGCGCGGAAAGGCCCTGACCTTTCGCGCCTGGGACCCGGCGGTGCCGCTCGCCGCGGGGCGCTACGGTATTTTCGAGCCGGATGCCGGCCAGCCGGAGGTCGTGCCGTCGGTGCTGCTGGTGCCGATGCTGGCCTTCGACCGGCGGGGGCACCGGCTGGGCTACGGAGCCGGCTATTACGACCGGACGCTGGACGCGCTGCGCGCTATCCGGCCCGTGCTGGCGGTCGGCGTGGCCTTCGCCGCGCAGGAGGTCGACGCGGTGCCCTGCGCCGACCACGACGAGCGGCTGGATTGGATCATCACGGAGCGCGAGACGCTTCGTATTTCACACGGAGCGTGAAACGCTCCGCATTTCGCACGGGGCGTGAGACGCTCCGCAGTTTGACGTGAAGGTTTGGGATCATGCGGCTTCTGTTTCTGGGCGACGTGGTGGGGCGGACGGGACGCGACGCGGTGATCGCGCACATGCCGGCCCTGAAGGAGCGGCTGGACCCCGACCTGACCGTCGTGAACGGCGAGAACGCCGCCGGCGGATTCGGCATCACCGTCAAGATCGCCGAGGAGTTCTTCGCGGCCGGCGTGGACGTGGTGACGCTCGGTAACCACTCCTGGGACCAGAAGGAACTGGTGGCCGCCATCGACCAGCAACCGCGCATCATCCGCCCGCTGAACTACCCTGAGGGGACGCCGGGGCGCGGCTTCGTGCTGCTCCAGGCGCGGGGCGGGCGCAAGGTGCTGGTCATGAACGTCATGCTGCGCCTGTTCATGGACGCGCTGGACGACCCCTTCGCGGCGGTGGAGCGGGTGCTGCGCGCCCACCGGCTCGGCGCCGGCGGGGTGGACGCCATCCTGGTGGACGTGCACGGCGAGGCGACCAGCGAGAAGATGATCATGGGCCACTACTGCGACGGCCGCGCCTCGCTGGTGGTGGGCACGCACAGCCATGTGCCGACGGCCGACCATGTGATCCTGCGCGGCGGCACCGCCTATCTGACCGACGCCGGCATGTGCGGCGACTACGACAGCGCCATCGGCATGAAGAAGGAAGTCGCCATGGCGAAGATGATTCGCAAGCTGCCCACCGAACGCCTGAGCCCCGCCGAGGGCGAGGCGACCGTCTGCGGCTGCTACGTGGAGACCGACGACCGCACCGGCCTCGCCACGAAGATCGAGCCGTTGCGCCTCGGCGGGCGGCTGAGCCAGGCGATGCCGGCGCGGAGCTGACTCCCGGCAACTTTGTTGCCGGCGCGCAACGGTGGGGCGAGTGCCACGGCTCCGCCGGGGTGGCGCCCCAATCTCGCCATATTGACTTTCTAAATGGGTAGGTGTCGTCTCCGGCGCCGAAGGCGTGCGGTGGCGCACTAGATCTGGTACATGTGTCGCACCGCTTTCAAAGCTGTTTCACCAGACCTTGTATCTTTGATTCCATCTGGGGCTCGTTCGACGCATGGCCGGTCATAGCCAATTCAAGAACATCATGCACCGCAAGGGCGCGCAGGACGCCAAGCGGTCCAAGATCTTCAACAAGCTCGCCCGCGAAATCACGGTCGCGGCTAAGGCGGGTCTTCCCGACCCGGCGGCCAACCCGCGCCTGCGCGCGGCGATCACCACTGCCCGCACGCAGAACATGCCGCGCGACCGCATCGACCGCGCGATCAAGCAGGGCACGCCGGGTGGCGGAGACGACGCGAACTACGAAGAGGTGCGGTACGAGGGCTATGGCCCCGGCGGCGTCGCGCTGATCGTGGAAGCGCTGACCGACAACCGCAACCGCACCGCCGCCGAGGTGCGCTCCGCCTTCACCAAGTACGGCGGCTCGCTGGGTGAGACGAACTCGGTCAGCTTCATGTTCAGCCGCGTCGGCGCGATCTTCTACCCGGCCACGGCCGGTGAGGCGGACGCCGTGTTCGAGGCGGCGCTGGAGGCCGGTGCCGACGACGTGTCGTCCGACGAGAACGGCCACGAGATCACCTCCACGGTGGAGAACTTCGCCGTCGTCCGCGATGCGCTGGAAGCCAAGTTCGGCGGCGCGGAAAGCGCCCGCCTGACCTGGAAGCCGCTGAACACCGTCGCTCCGTCCGAGGACGCCGCCACCAGCCTGCTGAAGCTGCTGGACGTGCTGGAGGACAACGACGACGTCCAGACCGTCGAAGGCAACTTCGACATCTCCGACGAGCTGATGCAGAAGCTGACCGCCTAGTGCGGCACAGCTGAGTACGGAGGACACCGGAGTGCTCGGGCAGGCCGGACGGACCGGGGCGGCGCAACAGCCGCCCGTACGCCTCTTGGGGCTCGACCCCGGCCTGCGGCACACCGGCTGGGGCGTCATCGACGTGGCCGGCAACCGCCTGACCCACGTCGCCGACGGCGCCGTCCACTCGGACGGCGACTGCCCGCTCGCCGAACGGCTCTGCCAACTGCACGACGCGCTGACCGCCGTGCTGGAACGCTACCGCCCCGACGAGGCGGCGGTTGAGGAGACCTTCGTCAACACCAACGCGGCCTCCACGCTGAAGCTGGGGCAGGCGCGGGCGGTGGCACTGCTGGTCCCGGGGCAGGCCGGGCTGCCGGTGGCGGAATACGCCAACAACATGGTGAAAAAGGCGGTGGTCGGGCAGGGTCGCGCCGACAAGACGCAGGTGCAGGCGATGATCCGCCTGCTGCTGCCCGGCTGCGCCATCACCACGCCCGATGCGGCGGATGCGCTGGCGGTGGCGATCTGCCACGCGCACCATCGCTCCAGTTGGCAGATGTGGAAGAAGGGCGCCGATCAATCCCTCTCCCCTCTGGGGAGAGGGTGGCCCGAAGGGCCGGGTGAGGGGGCCCGGCGCGGCGCGACGTCCGGCAATCGCGGGACCCCCTCACCCCAACCCTCTCCCCAGAGGGGAGAGGGGGCCTTGCTGCCCATCGCCAAGGACAAGCCGACACCGCTTCACACCAACAGGGCCGTTCATCTTCGTCGTGACTCGACGGAGGTGGAAAAGGTGATGTGGCAGAAGCTGCGCAACGCCCAAATGGGGGCGAAATTCCGCCGTCAGGAGCCCATCGTCGGCTTCATCGTCGATTTCGTCGCCCACGATCATCGGTTGGTGATCGAACTGGATGGCGGGCAGCATGCCGAACAGGCGCAATACGACGAGCGGCGGACGCGCATGTTGGAACAGGCCGGGTTCCGGGTCCTCAGATTCTGGAACAATGACGTAAATGACAATCTGGAAGGCGTGCTGGAGACGATCCGCTCGGCTCTTGCCGCGACTCCGGTGCTGCGCCGCGACCCTCTTCAAAAGCGGGAGAGGGGAATTGAGGAAGAACCAGCATGATCGCCAAGCTCACCGGCATCGTCGATTCGGTCGGGACCGACTGGGTGGTCGTGGACGTCAATGGGGTCGGCTATCAGGTGGCCTGCTCCAACCGCACGCTGTCGCGCATGACGACGGGCGAGCGCGTCGCTCTGGTCGTGGAGACTTTCATCCGTGAGGACCGCATCACCCTCTACGGCTTCGCCGATGCGGGCGAGCGCGACTGGTTCCGGCTGCTGACCACCATCCAGGGCGTGGGCTCGCGCCTTGCCCTGTCGATTCTCGGTGTTCTCGATCCCGACCAGATCACGCGCGCGATCGCCGCGCAGGACAAGACGGCGCTGACCCGCGCCGAAGGCGTGGGGCCGAAGGTGGCCGCGCGCATCATCAACGAGTTGAAGGACAAGGTGGGGAACCTCGCCCTCGGCGCCTCGGCCGCGACCGCTCCGGCGGGCGGCAAGGCGGCACCGGGCGATGGGGCTGCCGCAGGGAGCACCGCGAACAACACGGTCATGGCGGACGCCGTCTCGGCCCTCGTCAACCTCGGCTACGGCCGGTCGGAAGCGTTCGGCGCCGTGGTGGCGGCCGGGCGCAAGCTGGGCGACGGGGCGGGCGTGTCGGAGCTGATCCGCCATGGCCTTAAGGAACTGAGCCAATGACGGCCATCCAGGACGGCAACAACCCCGAGCGGCTGGTCCAGCCGGGTCCGGGCGTCGGCGACTCCGGCGAGGCGTCGATCCGCCCGCTGTCGCTCGCCGAGTTCATCGGGCAGCGGCAGGCGCGGGAGAACCTGTCGATCTTCATCCAGGCGGCGCGCTCGCGCGGCGAAGCGCTGGACCATGTCCTGCTGTTCGGCCCGCCGGGCCTGGGAAAGACGACGCTGGCGCAGATCGTGTCGCGCGAGTTGGGCGTCGGCTTCCGCGCCACCTCCGGCCCGGTCATCGCGCGGGCGGGCGACCTTGCCGCTCTGCTGACCAACCTCCAGCCGCACGACGTCCTGTTCATCGACGAGATCCATCGCCTTAATCCCGCCGTGGAAGAGGTGCTTTATCCGGCGATGGAGGATTTCCAGCTCGACCTCATCATCGGCGAGGGGCCGTCGGCGCGCTCGATCCGCATCGACCTGCCGCCCTTCACGCTGGTGGGCGCCACGACCCGTTCCGGCCTGATCACGCGCCCCTTGCGCGAACGCTTCGGCATTCCCGTGCGGCTGCAATTCTACGAGCCGGACGAGCTGGAATTGATCGTGCGCCGCGCCGCCGGGGTGCTGGGCATGGGGATCACGCCGGAAGGCGCGCGGGAGATCGCCAACCGTTCGCGTGGGACGCCGCGCGTGGCCGGCCGGCTGCTGCGCCGCGTGCGCGACTTCGCCGCCGTGGCCGGCGTGCCGGAGGTGGACGCGCGCGTCGCCGACGCCGCGCTGACCCGGCTGGAGGTCGACCGCCTCGGCCTCGACAGCATGGACCGGCGCTATCTGGGTATCATCGCCAACAACTACGGCGGTGGCCCGGTGGGTGTGGAGACTCTGGGCGCGGCGCTCGGCGAACAGCGCGACGTGCTGGAGGAGGTCGTCGAACCCTACCTGATCCAGCAGGGCTTCCTGCAGCGCACCCCTCGCGGGCGTATGCTGACCGACCAGGGCTTCCGCTACCTGGGGCTGAACCCGCCCGCGGCGCCGACCCGGCAGTTCGACCTGCTCGACCGGATTGCCAATCCGGGAACCGATTCGCCGGGCGCCGATCCGGATGAGGGCGACGATGCCTGACCGGATCACTTCGGATACCGCGACTCCGGCCCACCCAAATCTGTCGGGCTGGTTTGACGAGAACGCGTTCCACCGCTTTCCGATGCGGGTCTACTACGAGGACACGGACGCCGGCGGTCTGGTTTACCACGCCAACTACCTGCGCTTCTTCGAACGGGCACGCACGGAAATGCTGCGCCTGCTCGGCCACACCAACGCCGGCCTGATGGCAAGCCACGGTGTGTCATTTGCGGTACGAAGGGCCGAGATCGATTTTGTCGCTCCCGCCAAGCTTGAGGATACGCTTGAAGTGGTGACGCGGATGACCGATACCGGCGGAGCCTCTTTCGCAGTTGCACAATCTGCCCTCCGCGACGGCCGCGAGCTGGCGCGGGCGGGGGTGCAGTTGGCGATGATCAACGGGGCCGGACGTCCGGCGCGCCTCCCGGCGCCGGTCCGCGAGGCATTGAACGAATTGTTTAAAAGGCAAAAGCGAGACTGACAGCGATGGATGTAAACTCCGCCCAGATGGTCGGGGCCGCTGCGAAGGCCCACGACATCACGATGTGGGGCCTGTTCTGGCAGGCCGACATGATCGTCAAGGTCGTGATGCTGATGCTGTTCGCCGCGTCGGTGTGGTGCTGGGCCATCATCATCGAAAAGCTGATGCGCATCCGCCGTCTGAACGCCCAGGCGGACGCCTTCGAGGAAAGCTTCTGGTCCGGCGGGTCGCTCGACGCGCTGTACGACCGGATTGGCCAGGCGCCGGCGGACCCGATGTCGGCGACCTTCGCCGCCGGCATGCGCGAATGGCGCCACGCCGCCGACCGCGGCATCGGCACCATGAAGGGCTCGCTGCAGCAGCGGGTGGAGCGCGTCATGTCGGTCAGCATCGGCCGCGAGATGATGCGCGCCGAACGCTACATGACGTTCCTCGCCTCGGTCGGCTCGACGGCCCCCTTCATCGGCCTGTTCGGCACGGTCTGGGGCATCATGAACTCCTTCACCTCCATCGCCTCGTCGGGCAACACCAGCCTCGCGGTCGTGGCGCCGGGCATCGCGGAGGCGCTGTTTGCCACCGCCATGGGCCTGCTGGCCGCCATTCCCGCGGTGATCTCGTACAACAAGTTCACCACCGACCTCGGCCGCTACGCCGACCGGCTGGAGACCTTCTCGGGCGAGTTCTCGGCGATCCTGTCGCGGCACCTTGAGGAGCGGGGGGCCGCCTGAGATGGGAGCCCAGCTCGCAGGCAAGGGCGGTCACGGTCGCGGCAAGCGCCGCGGCTACCGCGCGATGGCCGAAATCAACATGACGCCCTTCATCGACGTCATGCTGGTGCTGCTCATCGTCTTCATGGTGGCCGCTCCGCTGCTGACCGTCGGCGTCCCGGTGGACTTGCCGAAGACCAACGCGGCGCCGCTGGAGGCGCAGAAGGATCCGCTGTTCGTGACCGTGCAGTCCGACGGCCGCGTCTACGTTCAGGAGACGGCGGTCGAGATGGGCAACATGGTCGCGCTGCTGATCGCCGTCACCAACAACAACCCCGAAGCCCGCATCCTGGTGCGCGGCGACGCCAAGATCGCCTACGGCAAGATGCTGGAGGTGATGGGCACCATGAGCGCCGCCGGCTTCAAGAAGGTCGGTCTGGTCGCCGAGATGCCCAACGGTCCGACCGCGGCCGGTCCGCGCGTCGGCGGCGGGGTCAAACGTTGAGCGCCAAGGCGTAGTTGAGGCCGTAGATCCATGCGCAAACCACTGATCGCATCGGCAACGCTGCACGTTGCGCTCATCGCGCTGGTCGTGCTCGGCCTGCCGCCCAGCGATCGCAAGCTGGAGCTGCCGGAGTCCATCCCGATCGAGATCGTGGATATGGGCGAGGTGACTCAGGCCGCGCGCGCCGACAAGGGCGAGCCGAAGCCGCAGGCGCCCAAGCCGCCGGTGCCGGAAGCCAAGCCCACTCCCCCGGCGCCGTCGCCGCCGGAGCCGGCGTCCGAACCGCCGCCCCCACCGCCGAAGCCTGAGCCGAAGGTCCCGGAGCCGCCGAAGGTCGCCCAGGTGCCGCCGCCCCCGCGCGAGCCGACGCCGCCGCCCAAGCCGACTCCGCCCCCGCCGCCGCCCGATCCGGAACCGACGCCGACTCCGAAGCCCCCGGAACCAAAGCCCGAGCCGAAACCGGAGCCGCCGAAGCCCCAGCCCCCGAAGCCGGAGCCTCCCAAGCCGGAACCGCCGAAGCCCGAGCCGCCCAAGCCGGAGCCCCCGAAGCCGGAACAGAAGAAGCCCGAGCCGCCGAAGCCGGCGCCCGAGCATCCGAAGGCCGAGCCGAAGAAGCCGGAGAAGCCGCCTGAGAAGGAGACGGCCAAGTCCGACCCGCTGCAGGATCTTCTGAAGAACGTTCAGAAGAACGCGCCGAAGAGCGCGCCGTCCGACAGCAAGGCGGACGCGAAGCCGACCCAGCAGGCCGCCGCGCCCTCGGCGCCGGCTGGCGCCGCGAAGGCCGTCAACGGCCCCGACAAGCCCTTCAAGCCGTCGGGACGCGCGATCGACGGGATTCGCGGGGCGGTCAGCCGCAACTGGAACTTCGACACCGGCCGCAAGGACGCGGCCAACATGCAGGTGGAGATCATCGTCGAACTGGGCCGCGACGGCACGGTGCTGAACGCGGCAATCCATGAGAAGTACCGGTCACGCTACATGTCGGACTCGGCCTTCCGTGCATCGGCCGACGCGGCGCTGCGCGCGGTGAAGCGGACGAGTCCGCTGCCGATCAGCGAGTTCTCCGGCGACTTCACGCCCGCCAAGTACGAGGAATGGCGTTACTTCGTGTTCAATTTCGACCCGAGGGATATGTTCTGACCATGACGAAGAAGACGAGGCTTCTGCTGAAGGTCGCCGGGTACGCCGGCGCTCTGCTGCTCGCCCTCGGCGTCGCGGCGCCCGAACCGGCGCACGCCGAGGTGCGCATCGACATCACCAAGGGCGTGGTCGAGCCGTTGCCGATCGCCATCACCAGCTTCGCCGGTGCGGGTGGCCGTGAGGCTCAGATGGGCTCCGACATCTCCAAGGTGATCTCGGCTGACCTGGAGCGGTCGGGCCTGTTCCGCCCGCTCGACCCGAAGGGCTTCCTCCAGACCCCCGACCAGCTCCGCTCCGGCGAGCCGCGCTACCAGGACTGGCGCGCCGTCGGCGCCCAGGCGCTGGTCGCCGGCAACACCACGTCGGCGGGCGACGGCCGCATGAAGGTCGATTTCCGCCTGTGGGACGTGGCCGCCGGCCAGTACATGCAGGGCCTGAGCTACACGGCCACGTCCGACAGCTGGCGCCGCATCGCCCACATCATCGCCGACGCCATCTACAAGCGGCTGACCGGCGAAGAGGGGTATTTCGACACGCGCATCGTCTATGTGGCCGAGTCGGGCCCGGCGAACGCGCGCAAGAAGCAGCTGGCCATCATGGACCAGGACGGTGAGAACCATCACTTCCTGACCGACGGCCAGACGCTGGTGCTGACCCCGCGCTTCTCGCCGACGGCGCAGGAAATCACGTACATGTCGTACTTCAACAAGAAGCCGCGCGTGTACCTGTTCAACATCGACACCGGCCGCCAGGAAGTCCTGGGCGACTTCCCCGGCATGACCTTCGCCCCGCGCTTCTCGCCGGACGGCAACAAGGTCATCATGAGCATGGCGCAGAACGGCAACACCGACATCTACGCCCTGGACCTGCGCACCCGCCGCCAGACGCAGCTGACCGATTCGCCGGGCATCGACACCGGCCCCAGCTATTCGCCGGACGGCCAGCGCATCGTCTTCGAGTCGGACCGCGGCGGCAGCCAGCAGCTCTACATCATGAACGCGGACGGCTCGGGCGTGAAGCGCCTGACCTTCGGCGAGGGCCGCTACGGCACGCCGGTCTGGTCGCCGCGCGGTGATCTGATCGCGTTCACGCGCCAGCGTGGGGGCAGCTTTGCGCTGGGCGTAATTCGCCCGGACGGCACGGGCGAGCGCATCCTGACCGAATCCTTCCACGTGGAAGGCCCGACCTGGGCGCCAAACGGCCGTGTTCTCAGCTTTTTCCGCGATGTCCCGAGCGGCGACGGCCGCGGGCGGAGCGCGAAGCTGTACACGATCGACGTGACCGGCGCCAACGAACGGCGCGTGATCACCCCGCTGGACGGTTCCGACCCCGCATGGTCGCCCTTGATTCCCTAATGGACTAGCCCTATTTTGCGCGCGCAGGAACGACGCTTAAGACGAAGGTCGGAAGTTCGCATTTCCGTCGGGGTCTGGCGGAAGTCGGCGTCGCTCGAAATCCACAGTCCGGCCATAACACCAAGTGTCGCTTAGGGGGTCATTAGACATGCGCATTAAGTATCTGAGCCTGATCGCCGCCGTCGCGCTGCTCGGCGCTTGCGAAACCGCTCCGAAGGACGCGGGCAACGCCGCCGGCAACGGCACGCAGACCAGCTCCATCCGTCCGGGCTCGCAGGAAGACCTGGTCGTCAACGTCGGCGACCGCGTCTTCTTCGGCTTCGACCGTTACGACCTCGCTCCGGAGGCTCGCGCCACCCTGGACCGCCAGGCTTCGTGGCTGAAGCAGTACCCGAACGTCACCGTGACCGTTGAAGGTCATGCTGACGAGCGCGGCACCCGCGAGTACAACCTCGCCCTGGGTGAGCGTCGTGCGAACTCCGTGAAGAACTACCTGGTCGCTGGCGGCATCAACCCGTCGCGCGTCAAGGTCATCTCCTACGGCAAGGAGAAGCCGGCCGTCCTCGGTTCGAACGAGGCCGCCTGGGCTCAGAACCGCCGTGGCGTGACCGTCGTCGACTAACGACGGCACCCATCCGGGTACCAGGGAAGCGCCGCTCCGGAGCAATCCGGGGCGGCGTTTTCTTTTTCCGATGCACTCCATGATGCTGCCGCAATTCAGCCCCGGAGCGGTCACGGGATGATGAAAAAAGAAGCCGCTGAACAACCTCCGGGATAATGCCTCATGGCCTTTATTCGGAAAATTTTGATACTTCTTTTTCTTGTTCCCCTTTTAGCCGCGTGCGCGGTCTCTCCAAGACAGGGAGCCGACTGTGTTCTCCAAAGTTCCATCCGGCCCGGTTCGGACACCGAGGATTTCATCATTCCGGATACCGTTTTCTTTGAGACGGATCGGTCTGATCTGGATGACAATGCCTTAGCTATCCTGCGTCGGCAGAAGGATGCGCTTTCGCATTATCCAGGCATCTCGGTAACCATTGAGGGCCATGCTGACGAGCGCGGGACCCGCGAATACAATTTGGCTCTTGGCGATCGTCGAGCGGCGGCTGTCCGAAACTTTTTCATCGCGTCGGGAATCGACGGTCGCCGGATCAAGATCGTGTCCTACGGCAAGGAGAAGCCGGCCATCCCCGGTTCAGACGAGGCCAGTTGGGCCAAGAACCGGCGCAGCGTCTCCGTTCCCGACAACCAATGACGGCACCATCGGGGTTCAAGGGAGGCGCAGCCCTGGAGCGATTCGGGACGGCGTATCCGGTTCCAATTTGATCCGCCGATCCGCAAATCACCACCGTGCATGGCGCGCGCGATTCTGGTAAACAGCCGCCATAGTTTCGCCCGCTTGCCCCGACATCTTCCCCCCACGGCTTCTCCCGTCCGGACAGGACCCCACGCATGACCAAGACCTCTTCCTTTGCCGCTTTGCTGCTTGGCGGCCTGCTGTGCAGCGGTTCCGTGTTTGCTCAGACCGCCTCCATGCAGGACCGGCTCGCGCGGCTGGAGTCGGGAGTCGCGGCGCTCGGCGGGGAGGGCGACCGGGTGGAGGTTGCGCAGGCCTACCCGCGCGCCAACAGCTGGAACCAGACGGCCCAGACCGCCGAGGTGCCGCCGTCCGTAGCCGCCGATTTCGAGGTGCGGCTCCAAAGGCTGGAGCGCTCGATGTCGGAGCTGACCGGCCGCTATGAAGAGGCGACCTACCAGCTCTCCCAGCTCAAGGACCGTCTGGAGCGGGTGAACAGCGACATCGATTTCCGCCTGAAGGACTTGGAGACCAAGGGTTCCGGTGGGGGTAGCGACCCGTTCGGCGGGCCGAAGGCCAGCAGCTCGGCTCCGGCCGCGAAGATGGTCGACAAGGCCCCGGAGAAGTCGGTGGACAAGGCTCCGGAAAAGGCGCCGGAGAAGTCGACGCAAACCGCTTCGGTCGCGCCGCTGCCCGCCAACGCCAGCCCGGACAAGCAGTACGAGCATGCCTTCGAACTGCTGCGCCAGTCCGACTATGACAAGGCGGAGAAGGCGTTCACGGACTTCCTGGCGAAGAACAAGGGGCACCAACTGGCCGGCAACGCCCAGTACTGGCTGGGCGAGACCTATTACGTGCGCAACAAGTTCCCGGAGGCCGCGATGGCCTTCGCCGAGGGTGTGCAGAAGTACCCGAAGAACTCCAAGGCGGCGGACAATCTTCTGAAGCTCGGCATGTCGCTGGAGCAGCTGAATCAGAAGAAGGACGCCTGCACGGCCTTCAACCAGCTCATCACCAAGTTCCCGGAGGCGTCGGCCAGCGTGAAGCGCCGCGCCGACACGGAGCGCAAGCGCCTGAACTGCCCGGCCTAATCCTTTGCCCGGCCCAATCCCTTGTCCGGCCTGACCGACCTGCAGCCGGTTTCGCGTGAGGAGTTCGCCGCCTTCATGACGCGGCTGGGCGGCTTCGAACCGAAGCCGCGCCTTGCCGTCGGCGTGTCGGGTGGGGCGGACAGCCTTGGGCTCGTCATGCTGGCCCAGGACTGGGCGGCTCGGATGGGTGGGGATGTTCTGGCCCTGACCGTCGACCATGGGCTGCGGGCGGAGTCGCCGGCGGAGGCCGCGCAGGTCGGTCGCTGGCTCGCGGCGCGCGGCATCGCCCACGCCGTCCTGCGCTGGGAAGGGGAAAAGCCCGCCACCGGCATCCAGGCGGCGGCGCGGGCCGCCCGGCATCGCCTGATGGCGGAACGCTGCCGCGCCGAGGGCGTTCTGCATCTGGCGCTCGCCCACCATCACGACGATCAGGCCGAAACGGTGCTGCTGCGCTTCGCGCGCGGTTCCGGGGTCGACGGGCTGGCCGGGATGGCGCCGATTCGCGTGGTGGGGGATGTGCGGGTGATCCGCCCGCTTCTCGATATACCGCACGCCCGGCTGGTCGCGACCTGCCGCGCCTTCGGCCAGGATTGGATTGAGGATCCGTCGAACCGCAATCCCGCCTTCGCCCGCGCCCGCCTGCGCGCGGCGGAGGAGGCTCTGGCCACCGAGGGGCTGGACTCCGAACGCCTTGCCGACACCGCCCGCCGGGCTGCCCGCGCCCGTGCCGCGCTGGAAACGGGAGCGGCGCAGCTTCTAGCCGAGGCGGCCGAGGTCTATACGGAAGGCTGGATTCGCTTGGATCCGGTGCCGCTGCTCGGGGCGCCCGAAGAATTGGGTATGCGCGCGCTCACCCGCTGCATCGCCGTAGTCGGCGGCGCGCCCTATCCACCGAGGGCCGAGGCGGCGGAGCGCCTGTTCGCGGAGGTGGCGCGCGGACTCGACAAGGGGCGGACGCTCGGGGGGTGCCGCATCCTGCCGCGCCGAGGCCTTATAATGATCGCGCGCGAGCCGGCCGGTGCGACGGAGCGCCTTGCCATCCATCCCGGCGAGTCGGTCTGGTGGGACCGCCGCTTCACCGTGCGGATGGGGCAGGGCGAGGGCGGTGCGCTAACCGTGGCGCAATTGGGGAAGGTCGGCTGGCAACTCGTGAAGGCGGCGTTGCCCGATTCGGAGGCTTTCGGCCTATCGGAGGCTGTGCGGGAGGCGCTTCCCGCGCTCTGGGACGGGCCAAGGCTCGCCGCGGTGCCGAGTCTGGGCTTCTTTGGGGAGAAAAGCGCTCTTATGGCGGAGGCTTTCTTCACCCCCGCGGCGGTGTTGGGCGGGCCAGCTTTTCCGGTTGTTTCAGCCGGGGGCGGCATTATTTAATCTGGGAACGTGCCCGTAAGACCGGAGGGTGGGTCCGTGACGGCGTACCATTCCGCGCTGGGTTCGCAGAAAGGCTTTTGACGTGAACAATTTCGGCAAGAATCTCGCGCTCTGGATCATCATCGGGCTGCTGCTGGTGGCCCTGTTCAACCTGTTCCAGAGCTCTTCCACGCGCAGCCCGCAGACGACGGTTCCGTTCAGCGAGCTTCTCGCCGAAGTGGACCGCGGCCAGGTGGCCGACGTCACCATCAAGGGAAATCAGGTCTCGGGCCACTTCACCGACGGCCGCTCCTTCAGCACCTACGTTCCGCCCGAGGCGGGGCTGGTCGAGCGGCTGACGCAGAAGAACGTCCGCATCAGCGCCGTTCCGGACGACAGCAACGTGCCGTCGCTGTTCTCCGTGCTGCTGTCCTGGTTCCCGATGCTGCTGCTGATCGGCGTCTGGATCTTCTTCATGCGCCAGATGCAGTCCGGCGGCGGCAAGGCCATGGGCTTCGGCAAGTCGCGGGCCCGCCTGCTGACGGAGAAGGTCGGCCGGGTCACCTTCGACGACGTCGCCGGCATCGACGAGGCCAAGCAGGAACTGGCCGAGATCGTGGAGTTCCTGAAGGACCCGCAGAAGTTCCAGCGGCTGGGCGGCAAAATCCCGAAGGGCGTGCTGCTGGTCGGCCCGCCGGGCACGGGTAAGACGCTGACCGCGCGCGCCGTCGCGGGCGAGGCCAACGTTCCCTTCTTCACCATCTCCGGCTCCGACTTCGTTGAAATGTTCGTCGGTGTGGGTGCCTCCCGCGTCCGCGACATGTTCGAGCAGGGCAAGAAGAACGCCCCCTGCATCATCTTCATCGACGAGATCGACGCGGTCGGCCGCCATCGCGGCGCCGGCCTCGGCGGCGGCAACGATGAGCGTGAGCAGACCCTGAACCAGCTGCTGGTCGAGATGGACGGCTTCGAGGCGAACGAGGGCGTTATCCTCATCGCCGCGACCAACCGTCCGGACGTGCTCGACCCCGCGCTGCTGCGTCCGGGCCGCTTCGACCGTCAGGTCGTTGTGCCGAACCCCGACGTGCTGGGCCGCGAGAAGATCCTGAAGGTCCACATGCGCAAGGTGCCGCTGGCGCCGGACGTGGACGCCAAGGTCATCGCGCGCGGCACCCCCGGCTTCTCGGGCGCCGACCTTGCCAACCTGGTGAACGAGGCCGCGCTGTTGGCCGCGCGCATCGGCAAGCGCGTCGTCGGCATGGCCGAGTTCGAGGCCGCCAAGGACAAGGTCATGATGGGCGCGGAACGCCGCTCCATGGTCATGACCGAGGAAGAGAAGAAGCTGACCGCCTATCACGAGGCCGGCCACGCCATCGTCGCCATCCACCAGCCGGACAGCGACCCGGTGCACAAGGCGACCATCATCCCGCGCGGCCGCGCGCTGGGCATGGTGATGCGCCTGCCGGAGGGCGACCGCATCTCCCTGTCGCAGGCCAAGCTGCTGGCCGACCTGCGCGTCGCCATGGGCGGCCGCATCGCGGAAGAGCTGATCTTTGGCAAGGAGCGCGTCACCACCGGCGCCTCGGGCGACATCAAGATGGCGACGGACATGTCCCGCCGCATGGTCACCGAGTGGGGCATGAGCGAGAAGCTGGGGCCGCTGCTGTACGGCGAGCCGACGCAGGAGGTCTTCCTCGGCCACTCCGTCACCCAGCACAAGAATATGTCCGACGCGACCGCCCGCACGGTGGACGAGGAAATCCGCCGCATCGTGGACGAGGCCTACGCCGAAGCCCGCCGGATCCTGACGGAGAACATCGACCAGCTCCACACCCTCGCCAAGGGCCTGCTGGAGTACGAGACGCTGAGCGGCGAGGACATCTCCCGCCTGCTGCGCGGTGAACCGCTGATCCGCAACGACGATCGGGAAGGCAGCTTCTCGGCCGCGCCGCCGAAGCAGCCGACCTCCACCGGCCGCCGCGCCTCCGTGCCGACCACCGGCACCAAGGAAAGCGGCGGGATGGACCCGGAACCGCAGGGGACCTGACGGGGTCTCCGGGACCGCAAGTCACGACGAGCCGGCGCCCTTCGGGGCGCCGGATTTGTTTTGGGCCTTTATCCCACGCTTTACCCGACGGGCACCCTCCGCACCCGCTCCAGCGCGCGGCCCAGCTCTTCCGTGCCGAAGGGCTTGGACAGGACCTGAAGATGCGCCGCCGCGTCGGAGGGGATGGCGCTCTCGCCGTAGCCGGTCGCCAGAACCACGGACAGGGTGGGGCGGCGGCGCAGCGCCTCTGCGGCCAAGGCGAGGCCATCGCGTCCCGGCAGGCGCAGGTCGGTCAGCAGAACATCCACATCGCCCAGGCGGTCCAGCAGGGAAAGCGCTTCCTCCGCGTCCGCCGCTTCCCCAGCGATGTCGGCCTGAAGTTCGTCCAGCATTTCGATGGTGGACATGCGCACCAACACATCGTCCTCGACGACGAGGACACGCAGACGGGAAAAATCCGCTTCGGCTTCGGGAATGTCGGCCAGCGCCGCCCGCACGGCCTGGGCGAGGGCGTCGCGCCGATAGGGCTTGGCCAGCAAGGAGAAGGGGAGCGTCTCCGGGGTGTTTCCAGCGTCCGAAGGCATTCCCCGCCGCGCCGGGTATCCGGACGTCAGCAGAACGCGCAGATGCGGGTGGAGGCGCCGCGCCTCTTGGGCAAGTTCAAGCCCACCGATTCCGCCCGGCATCACCACGTCGGTGAACAGCAGGTCCAACGTCCGGTGTGTTTCCAGGGCCGCCCGCCCTTCCAGCCCATTGGCAGCCACCAGCACGCGGTAGTTCAGCCCCTGCAAGGTCTCCACGGCCATGGCGCGGACGTCGGCATCGTCCTCGACCACGAGGACGCACTCGCCGTTCCCGCGCAGCCCCTTGGCCTCTTCGGTGGGGGCGGCGTCGGGAACGCGAAGGCGTTCGGCGGAGCAGGGGAGCCAGATTTCCACGCGCGTCCCTCGACCCACCACGCTGTCCACGCGCACCTGGCCGCCCGACTGGCGCACGAAGCCATAGACTTGGCTGAGGCCGAGGCCGGAGCCCTTGCCGACGTCCTTGGTCGTGAAGAAGGGCTCGAACACGCGGGGAAGTATCTCCGGCGGAATTCCCGCACCGGTGTCCTGAACCGCAACGACGATGTAGCCGCCGGCCGGCAAGTCCGGGGGCGCGTCCTGGGCCGGCAGGACGGTGTTGCGGGTGGCGATGGTGATGCACCCACCGGCGGGGGTGGCGTCGCGCGCGTTGACGACGAGGTTGAGCAGCGCCGCCTCGAACTGCGCCACGTCGATTCGGCAGGGCTTGAGCGTGTCATCCAGATCCAAGCGGATTTCCACGGCCTCGTCCACGGCACGGCGGAACAGCGCCTCCTCGTCCTGAATCAACCGGTTGGCGTCGGCGATTTCCGGGTGCAGCGCCTGCCGGCGGGCGAAAGCGAGCAACTGGCGGGTCAGCCGTTCGCCGCGCTCCGCCGCCGACAGCGCGGCGGCCCCAAGCCGTCGGACCCGCTCCGGCACCTCGTCGGTCCGTGCGATCAGGTCGAGGTTGCCGACGATCACGGTCAGCAGGTTGTTGAAGTCGTGGGCCACGCCCCCGGTCAGCTGCCCGATGGCCTCCAGCCGCTGCGCGCGAGCCAAAGCCGCTTCGGCGCGCTCCCGCTCGGCGATCTCGGCCAGCAGGCGGCGGTTGGTGTCCTCCAGCGCGCGGGTGCGCTCGCCGACCAGCCGCTCCAGTTCGGCCTTGATGTTCCGTCGTTCGGCTTCCTCGCGCTTTGCCGTGGCGCGAAGGCGCATCTCGTCCTCGCGAAGACGCGTGAAGGTGGCACGCAGTCGGTGCGCCACCGCGACCATCAGAAGGCAGGAGAGGCTGAACAGCGCGATGTTTGCGAGGTCCGGCTCAGGGAGCCAATCGGGATCGCCACGATCCGGGAACAGGAAAGCCCAGGCGACCAGCCCGCCGGCGATCCAGGCCGTGATGCCGGCCGCCGCCCCGCCCGCCAGCGTGGCGAACAGCACCGCCGGGAACAGCGTGGCGAAGGGCACGACCTCAGTGACAAAAGGATCAAGCGCCAAACGGGCCAGAACGGCGCCGGCAACCAGCAGCAGTGCCAAGCCTTGCGCGGCCGCCGGAGTGGGGCGCAGGGAGATCAGCCGGTCCAGCCATCGCGCTTGCACGTCCATCGCCCAGCGCTCCCATCGCCCAGCGCAGCGTGTACCGCCGTCGGCCTGCTCCTATTTAATCCCGCTCGGCCCGTACAGCCAAGGTCTCGGACAAGGATCAGCCTTTTGGGGGACGCAAGGGCGCGGTCGTTCAAAGACGACAGGGCATGCGAAGAAGGACTGGGAGGGAGGATGGTGCTGCCAGAGAGGATTGAACTCTCGACCTCTCCCTTACCAAGGGAGTGCTCTACCACTGAGCTACGGCAGCGCCAGGGGACAGTTTGGAACTCTGTCCGGGGATCGGCGGTCCGGCTTGCGGCCCGCCGTTGAAGTGGCGCGGGTTATGCCACAGCCTTTCGGCCGATGCAAGGGAGGAAGATGACCGGGCGGAGAAAAAATCGCCGTCCCGCCCGGCCGGTTCTCAGCCCTGGGCGCCCACCTGCGGCAGCACCGCTTCCGCCCGGAAATCGGGGACGATGTTGGACAGGATGGTCAGCACCCGCTCCGCATCGCCGGCCCGCGCGGCAGTCTCCAGCTCGCCCAGAGCACGGTTGATGAGGGCGTAGTCGATGACGCGCGGGGAGGCGAGGAAGACGCCGTCGGCCTCCGTGCGCGTCGGCGCCTCGGCGGAGGTCAGGATCTCCTCGAACAGCTTCTCGCCGGGGCGCAGGCCGGTGAACTCGATGCGGATGTCCTCGCCGGGGCGCAGGCCGGCCAGCCGGATCATCTGGCGGGCGAGATCGACGATCTTCACCGGCTCGCCCATGTCCAGCACCAGCACCTTGCCGCGGTCCTGGCCGCGCGCCACCCCGTGGGCGGACGCCTGGAGCACCAGCTCCACCGCCTCGCGCACGGTCATGAAGTAGCGGCGCATGTCGGGATGCGTGACGGTCAGCGGGCCGCCCTTGGCGAGCTGACGCGTGAACAGGGGCACCACCGAGCCGGAGGAGCCCAGCACGTTGCCGAAGCGCACGGTCATGTAGCGGGTGGCCGTCTCGCCGCCATCGCGCGGGGGAAGCATGTCCAGCGCCTGGCAATAGCATTCGGCGAAGCGCTTCGTGGCGCCCATGACGCTGGTCGGGCGGATCGCCTTGTCGGTGGAGATCAGCACCATCGCCTGACAGCCGGCGGCGCGCGCCGCGTCGGCGACGTTGCGCGTGCCGACGATGTTGGTCAGCGCGCCCTCCGCCGGGTTCGCCTCCACCAGCGGGACGTGCTTCAGCGCGGCGGCGTGGAACACCATGGCCGGCTTGTGGGACTGGAACAGGCGGAAGATACGGTCGCGGTCGCGCACGTCGGCGATGGCGGCGTGCAGGTCCAGGTCGCGGAAGCGCTCCCGGATCTCCATCTCGATGGAGTAGAGGTTGAACTCCCCGGCATCGACCAGCACCAGGGATTCCGGGCTAAGGGTGGCGATCTGGCGGACCAGCTCGCTGCCGATCGTTCCGCCGGCCCCGGTGACCAGCACGCGCCGGCCGGTGACCAGATTGGCGATGGCACCGCGGTCCAGCGCGGCCTGCGGGCGGCCCAGCAGATCCTCCAGCGCGATCGGGCGCACCTCGATCTTGCCTTCGCCTAGCGCCGACTTGAACTCGGTCAGGCTGGGCAGGCGCGACAGGGCGAGGCCGAGGGACTCGGCCTGATCCAGCAGCTCGCGCAGGACGGCGCCGGGGATCTCGGTCTGGCCCTTGGTGACGATCAGGCGCTGCGGCCGGTCGCCCCGGCGCGCCAAATCCTCCACCACGCGCGGCAGGTCGTCGGGGCCGCCCAGCACCGGCACGCCGCGCACGGCGTGGCCGACGCGCCGGCCCTTGTCGTCCAGCATGCCGACGACGCGATAGGCGGCGCCGGCGTTCTGGTCCAGCGAGCGGATGAACAGCTCCGCCGCATCGCCGACGCCGAGCAGAAGCACGGGGATGCGCGGCACGCCCGGCTCATGGTCGCGCAGCGCAAGCCGGCGGTCCTTCAGCAGGCGGTAGGCGAAGCGCGGCCCGCCGAGCAGGACGAGCTGCACGAACCACAGCATCACCGGCAGGGAACGCGGCAGCGCGTCCAGGCGGGTCAGCAGGAACATGACCAGAAGGAAGCACAGCACCACCACCGACACGGCGCGGATCAGCTGGAACAGGTCGGGAATGGAGGCGTAGCGCCAGATGCCCCGGTACAGGCCGGACAGGCGGAACACCACCGCGGCGATCAGCACCAGGATCGGCAGGCCGGTGATCAGGGGCTCGCTGTACTGGTCGAAGGCCAGGCCGCCGACGCGCAGATACAGCGCCACCACCAGGGCCACGCCGGTCATCGCCAGATCGTGCAGGTAGACGAGGAACGCCCGCGGGGACGGAATGCGCATTCGCTTGACCTTACTATCGCTCACTGAGGGCACTCACGGACGGAGTGCGCTGTTTTTAGCCGCTCAGCCGCGCAAAGCTTTGAACCATTCGGCGGTCAGGCGCAAGCCGTACGCCGGATAATAAGGCGGGCGCCAGTTCAGCGCGCGCCGTATGGCACCGTCGTCGACGACAAGGCTCCCCGCGATCCGGTCCAGCACCGCCTGCCGCCGGGTCAGCCGGGCGCCCAGCGCCAGCAGCGAGGGTGGAACCGGCAGCAGCCGCGCCGGCTTGCCCAGCGCGTCGGCGATGGCGCGGATCAGCTCCGCCGTGGACATCGGGCGCCCGTCATGGACCAGGAAGCGCCCGCCCGCCGCCTGCGGGTGGATCAGGCATTCCAGGATGGCGTTGGCGAGGTTCCCGACGAAGATCAGACTGCGCCGGTTGTCCACCGCCCCGAAGGGCAGGGGAATGCCCAGGTTGACCGCCTGCATCAGCCGCAGGAAATTGCCGCCGACGCCGGGGCCGTAGACCAGCGGCGGGCGGATCACCACCACCTCCAGCCCGGTGCGGGCGGAAATCTCCGCCAGCGCGCGCTCCGCTTCCAGCTTGGAAATGCCGTAGGGGGAGTGCGGGTCGGGAATGGTTTCCTCGCTCAGCGGCTCCGGCGGGCATTCGTCGGCGAGCGCCTTGACGCTGCTGAGGTAGACGAGGCGCTTCACGCCGGCCACGGCCGCCGCCTCCGCCAGCACGCGCGTGCCCGCCGTGTTGACGCGGCGGAAGGCGGCCAGCGGGTCGGTCGCCTTGTCGCGCATGACGTGGACGCGGGCCGCCAGATGGATGACGGCGTCCATGCCCTCCAGCGCGGTGCCCCAATTGGTGGTCGGGCCGATCTCGCCCACGGCGACCACGTCGTCCACGCCCGGCACGCCGGCGTCGGGGTTGCGCACCACGGCGCGGACGGTGTGGCCGCGCTCGATCAGCAGCGGGATCACGGTCCGCGCGACGAAGCCCGTGGCTCCGGTGACCAGGACGCGCATCAGGCCGCCGCTCCCACCGGGCGCGCCAGCAGGGCAAGCAGCAGCGCGACCGCCGCAGCCCCCGCCGGCAGCACCGTCCAACCCATCGCCGGCCCCAAAAGCACCGACACCACGGCCAGCGCCAGCAGGGCGGCGTTCAACACCAGCACCAGCCGCACGACCTGGGCGTGGTTGCGCCCCCGCTGCGTGGCCTTCTGGTAGAAATGCTCGCGGTGCGCCTGCCAGACCTTCTTGCCCTCCACCAGACGGCGCAGCAGGGTGAAGGTCGCGTCAGCCAGGAAATAGGCGGGCACCAGCAGCGCCGCCGGCCACAGCCCGGCCGCCGCCACGGCCAGCAGCAGCCAGCCGAGCAGGAAGCCCAGCGGCACGCTGCCCACGTCGCCCATGAAGAGCTTCGCAGGGTGCCAGTTCCACACCAGGAAACCCAGCGCCGCGCCGGCCACGGCCAGCCCGTACACCCCCAGCACCGGGTCGAGGCCGCCGACCGCCGCCACCAGGGCCAGCCCGGCGCCGATGGTCGCGGCTTCGCTGCCGGCCAGTCCGTCGATGCCGTCCATGAAGTTGAAGAGGTTCACGAACCACAGCCATCCGACGGCGGCGACCAGCCGGTCGGCCCACAGCGGCAGCAGCCCCTGGAACACCAAGCCGTCGACGGGCAGGGCGCTGAGGCCCGCGGCAACCGCCGCGATCTGGGTCAGGAAGCGCGGCGCCGGCCCCAGCCCGCGCCGGTCGTCCATCCAGGACACCGCCATCAGCGCGGCGGCCCCGGCCAGGATCGGCAGGGCGCGCGCGCCGCCGTCCGCCGTCAGCGCGATGACCAGCCAAGCCGGCAGCAGCGTCAGCATGACGCCCCAGCCGCCGCCGCGCGGCGTGGGGATGGAGTGGCTGGAGCGGTCGTTCGGGTGATCGAGAATCGCGCGATGGCGAAGATAGGCGAGCACCCGGCCGGTCAGCAGCCAGGAGAGGACGAAGGCCCCGACAAGGGCGAGCAGGCTGATCATGACGCCTCCGCGACCGAAGCCGCCAAGGAATGTGTGGTGCCGAGCAGCCGCCGGTACAACTCCACGGTCTTCGCGCCCACGCGGTCCGACGCCATGTCGGATTCGACCAGCCGGCGGCTGGCCTCGCCGAAGCGGCGGCGGAGCGGCGCGTCACGCACCAACGCCTCCAGCGCGTCGGCCAGCGCGGCGGGGTCGTCGGGCGGCACGAGCAGGGCGTTCTCGCCCGCGCGCGCCACCTCGCGGCAGCCCGGAACGTCGGTGGCGACGATGGCGCGCCCGCAGGCCGCCGCTTCCAGAAGGCTCTTGGGCAGGCCCTCCCGCCGGGAGGCGAGCACGGCGATGTGGCAGCGCGCCCAGACTTTCCGCACGTCGGCGATGTGGCCGGGCAGTTCAACGCCGGGCAGCGTGGCCCAGCGGTCCAACTCCGCCTGGGTGATGGAGGTCGGGTTCTCCGGGTCGGGCGTACCGGCGAGCAGCAGGTTCACGTCCAGCCCCTTGGCGCGCAGGCGCTGCTGCGCCTCGACCAGCGGGCCGACGCCCTTGTCGGCGAGCAGGCGGGCGACGCAGCCGACCGTCACCGGCGGTTCGGGCGGTTCGGGCAGTGTTTGGTAATGTGCGGTGTCGATGCCGGAGCCGCGCACGATCCAGGCGCGCTCGTCGGGCAGAAGACCGGCGGCGACCAGCGTGCGCCGGTCGTCCTCGTTCTGAAGGATGGTCAGGCTGTTGGGACGCTTCAGCACCGCGCGCATCAGCGGGCGCGCCACGGCCCCGGCAACGCGCGACTTCAGCCCGCCCGTGCCGAGGAAGGCCGAGCCCAGGCCGGTCAGCGCGTTCACCACCGCCGGCACGCCGGCCAGCCCCGCCGCCAGCCCGCCCAGCAGGACCGGCTTCATCGCGACGTGATGCACGATGTCCGGCGCCTCGCGCTTGTAGAGGGACGCGATCTCGGCCACGGCGGACAGGGCGCCCGCCGGGTTGATGCTGCGGCGCTGCCAGGACAGGGGCAGCACGCGGAAGCCCTCGCCCGCGATGCGGTCGCCGTGCTTGTCCATGCGGGTGGCGACGGCGACTTCGAACCCGGCGTCGCGCGCCGCGCGGGCCATCGGCAGGCGGTGCGACCAGAAATACCAATCCTCGGTGACGAGGTAGATCAGCTTGGGGCGCACGGGACGGATCTCAGGCAATGCCGTGATAGTCCTTGTACCAGGCGATGAAGCGCGGCAGGCCCACGTCGATGGGAGTGGTCGGCTGATAGCCGAGGTCGCGGCGGCTGGCCTCGATGTCGGCGGAGGTCTCCGGCACGTCGCCGGCCTGGAGCGGCTCCATATGCATCACCGCCTTGCGGCCGAGCGATTCCTCGATGAGGGCGATGTAGCGCATCAGGTCCTCGGTCCGGTTGTTGCCGAGGTTGTAGACCGCGTGCGGCGCTCCGTTGGCGTCCGGCTTGGCCGGGCGGTCGAGCGCCGCCAGCACGCCGGCCGCGATGTCCTCCACGAAGGTGAAGTCGCGCTTCATCCGCCCCTCGTTGAAGACGCGGATCGGACGCCCGGCCATGATGGCGTCGGCAAACAGGTAGGCCGCCATGTCCGGACGGCCCCACGGTCCGTAGACGGTGAAGAAGCGCAGGCCCGTCGCCGGGAACTTGTAGAGGTGGCTGTAGGCGTAGGTCATCATCTCCGCCGCCTTCTTCGTGGCGGCGTAGATGGACATCGGCGAGTCCACCCGGTCCTCGACCGAGAAGGGCATCTTCTTGTTGGCGCCGTAGACGGAGGAGGTGGAGGCGTAGACGAAATTCTTCAACTTCGGCATGCGCCGCGCCGCTTCCAGCATCGCCACCTGGCCCGTCACGTTGGCGTCCACGTAGGCGTAGGGGTTTTCCAGGGAGTAGCGCACGCCGGCCTGGGCGGCCAGATGCACCACGCCGGTGGCCTCCGCGAACTCGGGCGCCAGAGCCTCGACGGCGGCGCGGTCGGCGATGTCGGTCTTGATGAAGCGGAAGCCGGGCTTGTCGCGCAGGCGGGCCAGACGGGCTTCCTTCAACGCCACGGAATAGTAGTCGTTGAGATTGTCGAGCCCCAACACGGTTTCGCCGCGTTCCAGCAAGGCTGCCGCGACGTGCGAGCCGATGAAACCGGCCGCGCCGGTGACCACGATCGTCATTTCCACCATCCCTGATCGCCGTGCGCGGCCCCACGACTGTGTTTGGGGCGGCGCATGTCTTCCAATCCGTCTTATGCCCGAGCCCGAGGCCGGATACCAGTCCGCAAAAAGATGCCCGCCGCTTGACAGCCGCCGGCCTCAACCGATCTACTGCCGCGATCTTCAAACGACGCCGGTCCGGATCTCAATGCCGCCCAAGAAGAATCCCGCCAATCTCAACCCGCTCCAGCTCAAGACGCTGACTCTCCTTCAGGAAATCGCCCGGCTGGAGCAGAAGCCGGTCGAGGGGGAGGAGGGCGCCTTCCAGATCACCGCCCTGCCGCACGCCCATGGCAATCATTTCCATGTCGGCAGCGCGGTGGTCGCCAGCCGCGACGCCACCGGCCTGTCCAACGCGGCCGTTTGGACCATCCTGGAGCGCAAGGGCATGGTGCGCCGTGAACCCGGCCACGCGGTGATCACGCCGGACGGCATGGCCTACGACACAGGCCTGCGCGACAGCATCCTGCACCGTTCCGACCACTAAGACGTTCCGACCAATAAGATAGGCAACGCGCCGTGTGCGGCTTCTGCGGCTTCCTGGCCGAATCCGACCGCCGGCCCGCATTCGGGCCGGAGGCGGGCGCTTTCGAGGCCGTCGCGCGGCGCATGGCCGACACCATCGCGCATCGTGGCCCCGATGGCGAGGCCGTGTGGGCGGATGAGGCCGCGGGCATCGCGCTCGGCCACCGGCGGCTCGCCATCGTCGACCTGTCGCCGCTCGGGCGTCAGCCCATGGAGTCGGCGGACGGCCGCTGGGTCATCGCCTACAACGGCGAGATCTACAATTTCCAGGACCTCCGCGCCGAGCTGGAAAGCGCCGGGCACCGCTTCCGCGGCCATTCCGACACGGAAGTGCTGCTGGAGGGCTGCGCCGCCTGGGGCGTCGAGCGGACGGTGAAGCGCCTCGTCGGCATCTTCGCCTTCGCCCTGTGGGACCGGCGCGACCGGGTGCTGTACCTGGTGCGGGACCATCTCGGCGTGAAGCCGCTCTATTGGGCGCGCATGAACGGCACGCTGCTGTTCGGCTCGCAGCCCAAGGCATTGCGCGCCCACCCGGCCTTCGCGGCGGAGATCGACCGCGACGCGCTGGCCGCCTACATGCGCTTCAGCTATGTCCCGGCCCCGCACAGCGTCTACAAGGGCGTGTCGAAGCTGGAGCCGGGCACGCTCCTCACCGTCCGCCCTGGCCGGGAGCCCGAGCGCACCGTCTATTGGGACGCGGGCACCGCCGCGCGCGCCGGCATCGACGACCGCCTGTCCCTATCCGACGCGGACGCCACCGACGCGCTGGAATCGCTGCTGAAGGACGCTGTCGGACGGCAGATGATGGCCGACGTGCCGCTGGGCGCCTTCCTGTCCGGTGGCATCGACAGTTCCACGGTCGTCGCGCTGATGCAGGCGCAGAGCGACCGCCCGGTGCGCACCTTCACCATCGGCTTCGGCGAGGGCGACTATGACGAGGCCGCCCACGCCCGCGCCGTCGCCACCCATCTCGGCACCGAGCACACCGACCTGCGGGTGGACGCCGGTCATGCGCTGGACAGCATCCCGCGCTTGGCCGACTGGTATGACGAGCCTTTCGCCGACAGCTCGCAAATCCCGACCCTGCTGGTGTCGGAGATGACGCGGCGGTCCGTCACCGTGGCCCTGTCCGGCGACGGCGGGGACGAGCTGTTCGCCGGCTACAATCGCTATTTCTGGGGGCCGGCCGTGTGGCGCCGGATGGCGTCCGTTCCGGCCGGCCTGCGGCGGGGCGCCGCCGGGCTGATCCGGGCCGTCCGGCCGCAGAGCTGGGACGCGCTGGCGGCGCTGGTCCCGGCCTCGCGCCGCCCGCGCCAGCCCGGCGACAAGCTGCACAAGCTGGCCGGCGTGCTGGGGGCCGGCGACCCCGACGCGCTCTACCGCCGACTGGTCAGCCAGTGGGACGAGCCTGAAACGCTGGTCCGCCATGGGCGGGAGCCGCGCGGGCTGCTGTGGAGTGAGGGGAGCGCCGCGATATCCGACTTCGTCGAGCGGATGCAGTATCTCGACACGGTCACCTATCTGCCCGACGACATCCTCGCCAAGGTGGACCGCGCCAGCATGGGCGTGTCGCTGGAAGCGCGCGTGCCTCTGCTCGACCATCGGGTGGTGGAGTTCGCGTGGCGGGTGCCGCTGTCCCAGAAGATCCGCGACGGCAAGGGCAAGTGGCTGCTGCGGCAGGTGCTCTACCGCCACGTCCCGCGCGATCTGGTGGAGCGGCCCAAGTCCGGCTTCGCCGTTCCCATCGACTCCTGGCTGCGCGGTCCGCTGCGCGACTGGGCCGAGGATCTGCTGGACGAGAGCCGCCTGCGCGCCGACGGCTTCTTCGACCCCGCCCCGATCCGCGCCCGCTGGGCCGAGCATCTGGAGGGCACCCGCAACAACCAGCACCAGCTCTGGAGCGTCCTGATGTTCCAGGCCTGGAACCAGCGCTGGAACACCCCAGGCATCACCGCCGCACCGTCAGCCGCGAGCGCCGCATGACCCCAGACAACCCGATTGACGCCGACCAGACCAACACCGACCAGACCAGCAAGCCCGCCGCCCCCCCGAAGAAGGACGACAAGCAGGACCGTCTCGCCGCGCGCCTGCGCGAGAACCTGCGCAAGCGCAAGGAGCAGGCGCGGGGCCGGAAGGACGAGGAGGCGCAGGGCTAACCCTGCGCCAGCGTCTTCCGCAGCCAGATCTGCGTGTGGCCCGGCGGATAGCCGTCCAACTCCGCCCAAACCTCGTAGCCGCGCTTCCGATAGAAGCCCGGCGCCTGAAAATCGTACGTGTACAGCCGCGACCAGCGGCAGCCGCGCCGCATGCCCTCCTCCTCGGCCAGGGTCAGCAGGCGTGACCCCAGGCCCGTGCGGCGCTGGCTCTCGTGAACCCACAGATAGTCCACATACAGCCACTCCCAGTTCGTGTAGCCGGTCAGGCCGCCCATCAGCGTGCCCTGGCCGTCGCGCGCGGTGATCATCAGATCTTGCAGGTCGTAGGGCTTGGTGAATTGCTCGTTGAAGGCGCGCAGTTCGCCGTGGATTTGCTTCACCTCCTCCGGGTTCAGCCGGCCGGCGAGGGAGAGGGTGATGGTCATTCAGCGGAGTCCGATGTTCAGAAGGGTGCGGTGTATGTGGCGAAGCCGTGCTGGTGCAGCTTTTGTTCGAACCGCCGGTCGGCGGTGACCAAGCGGCCCCCCAATTCGATGGCAAGCGCGAGATACAGGCAGTCGTACAGGGCGTGCCCCAATGTCAAGGACAGGCGTGCGGCGGACGTCAGCAAGGTTTCGTCCGCGCACACGTCGAGCATTCCCCCGGACAACGCCGCGGAGAGGGCGAGCACGGCATCCTCGGCCGTGGCTACGTCGATTTCACCGCGCCTCACCTGCTTCGTCAGGGTGGACGCGACTTCAGCCGCGATCAGCCGAGGCGCCGAGAGCGCTTGCTGTGACGCGAACGATGCCTCCGCTCGCTCGGACCCTTCCTCCTGGACGAACAGCTTCACGACGACCGAGGCATCCACCACGATGCTCATCGGTCACGATCCTCCCGCAACAGATCGGCGCTGTCGGTCTGGGGCCGCCCAATGGTCCGCTTGCGGATCCGCCGCGCCTCGCCCAGGAACGATGCGCGGTCGGGCGCAACGGCGGCCCGCAGGATTTCCCGCAATTCCTGATCCAGCGAGCGGCTGTTGCGCTGGGCACGGCGGCGCAGGGCTTCGAACAGACCATCGTCGATGTCGCGAATTTCGACCTGTGCCATGATGGTGCTCCCGCGCTAAGCCTTCGAAGAATGATGAGGAGCGTTGCGGCGCCCGTCAATGCCGGAGCTTGAGCGCGCCCGCATGCTCCGCTACAACGCCTTGTAGATTCAACCCCACGCAAGACCCGAGGAGTACCCGACGATGGGCATCATGCCGGACACCTGGATCCGCGAGATGGCCGAGACCAAAGGCATGATCGAGCCGTTCGTCGAGAAGCAGCAGCGCGCGGGCGTGATCTCCTACGGGCTGTCGTCCTACGGCTACGACGCGCGGGTCGCCGACGAATTCAAGATCTTCACCAATGTGGACAACGCCATCGTCGACCCGAAGGAGTTCGACGACAGCAGCTTCGTGGACCGCAAGGTGGACGTCTGCATCATTCCGCCGAACAGCTTCGCGCTGGCCCGCACGGTGGAGTATTTCCGCATCCCGCGCGACGTCCTGGTGATCTGCCTGGGCAAGAGCACCTACGCGCGCTGCGGCCTGATCGTGAACGTGACGCCGCTGGAACCCGAATGGGAAGGCCACGTCACGCTGGAGATTTCAAACACGACGCCCCTGCCGGCGAAGGTGTACGCCAACGAAGGCCTCTGCCAGTTCCTGTTCCTGAAGGGGGACAGCGTCTGCGAGACCTCCTACGCGGACAAGTCCGGCAAGTACATGGGCCAAAAGGGAGTGACGCTGCCCCGGTTGTAATCCGCCGGGCCACAGCCCTTATTGACAGTTTCAGACCGGACAAGACAGCTTCATGGACAAGATCCGCATTCGCGGCGGCAAGCCCCTGCACGGGTCCATCACGGTGGGCGGCGCCAAGAACGCCGCGCTGCCGCTGATGACGGCGGCCCTCCTCACCGAGGAGACGCTGACCCTCACCAACCTGCCGATCCTCGCGGACATCAACACGCTGTGCAACCTGCTGCTCCAGCACGGCGTGGCGATCCACATGGCCGGGGCCGGCGGGGAGTGCGCGGGCCGCGCGGTGGACTTCACCGCCCGCGACATCACCAACACGACGGCGCCCTACGACCTCGTCCGCAAGATGCGGGCGAGCGTGCTGGTGCTGGGGCCGCTGCTCGCCCGCTGCGGCGAGGCCAAGGTGTCGCTGCCCGGCGGCTGCGCCATCGGCGCGCGTCCGGTGGACCTGCACATCAAGGGCCTGGAGGCCATGGGTGCGGACATCCAGATCGAGGGCGGCTACATCGTCGCGAAGGCGCCGAAGGGCGGCCTGCGCGGGGCGGAGTATGTGTTCCCGAAGGTCTCCGTCGGTGCGACCGAGAACCTGCTGATGGCCGCCACGCTGGCGAAGGGCACGACCGTGCTGGTCAACGCCGCGCGCGAGCCGGAGGTGACCGACCTCGCCGAGTGCCTGGTCAAGATGGGCGCGACGATCACCGGCCTCGGCACCGACCGCCTGACCATCGAGGGCGTGGACCGGCTGCACGGCGCCCGCCACATGGTGGTGCCGGACCGCATCGAGACGGGCACCTACGCCATGGCCGCCGCGATGACCGGCGGCACGCTGGACATCCTGAACACCCGCATGGACCTGATCAAGGCGGCGGTGAAGGCGCTGACCCCGGCCGGCGTCGCGTTCACGGAGATCGACCGCGACGGTCAGGCGGGCATCCGCGTGTCGCGGGCGAACGGCGAACTGGTCGGCGTCGACGTGATGACCGAGCCGTTCCCCGGCTTCCCCACCGACCTTCAGGCCCAGATGATGGCGCTGATGTGCACGGCGAGGGGTGCAGGCATGATCACCGAGACCATATTTGAGAATCGGTTCATGCACGCGCCCGAGCTGATGCGCATGGGAGCCCGCATTACGGTGCACGGTTCGTCCGCCCTCGTCCGGGGGGTGGAGCGTTTGACCGGCGCGCCCGTTATGGCGACGGATCTCCGCGCGTCGGTGTCGCTGGTTCTCGCCGGCCTCGCGGCCGAGGGGGAGACGACGGTCAACCGCGTCTACCATCTCGACCGTGGCTACGAACGGCTGGAAGAGAAGCTGGCGGCCTGCGGCGCGGACATCGAACGCATCCGGGCCGAGGACGACTGAGCGCGTCCCGGCTCCGCCGTCCGCAGCCATAGCCCGAGGAATCCGATGACCGTCACGCCGATCCGCCTGCGCGCCCAGGACGAGGAAGACCTGAAGGTCGTCTCCGCCTGTCTTCAGGACGCCATCGTGCCCATCGGCGACATGTGCTTCCTGCCGGACGAGAAGCGCTTCGCGATGGTGGTCAACCGCTTCCGGTGGGAGGCCGCCGACCAGCCGCGCCCCGGCCCCTCGGCGGACGACGACGACCTCACCCCCTACGAGCGTGTCCACTGCGGCGTGCGCGTGGAGGGGGTGACCGGCGCCAAGGTCAAGGACATCGACCTGAAAAACCGCAAGCAGATCCTCGAACTGCTGACGCTGGAGGCGGTGCAGGGCGGGGTGGTGCTGCACTTCGCGGGCGGCGGCTGCATCCGGCTGGACGGGAGCGCGTGGTGCTGCTGGGTGGAAGACCTGGGCGAGCCCTGGCCGACCACCTGCAAGCCCTGCCATCCGCTTGAGGAATAATAACTCCCTCTCCCGCCGGAGGCGGGCGAGGGGGTAAAGGGAAAAACGGACAAGGAGAATCCGCCATGAAGGCGCGTGTGAGGTGGGTCGAGGGCAAGATGTTCGTCGGCGAGTCCGGCAGCGGTCATGCCGTCGTGATGGACGCCGCGCCGGAGGTCGGCGGGCGCAACCTCGGCATCCGGCCGATGGAAATGCTGCTGATCGGCATGGGCGGCTGCACCTCTATCGACGTGGTGATGATCCTGGAGAAGGGCCGGCAGGCCGTCACCGACTGCGTGGCCGAGATCGAGGCCGAACGCGCCGACACCGATCCCAAGGTCTTCACCAAGATCCACGTCCACTTCGTCGTGACCGGCCGCGGGCTCGATCCGGCGAAGGTGGAGCGCGCCATTTCCTTGTCGGCGGAAAAATACTGCTCCGCCTCGATCATGCTGGGCGCCACCGCCGCGATCACCCACGATTTCGAGATCGTCGAGGCCCAGTAAACGGGAACCGGCGGGCCGTTTGGGGAGTTGGGGCAGCGTGAGTTGTCCCGCCGTCGAGAGGTTCGCCCATGGCCCCGCACCGTCCCGCCTCCCGCCCTGTGGTCGTCGTCACCGGAGCCTCCGCCGGGGTTGGCCGCGCCACAGCGCTGGCCTTCGCCCAGCAGTGGGGGGCGTCCATCGGCCTGATTGCCCGTTCGCGCGAGGCGCTGGAGGATGTGCGGGTCGAGGTTGAGCAACTCGGTGGCAAGGCGCTGGTGATCCCGGCGGACGTGGCCGACGCCGACGCCATGTTCGCCGCCGCGGACGCGGTGGAGCGCGCGCTCGGTCCCATCGATGTCTGGGTCAACAACGCCATGGTGACGGTGTTCGGCCGCGTGCGCGACCTGTCGCCGGAGGAGCTTCGGCGGGTCACCGAGGTCACCTATCTCGGATCCGCGCACGGCGCCATGGCGGCGCTGCACCATATGCTGCCGCGCGACCGGGGGACGATTCTCCAGGTGGGATCGGCGCTGGCCTACCGCTCCATTCCATTGCAGGCCGCCTATTGCGGCGCCAAGAGCGCCATTCGCGGCTTCTTCGACAGCCTGCGCACCGAACTGATCCACGACGGCAGCAACGTGCAGTTGTCCATGGTGCAGTTGCCGGCGGTCAACACGCCGCAGTTCGATTGGGCGCGCAGCCACATGCCGCACCGCGCCAAGCCGGTCGGCACCATCTACGATCCGGAAGACATCGGCCTCGCCATCGTCGCGGCGGCCGAGAATCCGAAGCGGGAGCACTGGCTGGGCTTCTCGACCGTGGAGGCGATCCTGGGCACCCACGCCTCGCCGGCCTTCGCCGACCACCGGGTCGCCGCCATGGCCTTCGAAGGGCAGGAGACGGACGAGGAGGACCGGCACGACCGTCCGGACAACCTGTTCCAGCCGGTCCGTGACCTGCACCGTACGCACGGGCGCTTCATCGACCAGGAAAAGCATCTAACGCTGACCACCACCGGAAAGGCGGCGCGCGGCATCGCCTTCCTGGCCGGGTTGGCGGTGGTCGGCGGGCTCGGCTACGCCGCGCGTGCGGCGCTGGAGCGGGAGCCGTCTACGGCGTGACCAGCTTCAGCCCGACGACGCCCGCCACGATCAGGGCGATGCAGCCGAGCCGCAGCGCGTCGGCGGACTCCCCATACAGCCAGATGCCGAGCAGCACGGTGCCGACCGTGCCGATGCCGGTCCACACGGCGTAGGCCGTGCCGAGCGGCAGACTCCTCAGCGACAGCCCCAGAAGACCAAGGCTCGTCACGATGCAGCCGATGGTGAGGATGGTCGGCAGGGGACGGGTGAAGCCGTCCGTCAGCTTCAGGCCGATGGCCCAGCCCACTTCGAACAGGCCGGCGAAGAACAGGGCGGCCCAAGCCATGGGGCACCTCCGGAACCGTGGAGGCAGGGTCGTCCCCGCCATGCTCCCCCCTGTGCCGGAACCCGGCATGGCGCGGTGAGGTCGTCCTCACGGGCAGGCGCGTCGGATATAGGGATGGGCCGCTTCCGGTCAAGCCTTGTCCCAGGGGTGGTTCCAATGGACACCGCTGTCGGTTTCGCTCAGCACGGCGACCTCACGGCGCGGGCAGCTGTGGTCGTCCAACGGAAGGCGTTTGGGACGCCGGCGCGTCGGCTTCGGAGCGGGAACTGGCGGCGGAGGCACAGGGCGGTGCGGCGGATGGTGCGGCATGGCGTGGACCGGAGGAAAGGGGCTGGCATTGCCGGTATCCTACGCGCGCGATACCATCGGGCGCTGTGGCGCGGCCCACAAACGGGCTCAGGCCCGCTTGCGCTCCGGTGCCTCCCTGGGGAGAGAGGCCGAGCACGCCGTCTGGAACAGGCGGCAGGCGGTGGCCGGGCCGACCTCGAACCCGCTGATGCGGGGAAAGCGTTGGCTGGCCCGCTCCAGGGCTTCCCGCTGGGTGGTGGCGGCCAGCAGATAGGTGCGGCCGTCGCGCCAAGCGCTCGCCATCGCCGCGCCGCCAGGGGGCACGCCGGGCATCCGCCGCACCGGCACTTCCCAGATCGTGCCGGGGCGCGGCTCCAGCCGGTCGAAGACGTAATAGCGTTCGGCGGGGGCCTTCTGGCAGGACTCCAACTGCCGCTCCAGCGTCCGGACGAGCGCTTCAGCCTCCGCCACCCGCTCGTCCAGCACGGTCAGGCGGTTTTGGGCGAGGTCCAGGGCCTTTCCGCACTCCAGGAACTGCTGCTCCAGCGCACGCAAATCCTTGTCGGCGAGGCTCAGGCTCTCCCGTCCCGCCTTGACGCGCCGCTCCCCCTTGCGGTTGACCACGACGCTGGCGACCATCAGCAGAATGGCGGCGTAGAGGCAGAGGGCGGTCATGCCGCGTCCCCCGATCCGGATCCGCCCCCGTCTGCGCCCCCATTTGCGCCCCCATTTGCGCCGGTGAATTCCGCGCGCTGGAGCTTCGTCGGCAGCACGCCGGAGCGGGCGGTGAAGGCGCGCTGCACCGCGGCCTGCGCGGCCTCCGGCGTGTCGGCCCAGACATGGGCGATGTTCCGGCGGTCCCAGATTTCGCGGGCGAACAGCAGGTTGCGCGGGTCGATCCGGTTGAAGTCGGGGACGGTGCGCAGGTCGCATTCGTACAGCGTCCCGCCGCTCTCCGGGTCGCCCAGCTCGTGGACCACGGCGACCTTCGACGCCTTGATCGAGTTGATGAGGCCGTTGATCCGGCCGCGCTCGGCCGCCAAACGCTCGAAGGTCGCCTGCTGCAGGTCGGCGCGCGATTCCACATCGGCGATCTGGCCCTTGAGGGCCTTCAGCTCCTCCGTCCTCGCCTGGATTTTCCCGCGGGCCAAGGCGGTGCGGGCACCCACCGCGGTGATCCGCGCCGCTTCGTGCACGACCGACAGCCCAAGCGCGCCAACCCCCAGGGCGAGCACCGACAGCGCGAAGACGTCCGCGGCGGTCACGTCACGGCCCCGTCGGGGCGTGAACGTCCACCACCCCGGCCAGCGCCCGGCCGAGCCGCTTGGCGTCCGCCGGGGACAGCGGATGGCCGGACGCCATGGCCGCATCGAACAGCGCCCGCAGCCCGCCGTCCAGCCCGCGCACCTGCGTGCCGCTCATCGGCTCCAGTTCCGAAAGGGGAAGGCGGAAGTCCTCCGCGCCGGCGGACAGCCCTGCAACGGCCGCCTCGACCAGCGGCAGCGGCAGCAGCGCGCGCAGGGCGGCGCCGAGCAGCGGGTCGCGCCGCGCGTACAGCCCCGCCACGGCGTAGAGCGCCATGGCGTCGGGCGAAATCCCGCCACTGGTCAGGGCGCTCCGCACGGAGGCGAGCAGGTCGTCCACCTCCATCGTGGCGGCCCGCCCGCCGAGCCGCTGCCACGCGGGCGCCACGCTCAAGGCGGTGGTGAGCGTGTCCAGGTCAAGGTCCCCGAGAGTCCGCTGCGGCGCATCGCCGGACGGCGACAGAGCCTCCGCTGCAAGCGCCCGCTCGGCGTTGGCGTCCTCCAGGAAGGCCATTCGGGCGCCAGCGTCCTTGCGCAGGGAACGGATCACCTCCAGCGACCGTTCGCGCAGCGCCTCCGACCAGCCGGTGGCCTCGTCGGAGGTCAGCACGCCGTCGAGGGAGGCATGGGCGAGGCGACGCTCGACCCCGTGCTGGATATCGGCGGGCGTGCCGCCCATGCGCCGGGACAGGGCGGCCCACCAGCCGGCGGTGTCGGCGAGGTGGATGCAGCCGGGCAGGGGCGTGGCGATGGCGAGCAGGGCCGGGTCGCGCAAGGTCACCGGCTCCAGCCAACGCGCCCACAGGCGGCGGCTGTGCGCCCGGCGCCGGTTGCAGAGTTGGAGCAGCATCGCCCGCATAGGCGACGCCGCGCGGCCCCGCGCCGGAGGCATCGTGGCCAGATGTTCCAAAAGCCGGTCGCGCGTCCGCCGATCCAGGCGCGACAACAGGCGTTGAAGGGTGTCGTACCGTCCGGCAGCCGTCATCGTCCGCTCCAGCCCCATCCTATTTCCCTTCATTTTTTGGAGTATACTGGGGCGCATTAATACTTGGGTATGCAGCAATGATGAGGATCGTCGCCATTCCGTGACGCCTTTCAGCGACGTGCTGCAATTTGTGACAAGTTGAGACAGTCCTGGACGGCGGGGCGTTGGCCCCTTAAGGGCTGTCGTTTGAGGTTTGTCGGGGTGATTCGGGGGGAGTGGATGAGCCGCGCACTGGGCGAGGAGCTGGACGACGAGCCGCTGTTCGGCCCTGGTGATGAAACGCTCGATGATTCCGCCCAACCGGCGCGGGTCGCGGAACCCTGGCCGATTCTGGTGGTGGACGACGACCCGCAGGTCCACACCATGACCGAGGTGCTGCTGCGCGACTTCGAGTTCGAGGGGCGGCCGTTCGAGGTCATCAGCGCCCTGTCGGCGGCGGCGGCCCGGTCCGTGCTGGCGGTCCGGCCCGACATCCCCGTGGCCCTGCTCGACGTGGTGATGGAAACGGACGACGCCGGGCTGCGGCTGGTCCGCTTCATCCGCGAGGATCTGGGAAACCGCCGCATGCGCATCGTGCTGCGCACCGGCCAGCCCGGCCAGGCGCCGGAGCGCGACGTCGTCGTCGCCTACGACATCAACGACTACAAGTCCAAGAGCGAGCTGACGGCGCAACGGCTCTACACCACGCTGGTCAGCGCGCTCCGGGCGTGGCGCGACATCGTGACCATCGAACGGCACCGCCAGGGGCTGGAGCGCATCCTGAGCGCCTCCGCGCCGCTGTTCGAGACGCGCTCCATGCGGGCGCTGGTGGAAGAGCTGGTGGACCAGCTGTCCAAGGTCGTGGACAACGGCGGCGGCGCGGTGCTGGCCTGCCGCATGGTGGACCGGGGCGACGGGAAGGGGCGGGCGACGGTGGTGTCCGGCTCCGGCCGCTTTGCCCGCCTGATCGGGAAGCCGGCGGCCGGGGCGCTGCCGCCCGATCTGGCTGCCATCGTGATCGACGCCTTCGAGACCCAGCGCAGCGCCTTCGGCGCCGACCGCTGCATCCTGGCCTTCCGCACGCGGGAGCACGGGACCACGGTTTTCGCGCTGGAGCGGCCCGAGCCCTACGGCGAGGACGACCACCGCATGCTGGAGCTGTTCTGCCACCGCGTCTCCATCGGTTTCGACAACGTCTGCCTGTACGAGGACATGGTGGCGCTGAACCAGTCGCTGGAACGGCGCGTCGAGGCGCGCACGGCGGAGCTGGCGGCGAACCAGGCGGCGCTGGTCGCCGCGAAGGAGCGCGTGGAGCGCGCGCTGGACGCCGAGCTGACGGCGCGGGAGCGCCAGCGCCAGTTCGTCACCATGGTCAGCCACGAGTTCCGCACGCCGCTCGCCATCATCGACAGCGCCGCGCAGATGCTGGCGCTCCGCGCCGAGCGCGTGGACCCGGAGGCGCTGGACCGGCTGCGCGTCATCCGCAGCAGCGTGCAGCGCCTGACCGGCCTGATCGACCAGCACATGACCGACGAGCGTCTTCAGGTCGGCACGCTGCCCGTGCAGAAGGCGGCGGTCGATCCGGGCGCGCTCCTGCGCTCCGTGGTGGAACCCTTCCGCGCCGCCTATCCCGGCTGCGACCTGCGGCTGGACCTCGACGGACTGCCGCCGGTGCTGATGGCCGACGGGCACCTGCTGGCGATGCTGTTCGGGAACCTGCTGAACAACGCGCTGAAATACTCCGACCCCGACTGCGTGGTGTCCATCCAGGGACGCGCGGACGGCGACATGGTGGAACTGTCCGTGGCCGACCAGGGGCGGGGCATCCCGGAAAACGAGCTTTCCCTGCTGTTCGACCGCCATTACCGGGGATCGGGCTCGGCCGGCGTGCCGGGGACCGGGATCGGGCTGCACACGGTCCAGCAGATCGTGCTGCTGCACGGCGGCTCCATCGCGGTGGACAGCGCGGTCGGGCGGGGCAGCACCTTCCGCGTACGGCTGCCGATCGGGATTTAGCCGAGCCTGCGCGAAAGACCGTGGCCCTTTCGCCGGGGCGGTGAGATAGTCGGCGCCGGCACCGCGCCAAACCTTTTGCACCCTACCTTTTGCACTCTGACCGGAGTTCCGTGGAAGGCATCATGCTTGCTGAGCAATACGCCGCCATCAAACGCGACCTGGACGACAAGGGCATCATCTTCTCGTTCAGCGGGTATTTGTCGGAGGGCATCCTCTACTCCCTCGGCGAGGCGCTGCGCGAGAAGATGACGCTGGAGGAGACGGACGGGCCGACCGTGCGCCGCGTCTTCTCGGTCTTCGTCGAGCAGATGCAGAACATCATCCGCTATTCGGCGGAAAAGGTGACGGGCGCCAGCACGAAGCCGGTGGAACTGAGCGCCGGCATGGTCATCATCGGCATGGAAGGCGGCAAGGTCTTCATCGTCTGCGGCAACACGGTGCACAACGGCGACGTGCCGCGCCTGCGCGAACGGCTGGATTACCTGAAGGGCTTGGACAAGGACGCGATCAAGACCTTTTACCGCGAACAGCTGCGCGAGTGTCCGGAGGAAGGCAGCCGGGGCGCCAACATCGGCCTGATCGAGATCGCCCGGCGCGCCAGCGAGCCCATCGAGTATGATTTCCACGCGATGGACGCGGACAGAAGCTTCTTCTGCCTCAAGGTTCGGATTTGAGATCGGTTGTGGACACCCGGACGATCATGGAACGCCAGCGCATGGAACCCCTGAAAATCCCCGCGACCGGTCGCACCCCCGAAGTCGATTTCGATTTCCCGGCCGGCATCCTCCGCCTCAGCGGAGAATCCTACCCCGACGACGTCGCGACCTTCTTCGGACCGATCTTCGGAGCTTTGCGCGCATTCCTGGTGGAGCCCGGCGACGCGCCGGTGCGTTTCGACATGGAACTGCTGTACTTCAACAGCTCCAGCGCCAAGGCCCTGATGAACATCCTCCAGATGCTGGAGACGGCGGCCCGCGACGGGCGCTCCATCGCCGTGACGTGGTTCTACGAGGAGAACGACGAGTCCATGCAGGAACTCGGTGAGGACTTCGCGGAGGACTTGCGTCACGTCTCCTTCACCCTGAAGCAGCTTCCGGCCGACGGCGCGCCATGACCTTCAACCTCTTCGCCGCCGAGGAGCAGGCCATCGAGCAGGCCCGCCTTCTGGGGGAGAGGCTGGGCGCCGCGGCCCCCGACCTGCGCGCGGACTTCGACGCGCTGGTCGAGGCTTTCCGGCGCAGCACGCGGGAGCAGCGCCGTCTGGTGCGCGTCAGCGACCGGCTGCAGGCGCAGCTCGGCTCCGCCAACCAGGAGGCGGAACGCCGGAGGCAGGAGGCGGAAACCGCGCTCGCCCACCTGCGCGAGGCGCAAGAGGCCATGGTCCGTGCGGAGAAGCTGGCCTCGCTCGGCGCGCTGGTGGCCGGCGTGGCGCACGAGATCAACACGCCCGTGGGCATCGCCGTCTCCTGCGCGTCCCACCTCGCCGACGCCACCGGGCATCTGCGCGGGCGGATGCAGGAGGGGGCGTTGAGCAAGGCGGACTTCAACCGCTATCTGGCGACCGCCACCGACACCACGGCCCTGATCCTCGACAACTGCGAGCGGGCGGCGCGGCTGATCGCCAGCTTCAAGCAGGTGGCCGTGGACCGCGCCAGCGCAGAACGCCGCGCCGTGAACCTGCGCCGTTACATCCAGGAAACCCTGGTCAGCCTGGAGCCGAAGCTGCGCCAGGGCGGGCACGGCATCTCGGTCGCCTGTCCGGACGATCTGGTGGTGGACAGCTATCCCGGCGCCCTGTCGCAAATCCTGACCAACCTCGTCATGAACTCCCTGACGCACGCCTATGCGGAGGGGCAGGCCGGCCACCTGACCGTCACCGTGGAGGAGCCGGTTCCCGGCACGGTCCGCCTGACCTACGGCGACAATGGCCGCGGCATCCCGGCCGACCATCTGCCGCAGGTCTTCGACCCCTTCTTCACCACCCGCCGCGGCGAGGGCGGCAGCGGGCTTGGCCTGCACATCGTGCACAATCTGACCGTCGGCGCGCTGAAAGGCGCGATTTCGGTGGAAAGCCTGCCGGGGCAGGGTACCCGCTTCGTCCTGACCTTTCCGAAGGACACGCCGGGGGAGAGCGCTTCGTCGTGAATCATGCCGAACGGAGGGTAGGGTGACCTACGACATCGTGGCCTACGACATCAGAGACGCTGTCGCGGAGGAGCATGATGCGGTCGACGCGCTGGCCGTCGCGTCGTGGCACGTGCTGAAGGACGGCTACGACCCGGAACTGTGGGACGGCATGCTGGCAGCGGTCGCGAGGATGTCCGGCCTGGCCCAGAAAGGGCAGTTGATCGTCGCGGCCGATGGGGGCGCGATCCTCGGTGCGGTGTGCTACATGCCGCCAACGGCGTCCAATCCGGACATCTTTCCGGAAGGATGGCCGTCGATCCGCATGCTGGTGACCCACCCCGCGCACCGCAACCGGGGAATTGGGCGCCGCTTGACGGAGGAGTGCATCCGCCGCGCGAAGAGGGACCGTGCGGAGTGCATCGGCTTGCACACCAGTCCGGCCATGACCGTGGCGCTTCCGCTCTACCTGCGGATGGGCTTCGTGAAGGACAGGGACTTGCCGCCGATCGCCGGGGCACCCTACGCGCGCTACGTGCTGGCGTTCTGAGCGCGGGCGTTCACATCACCCGGACGGGAGCCGAGAACACGTAGCCGACGCCGTGCACCGACTTCAGCGGTGCGGGGCCGCCGATGGCGCCTTCGATCTTGTGGCGCAGACGGCCGACCACCGTGTCGATGGAGCGGTCGTCGGGGTTCCAGCGGCGGTTGTACAGCGCCTGGGAGATCTGGTCGCGGGTCGCCGGCTGGCGGGCCTGCCCGGCCAGCAGGGAGGCCAGCTTCATCTCCATGCTGGTCAGGCTGATCCGCACGCTGGTGGGGCTGGTCAGCGACCAGTCCGTGGCGTCCAGCACCCAGTTCGCTTCTTCCGGAGCGGACGGTGCGCCCGCGGGAGCCGGCTGGACCTGAGGTGCGACGGGGCGGGGCGGGGCGGCGGCGTTCTCCAGGCGGCGCAGCAGCGCCTTGACCTGGGCTTCGAGCTCCCGCATCTCGACCGGCTTCACCAGATAGGCGTCGGCCCCGATCTCCAGCCCGACCACGCGGTCCACGGTGGAGCCGCGGGCCGTGACCATGATGATGCCGATGCTGGGCGTTTCGCGCAGGCGCGTGGCGATCTTGAATCCATCCTCGCCCGGCAGGTTGATGTCGAGAATCACCACCGCAACGGAGCGGGACGCCATGACCTCGTCAAGCTCACGCCCGTTCTTCGCGCCGATGGCGTCGAATCCGCAGCCGCGCAGATACTCGACCAAGTCGCGGCGAAGCGACGTCTCGTCCTCGACGACAACGATCGTGACCGGCGCCATGATCTTTCGCTCCTCCGATCCCGGCTCAAGCAAACCGTCTCAACCGGCGCGGAAATTATAGGAATTCGAATGACCCGTCGAGACGCTTCCAATCCCGAGGGCATTCGCACTTAAAAATACGCGGTTTCGCGCGTGTCCGCACCCTTGGGATGCGCGCCGGTTGCGGCCGGAGGGACCCGGAAGCCGACCATCGTGATGTCGTCGCGCTGGGGCTGATCGCCTTGGAAGCCCGCGAGGCTCGTCTCGATGATGGCCTTCTGCGCGTCCAGCGGCAGGCCGCGGCAGCTTTCGATGACCTCCCGCAGGCGCCGCTTGCCGAAGCTCCGGCCGCGCTCCCCGCCGCACTGGTCGGTCAGCCCGTCGGTGCAAAGATAGAAGGTCTGGTCCGCGGAGAGATGGACGACGTGATTCGTGAAGGCGGGCTCGCCGCCGGTGCTGCGGTAGCCGAGGCTGCGACGGTCGGGGCGGATCTCGGCAAGGTCGTCCGGCCCGGCGATCCACAGCGGCAGGCGCGCGCCGGCGAAGACCATCCGTCCCTCCGCCGGCCGGACGAGGCACAGCGCGAGGTCCAGCCCGTTGTCGAAGCCACCCTCCCAACTGGACGCCGTGCCGTCCTGGTGCAGGGCGGCGCGCACCTTCCGGTCCACGGCGGCGAGCAGGGCGGCGGGGTCGGCGGCACCCATCGAATCGACGATGTTGTTCATGACGGCGCTGGCCGTCATCGTCATGAAGGCGCCGGGCACGCCGTGGCCGGTGCAGTCGGCGACCCCGATGAGGAAGCCATCCCCGACCGCGCGGAAATAGTAGAAGTCGCCGCTGACCACGTCGCGCGGGCGCCACAGCACGAAATGCCCGTCCAGGCCGTCCTCCAGCACCTCCGCCTTCGGCAGGATGGAGGATTGGATGAGCTGGGCGTAGTTGATGCTGTCCATGATCCGCTGGTTGATGTCGGCCAGCGCCTCCGTCCGTTCCCGCACGCGGCTTTCCAGGGTCTGGGTGTAGTCCTGGACCGTCTCCGCCATGTGGTTGAAGCTGCGGGTCAGCACACCGATCTCGTCCGCCCGTTCGGTCGCCAGACGGGCGCCGTAGTCGCCGTGCGCCATGTCCTGGGCGGCCTGGGTCAGCCGGCCCAGGGGGCGCAGCACGACGCGGTTCAGCATCGCGCTGATGATCGCGACCACGGACACCAGCGACAGCAGCAACAGACCGACCACGGGCAGCAGCGCCTTCAGCGTGCCCTCCTGCACCTCCGCCGTGGAGTAGAGGAGGCGCAGTGTGCCGACCTTGCGGGTCAGCCCATCGCCGCCCCGCAGGAGGATCGGCCACTCGACCGTGACGGATCCGGAGTTCGGCCCCGCTCCGCCGGTTTCGGCGAAGGCTTCGGTCCGGCCGGGTTCAAGGACCGCGACGGAGCGGATGGCCGGGTCGCGCTCGCGCAGGGCTTCGATCATCGTGCGCACCGCGCGCTCGTCGAACTCCCACACCGGTGCGGCCAGCGCGTCGGCCTGCATGGCCGCGACCAGCTCGGCGCGGCGGACCAGCGCCTGCTCCTGCTGCCGCCCGACGACGCTGGCGGAAACGCCAACGGCGATCACGCCGACGGTCACCGCGGTCACCATGATCGTGGCGCCGACGCGCGTCAGCAGCGACCGGCCGCGCCGTTGCTCGGGCAGGCTGCGCGGCGCCGTCATGGGGCGATTCCCTGGGGGGCGATCCCCTGGCGCGCCCAGAAGCCCGCCAGCGTGCCGTCGGCCTCCAGCCGGTCGAGCGTGGCGTTCACCCAGGCGGCGGTGACGGGCGCGCCTCGGCGGACGAGGATGGTGTGGTCGTAGATCTGGTCGGTGCGGTCGGACACCAGCAGCTGGGCGGCGAGGTCCGGGTTGGCCTTCAGGAAGCGCGTCAGGAAGGATCGCGTGACGATGGCCAGCGCGGCGCGGCCCGCCACGACGCTGCGCACGTTCCCCTCGTGCGTCGTGGTCAGGCGGGTGTTGAAGCGCTTCTCCAGCACCGCCGGGTCGGCGTCGAAGCCGGCGAAGGCGTAATGGTAGCCCAAACGGCCGAGGATCGACTTGCCCTGGAGATTGTCGAAGAAGGATTGGTCCACGCCGGGACCGGCCTTGGCGACGAAGACCTCCGCGTCGCGAAAGAAGCTGCGCGACGCCTCCACCGGACGCCCGGCCCAGCCCCAGGCGATGCTCTCGAAAGCGATCAGGTCGAAGCGACCCTGTTCCAGATCCTCGTAGCGGCGCTGGGGGGAGGTGCGGATCAGGTCGAACCGGAAGTCGGACTGCGCGGCGTTCAGCAGATCGACGAAACCGCGCGTGACGCCGTCGCCGGCCTCGTTCACGTAGGGTGGGAACTCGTAGGCGCCGACCTTCACGGGGACGGGCTGCGCGGGTGTCGCGGCATTCGCGCTCCCAAGCGACGCAGCGAGAACGGCGGTGAAGGCGAGGCCCATGGCCGTCCGCCGGGCGATTCCATCAGCCATTCTCGGTCCCACACCTGATCATGCGTATACGAATATATGTATGCCGGTTAACGTCGGCTCAATTTACCCCCGTATGCGGCGCTGCGGCAATGCGCGTCGGTGGACCCGACGCGCATTTCCTCGCTCAGGCCGCTTCGGTTTCCCGCTCATGCTCGGCGAGGTCGCCGATTTCCGCGCCGCTCAGCGTCTCGCGCTCCAGCAGAGCGATGGCGATCCCTTCCAGCGCCGCGCGGTTGGCGAGCAGGATGCGGCGCGCGCGCTCCATCCCCTCATCGGTGATTCGGCGGACCTCCTCGTCGATGCGCCAGGCGGTGCGCTCCGACCGGACGACGGCGGGGTCGTTGCCGGCGTGGGCGACGAAGCCGATGGCCTCGCTCATGCCCCAGGCGGTGACCATGCGGCGCGCCAGATCGGTGGCGGCGCGGAAGTCGGCCTCCGCCCCGGTGGTCACGGCATCGTCGCCGAAGATCAGCTCTTCCGCCGCACGGCCGGCCATGGCGACGGCGATGTCGGCCAGCAGCTTGGCCCGTGAGACCGACACCCGGTCGCCTTCCGGCAGGCGCACGACCATGCCCAGCGCGCGGCCGCGCGGGATGATGGTGGCCTTGTGGATCGGGTCGGCCTCCGGGCAGCGGATGGAGACCAGCGCGTGGCCGGCCTCGTGATAGGCGGTCAGGCGGCGCTCATGGTCGGAGAGCGCGAGGCTGCGCCGCTCGTTGCCGAGCAGGACGCGGTCCTTGGCGGCCTCGAAATCCCCCATGTTGACCACCACGCGCCCGTTGCGCGCGGCGGACAGGGCGGCCTCGTTGGTCAGGTTGGCAAGCTCCGCGCCGGAGAAGCCGGGCGTGCCGCGCGCCACCGTCCGCACGCAGACGTCGGCGGCGAGCTGGAGGCGACCGGTGTGGACGCCCAGGATGGCCTCGCGCCCGGCCACGTCGGGCAGGGCGACGTGGATGTGGCGGTCGAAGCGGCCGGGGCGGGTGACGGCGGGGTCCAGCATCTCCGCACGGTTGGTCGCCGCGATGACCACCACGTCGCCGCCGTCCACGATGCCGTCCATCTCCACCAGAAGCTGGTTCAGCGTCTGCTCCCGCTCGGAGTGGGAGTTGGACTCGCCGCGCTTGCCGGCCAGCGCGTCCACCTCGTCGATGAACAGGATGCAGGGGGCGTTGGCCCGCGCCGTCTTGAAGACGTTGCGCACGCGCGCGGCCCCCAGCCCGACGAACATCTCCACGAAGTCGGAGCCCGACGCGGTGAAGACCGGCACGCCGGCCTCGCCGGCCGCGGCCTTTGCCAGCATGGTCTTGCCGGTGCCCGGCGGGCCGACCAGCAGTATGCCCTTCGGCACCCGGGCGCCGGCCATGGCGAAGCGGCGCGGGTCGCGCAGGAACTCCACGGTCTCCCGCAGTTCCTCCTTGGCCTCGTCCACGCCGGCCACGTCGGCGAACACCGTGCGGGTGTCACGCGGGCGGACGCGGGTGGCGCGGCCCATGCCCATGAACTGCCCGCCGCTGAGCAGCAGCGCGCCGAGCAGCAGTCCGACCACCAGGAAGGGCGCCAGCTTGTCCAGCACGTCCATGGTGCGCGGCACCAGCCCGCCCGGCCCATCGTCGAAGGTCATGGCGACCTTGCGGGCGCGCAGCTCCTTCATCAGGTCGTCGGTGACCGGGACGACGACGCGCAGGCGATTGCCGTCCGTGGTGGCGGCGTGGGCGCCGTCCTCGCGGAAGATGACGGAGGCAATTTCGCCCCGCTCGGCCGCCGACACGAAGTCGCTGTAGGTCGCCATCTCCTCGGCGCGTTCATGCGAATAGTCGGACCAGGCCGCGAAGGCAAACCAGGCAAGCAGAAGCGCGGCAATAACGGAAAGGGCGACGATGACTTTTTTGGGGATCGGCGGCATGACGTCCTACGCAAGCGGCGAAAACCGTTTCGGGCAATTCACCGCCATTGATGAAGGCGTAAGGCCGCCGCATCAACCTCTTTTCCGGTCAGGGCTTTTCTTTGACATAAAGGTGTAGGTTGAGTTAAGGCGCCGCCGAAACTCAACCTGGACCATATCCGGCTTAATCCAACCCAGCCTTCTTGCGCACGTCGTAGCTGCGCGTCTTGGCCCATTCCTCAACGAACTTCACCAGTTCGGCGTCGGGCGGGTCGGGCAGGACGACCTTCAGCTTCACATACTGGTCGCCGGGCTGCTTGGTCGTCTGATTCATCACGCCCTTGCCACGCAGGCGCAGGGTGGAGCCGGTGTTGGACCCCGGCGGGACCTTCACCGCGACCGGGCCGCTGACCGTGGGCACGCGGATGCTGGCGCCCAGCACCGCCTCGTTCAGGGTGATCGGCACCTCGACATGGATGTCGGCGCCCTGGCGGGTGAAGTAGGGGTGCGGCTCGACATGCACCTCGATGATGGCGTCGCCAGCACCACCGCCCGTGCCCGGCAGGCCCTGGCCCTTCAGGCGCAGCTTCTGCTGGTCCTCGGTGCCGGGCGGCACGGTGACGTCGATGCTCTTGCCGTTGGAAAGGTTGACGCGCCGCTTGGTGCCCTGCGCCGCCTCGATGAAGGGAACAGTGACCGAGTAGGCGATGTCGCTGCCGCGCGCCCGCGGCCCGCCGCCCGCACCGGTCCCGCCGCCGGCCTGCTGGCCGGCGCCGCGCCGGCGTCCGCCGCCGAACAGGTCGGAGAACCAGTCCTCGCCGCCGAAGAAGGAGTCGTCGCTTCCGCCGCCGAAGCCGCGGCTTCGACCACCGCCCGAATAGGCGTGGGAGCGGGCGCCGAAGCCGTGGTGCCGTTCCTGGCCGGAGGAGTCGATCTCCCCCCGGTCGAAGCGGGCGCGCTTCTCGGGATCGGACAGCAGCGTGTAGGCCGCCGAGATCTCCTTGAAGCGCTCCTCATTGCCGGCGTTGCCCGGCTTCAGGTCGGGGTGGTGTTCCTTGGCGAGCTTGCGGTACGCCTTCTTGATGTCGTCGGCACTCGCGGAACGGCTGAGCCCGAGTATTTGATAAGGGTCACGCATGCTGTCTACGGCCAAAGCTTTCCCGCCCCGAAGCCCGGGGCAACGATGTTACGAGTTGGCGACGATCTTCCACGCACCGTCGGCCTGTTTGCAAGCGGTTCCGTAGCCCAATTCCGTCTTGCCGCCGACGGCCACAGCCTGCTTGAATTCGCGGCAATACTGTCCGGCGCTGTTGTACCCTTCGCGGATCGTGGTCACGGAACCGGAGTGGCCCGTCTGGGGGTTCGACCAGCCGACCGGATCGCCGATCGGGGCGCCGTAGGCGCGGCGGGCGGCACCCTCGGCGTAGCTGACGTCGGCGTCGTCGATCTTCACCCCGCGCCCGATGAAGGCGCCGAGCAGCGTGCCCACGCCCGAAGAGGCCACCTTGCCCGTGCCCGAACCGTATTGCGTCATGATGGGGCCGACGACGACGCCTTCCTCCTTGGCGGCTTCCTTCGGAGTGTTTGCGCAACCCGCGAGCAGGGCGACGGCCACGGCGGCCGGGAGGAGTTTCTTCACGAACATCGATGGTGCCTCGAACGGTTAAATGTCGGCGCGCCTTCCGGGCAAAGCGCCGGTGGACACTGATATATGCGAGCCTATGCTATCTGTGAATTGGGACGAAGCTGTGACCGGCATTTCAACCCCAAAGCACACCAGCACCAGGCGCCGCGAAAGGGCGCGCAAGAGGGGATCATGAGCGAGACCAAGGATCGGGATCCATACGAACTGTTCCAGGAATGGCTGGAGGAGGCGGGGCGGACCGAGCCCAACGACCCCAACGCCATGGCGCTGGCCACCGCCGACGCGCAGGGCGTGCCGTCCGTCCGCATGGTGCTGCTGAAGGGAATCGACCCGCGCGGCTTCGTCTTCTACACCAACACGGAAAGCCGCAAGGGCGAGCAGCTGCTGGCGAACCCGAACGCCGCGCTGTGCTTCCACTGGAAGACGCTGCGGCGCCAGGTCCGCGTGGAGGGCGCGGTGGAGCAGGTCACGGATGCCGAGGCCGACGCCTATTTCGAAAGCCGCGCGCGGGAAAGCCGCATCGGCGCGTGGGCGTCGCAGCAGTCGCGCCCGCTGGAAGGCCGGTGGGAACTGGAGAAGCGCGTCGCCCAGTACGCCGCCAAGTTCGGGCTGGGGGCTGTGCCGCGCCCGCCGCACTGGACCGGGTTCCGCATCCTGCCGCGCCGCGTCGAGTTCTGGCAGGACCGGCCCTTCCGCCTGCACGAGCGGGTGCTCTACACCCGTGCGGGCGAGGGCGATGCGACGGAGGCGCGGTGGACGACGGAGCGTCTTTACCCCTAAAACGGTCTCATCTGCCACGGGGCCGAAGGGACCGATGACCGAAACGCACACTCACCGGCTGCGCCGGTACGCCACCTACGCCAGCGTGTCGGTGTCGGCAACCTTGATCGCGTCGAAGCTGCTGGCCTATCTGGCGACCGACTCGGTCAGCATCCTGTCATCCCTGATCGACTCCAGCACCGACCTGCTGGCGTCGGTCGTGACGCTGCTGGGCGTGCGGGCGGCGTTGCGGCCGCCGGACGAGGCGCACCGCTTCGGCCACGGCAAGGCGGAGGCGCTGGCGGCCCTGGCCCAGGCGGCCTTCATCGGCGGCTCCGCCCTGTTCCTGACGATCGAGGCGGTGCGCCGCCTCATCCGCCCGGAACCGGTGGGGGAAGGGGCGGTCGGCATCGGGGTGATGCTGCTGTCCATCCTGCTGACCGCCGGGCTGATCACCTTCCAGCGGCACGTCATCAAGGCCACGGGCTCCGTCGCGATCGGAGCCGACCGCCTGCACTACTCGGGCGATCTGCTGATGAACACGGCGGTGATCGTCGCCATCCTGCTGACGGGCTGGACCGGCATCGGCGCCTTCGACCCGCTGTTCGGGCTGGGGATCGCCGCCTTCCTCCTGTACGGCGCGCGCGGCGTCGGGATGGAGGCGCTGAACGTCCTGATGGACCGCGAACTGCCGGAGGAGGAGCGCCAGCGCATCCTCGCCCTCGTCACGGCGCATCCCGAGGCGCGCGGCGTGCACGACCTGCGCACGCGCAGCACCGGCATGGGCGCCTTCATCGAGTTGCACCTGGAACTCGACCCGCAGATCACCGTCGCCGCGGCCCACGACATCACCGACCGCATCGAGACGGAACTGCGCGAGGCCTTTTTCCACGCCGAGGTGATGATCCACCAGGAGCCCGCCGGCCTGCAGGACGAGCGGCTGGACCATAGGATTGCGGAAGGCCGCGTCGGCTGATCCACCGGGTGGCCGACCGCCGGACGTCAGATATCAACGGTGGCATACGAACAGGGTTTGTCGGGTGTGACATTCCAATGGACGAGAAAGGCTTACCTCGACCACTGTTGCGAATTTGAAAGAAACGGGGAATAATCGCGTCATTACGGTAATTTTCCACACTCTGTGACAGGCAATACGGCGGTAGAAATGGACAGTGCGTTCGGCAACCGCGTTCACCTGATTGCGGACATTGCCACCGAAGCGGGCAATCTCGGAATCGAGATCGCCGACATCGCCGGGCATGTCGAGGACGTCAACGGCCGGCTGGGCCATCAGGCGAACGTGTTTGCGCAGTTGCGCGAAACCGGCAGCAAGATGACGCAGAGCACCGAGCGCATCTCCGCCGCCGCCACGGTGGCGCGCACGGTGACGGAGCAGGCCCGGCAGGAGGTCGAATCCTCCCACGACCGCGTGCAGAAGTCGATGTCCGACATCCACTCCCTCGTCGCCGCCGTGGGGGGCATGGAAGGGCAGATCGCCGGGCTTCAGGAAGCGCTGGACCGCGTCGGCAAGGTCGCCAAGGAAATCTTCGTCATCGCCAAGCAGACCAACCTGCTGGCGCTGAACGCCACCATCGAGGCCGCTCGCGCCGGCGAGGCGGGGCGCGGCTTCGCCGTCGTGGCGAACGAGGTGAAGGCCCTGTCCAAGAAGACCAGCGAAGCGACGACCGAGATCGACGCCACGCTGAAGTACCTGAACGATCAGGCGCAAAGGCTGATGGCCGAGAGCGCCGCCAGCGCCACCAAGGCCCGCGCGGTCAGCGAAGGCACGACCGCCATCGGCACGGTGATCGAGACGGTCGGCCGCGCCATGACCGAACTGCACACCGAGACCGACAAGATCGACGCCGCCTCCGCCGAGATCGGCGCCAACTGCGAGGAGTTGGAGCACGAGATCAGCGATCTGGCCGTCGGCGTGCAGCTTTCCAGCGACAACCTCGCCCAGGCGCGCGACCGCGTGAACACGTTGCTGGGCATGAGCGAGCGCCTGATCGGCATCACGGCCGAACTGGACGTGGAGACGGTGGACACGCCCTTCATCCGGCTGGTCCGCGATGCGGCCTCCCGCATCTCCGCGAGCTTCGAGGATGCGGTGGCGCGCGGCGAAATCAGCGAGACGGATTTGTTCGACCAGAGCTACCGGCCCGTCCCCGGCAGCGACCCGCAGCAGCATCTGACCCGCTTCACCGAATTCTGCGACCGCGTGCTGCCGACGGTCCAGGAACCGCTGCTCGGCCAGAACGACCGGATCGTCTTCTGCGTCGCGGTGGACACCAACGGCTATCTGCCGACCCACAACCGGAAGTTCAGCCAGCCCCAGCGCTCCGACGCCGTGTGGAACGCGGCCAACTGCCGCAACCGCCGCATCTTCAACGACCGGGTCGGGCTTGCCGCCGGGCGCAACACCAAGCCCTTCCTGCTGCAGACCTATCGGCGCGACATGGGCGGCGGCAAGTACGCGCTGATGAAGGACGTCTCCGCGCCGATCACGGTCCGTGGCCGGCATTGGGGTGGCCTGCGCGTGGCCTACAAAGTCTGACGGTCGGTTCGGACGAGCACAGGGGTATGACATTGCGTCGCAGGGCATCTTGTCATACCCCTTGTGCTTAAGCGTTGCGGTTTTCCGAAAATTTGATGACAATCCAAATCGGGTGGGTTGCGGAAAGTTGATCGAGCCAGCGGGGTGATCCGTTTGGCTTTCCGAGGGAGTCGTCACCGAAAAACTTCGGAGGTGATGACCATGCCCGAACGTATCGTGGCGCTCTCGCGTGCGGTGTCCGACCTTGCCACGCGCAAGATGGACGAAATTCAGGCCGTTACGAACACGACGAAAATTCTGGCCCTGAACGCCCTGATCGAGGCGATGCGCGCGGGAGAGGCTGGGCGTGGCTTTGCGGTGGTCGCCCAGGAGGTGAAGGCCATCTCAGAACGGATCACCGGCATCGGCGACGAGTTGCGCGGCCAGATGGCCCTCCAGACCGACGAGTTGAACACGCTCGGCAAAAAGCTGGTGTCGCAGCTTCGCGGCGGGCGGCTGGCCGACTTGGCGCTGAACATGATCGACATCATGGACCGCAACCTTTACGAGCGGTCCTGCGATGTGCGCTGGTGGGCGACGGACAGCGCGGTGGTGGACTGCGCGGCCGCCCCGACGCCGGCCCATTGCGCGCACGCCTCCCGGCGGCTTGCCGTCATCCTCGGCGCCTACACCGTGTATCTCGACCTGTGGGTGGTGGACCGGCACGGGGTGGTGTTGGCGAACGGCCGGCCCGACCGCTACCGGCGCGCCGTCGGCAGCTCGGTCGCCGGGGAATCCTGGTTCCGCGACGCCATGGCGACCCGCAGCGGCGGCGAGTTCGCGGTGTCCGACATCGCCGTCAACGACCTGCTGGACCACGGTACCGTGGCCACCTACGCCACCGCCATCCGCGAGGGCGGTGAGGAGAACGGCGCGGTCGTCGGCGTGCTGGGCATCTTCTTCGACTGGCAGACCCAGTCGCAGGGCGTCGTCGATTCCGTCCGCCTGACGGAGGAGGAGCGGGCGAAGACCCGCTGCCTTCTGGTGGACCGCAGGCACCGCGTCATCGCCGCTTCCGATCGGCGCGGCGTGCTGTCGGAGACATTTCCGCTGCGCACGGAACACCACAGCCAGGGCAGCTACGCCGACGACAAGGGCAGCGTGGTGGGCTTCGCGCTGACCCCCGGCTATGAGACCTACAAGGGGCTGGGCTGGTACGGCGTCATTGTGCAGGAGTCCATCACCGCGCGGGGCTGAGCCGTTGCAGCCAGACGTTTCCTTTTGCCGCAATTCATCGCTGTTTGATTTCGGTCCTGAAATCCTGCTGAAACAGCCACATGTTGGTATTCAACATCATCCGATGGTGTTGATCATGCAGATGTTCAGGCTGACCGTGAACGAGCGCCAAGGGGAAACCGACATCATCGGGCAGGCCGTCAGCGACGTCCTGCTCGCCGATGTCATTTCCAAGGAAACGAAGGACCGGCTGGTGGACGGCCTGACCGTCCTGCGGTCCGGCCTGAGCTGTACCGACTACGGCTGCCAACGCTGTTTTCAGCGCCGCGATTGCGAACGGCTGGTCGAAGACATCCTCGCGACGACCTGAGTGCGCACTGGGACGTACATCGGCCCAGATCGCACATCGGAAGAGGTGGCGGAACACCCTCCAAGGAGACGTCCGCGGCTGTGACGGCCATCACCGCGCTTTGTGAAATCCATGCTAAACTGCGACGTTGACGGTCCGCCGGGCCGGCCGATGGGCCGTTCGCCGGACCGGGTTTGAAACGGCGCCGCGGGGCGAGGTCGGCATGGGCTTTTCGGTCACCTTCTGGGGGGTGCGCGGCACCGTTCCGTGCCCGATCCCCTCGCACATGGGCTTCGGCGGCAACACCAGCTGCGTCGAGGTCAAGGCCGGCGACCAGCGCATCCTGATCGACGCCGGGACTGGCATCCGCATGCTCGGCAAGCAACTGCTGAAGGAGGGTGTGACCGAGGCGACCCTGCTGATGAGCCACACGCATCTGGACCACATCAGCGGCTTCCCCTTCTTCGCTCCGGCCTACACCAAGGGCTTCCGCCTGCGCATCATGTCCGGCCATCTCTGCGGCAATCCGGGCATCGAGGCCGTCATGGCCCGCCAGATGGAGCGCCCCCTGTTCCCGGTGCCGCTGCGGACCATGGGCAGCGACATCCATTTCGAGGAGATCGCGGCGGGGCAGAGCTTTTCGCTGGGCGACGGCATTCAGGTCCGCACGGCCCCGCTGAACCACCCCGACGGCGCGACCGGCTACCGCATCGAGCATCTGGGCAAGTCGGTCGCCTATGTGACGGACACGGAGCATGTCCCGGACCAGCCCGACCAGAATGTCCTGGATCTCATCGCCGGGGCCGATCTGGTGCTCTACGATTCCACCTACACCGACGAGGAATGGCAGGATCGGATCGGCTGGGGCCATTCCACCTGGATGGAGGGCGTGCGGCTGGCGCGGGCCGCGGGCGTGAAGCGGCTGGCGTTGTTCCACCATGACCCCGACCATGACGACCCGACCATAGAGGCGATCGAAAAGGCGGCCCAAGCCGAATTCCCCGACTGCTTCGCGGCGCGCGAGGGGACGACGGTGACGCTGGCCTAGCGTCCTTCGGGTCCGGGTGGGTATAGAGGGGGCTCCTTTCCCACCGCCCCGCCGCTCCTTCGTCATGACCGCTTCCATCCTTGCCCTGTTCGCCGCCACCTACCTGGGAATGGCGCTGGGGCGCTTTCCCGGCCTGCGCATTGACCGCACGGGGATCGCGCTCGTGGCCGCCATCCTGCTGCTCGGCATCGGGGCGCTGGATTCCCGGCAGGTGGTCGAGGCCATCGACTTCCCGACCCTGTTCATCCTGTTCGGGCTGATGGTCCTGTCGGCCCAATACGCGGCCAGTGGCTTCTACGACTGGTGCGCGCTGCGCGTGGCGCAGGCGGCGCGGTCCCCAGCGCGGCTGCTGGCCGTGACCGTGCTGGTGGCGGGCGGGCTGTCGGCGGTGCTCGCCAACGATGTGGTGGTCTTCGCGATGACGCCGATGCTGTGCGTCGGGCTGACCGCGCGCGGGCTGGACCCGCGCCCCTACCTGATCGCGCTGGCGGGTGCGGCCAACGCCGGTTCCGCCGCGACGGTCATCGGCAACCCGCAGAACATCCTGATCGGGCAGATGGGGCACCTGGACTTCTGGCGCTTCGCCGGTGTGTGCGGCGTCCCGGCGCTGGTCGGGCTGGCGGCGGTCTACGGCGTGGTGTGGTTCTCCTGGCGCGACCGCTTCGGCCGGCCGGACGGCGACGGCGCGGCGGAGCCCGTGGAGTTGGACCGTGCCCAGCTGGTGAAGGCGGCGGTGGCGACGCTGGTGCTGCTCGGGCTTTTCACCACGTCGCTGCCGCAGGAGACGGGGGTGCTGCTGGTGGCCGGAGCCATGCTGGTCAGCCGTCGGCTCGCCACGCGCGGCATGCTGGGTATGGTGGATTGGCACCTGCTGGTGCTGTTCGCGGCCCTGTTCGCCGTCAACCACGCGCTGGGTTTGACCGGCTTGCCGACCGAGCTGGTCGGGCGGCTGGAGGCGGCGGGCCTGCTGCCCGACCGGCTGGCCGTCATGGCGCCGCTGGCGCTGGTCGCCAGCAACAGCATCGGCAACGTGCCGGCGGTGATCCTGCTGCTGAAGGCGTGGCCGGCACCGCCGGAGGGTGCGCTCTACGGGCTGGCGGTGCTGTCCACGCTGGCCGGCAACCTCCTTCTGCCCGGCAGCCTCGCCAACATCATCGTCGCGGAGCGGGCGGCGGCGGTGGGTGTTCGCCTCGGTCTGGTTGAGCACGCGCGCTGCGGCGTGCCCATCACGCTGCTGTCCATGGGCTTCGCGGTGCTGTGGCTGTGGGCCACCGGCTGGATGCGGCCGGTCTGAAACCGGACGCCCGTTCCCACCCCATCGTCCCACCCATCGCGCGGGTCCGGGGTGATTTCGGGCTATGCGAATGGCACGACCGCTCTCCGTCGGTGGCATTGCCCGGTCCTCGTTCAGCCAAAACTTACAGGGTGGCGCCGAACAGGACGGAGAATGGATCAGCATGTCGGAAGGCATCCGGCCCCACGGGGGGCACCACGGGGGGCACCAGACCGGACAACAGGGCGGGCATAAGGGATCGGCGGCCGGCGTCGTCGCGGTGATCGTGACGTACAACCGCCTGACCCTCCTGCGCGGCTGCGTGGCGGCCGTCCACGCCCAGGAGCCCCGGCCGGGCCGCATCGTGGTCGTGGACAACGGGTCGACGGACGGCACGGCGGAATGGCTGGCCGAGCAGCAGCGGAGAATCCCCGAGCTTTTGGTCATCCGGCAGGCCAACGTCGGGTCCGCGGGCGCCTACCATACCGGGTTCGACGCGGCGCTGAAGCTCGGCGCCCGATGGGTCTGGAGCACGGACGACGACGGCATTCCCGCCCCCGGCGCGCTGGGCGAACTGCTGCACCAGGGGGAGCGGCACAACCTCGACATGGTCGGCCCGATGGTCGTCGCGGCAGAGGATCCGGGCGACCTCGCCTTCAACACGCACGGCTTCAGCAAGGCGGCGACCTTCGCCGCGGCGGCGGAGGACGGGATCGTCCCCGGCGCCATCGCCCTGTTCAATGGAACCTTGCTGAACCGCCGCGTTTTCGAGCGGATCGGCAACGTCAAGCGCGAGATGGTCATCTGGGGCGACGAGTGGGAGTTCACGCTGCGCGCCCGCCGCGCCGGGCTGAAGGACGGGACGGCGGTGAACGCCCTGCACGTCCATCCGCGCAACCGCCGCACCCAACGGAGGCTGGTGGGCGGCCTGCTCGGCACCGTGGACGAGATGCCGGCGAACCGTGCCCCCTACTTCTTCCGGAACATGGGCTACATCCACGCGACCTACGAGCGGGAGGCCATCAGCCGCATGATGGTGAAGTACACGCTGTATTTCCTCCTGCACCGCCGGGGCGACCTTCAGGGACTGCGCAGCTTCTGGTCCCACTACCGCGCGGGCCTGCGCGACCAGTATCCGGACGACCTGCGCGCCACGACCGCCGCCCGGCCCTTCGCGGCGGAGGCCCCGCCGGAGCCCCTGTCGAGCGAAGGCGTGTAACGCGGGGAGAACAGGCATGTTCAGGGACTTCAGCCTCGACGGGCAGGCGCCGGTCCGCTCCTCCGAATCCGCGTATCTGTGGCCGGCGGCGCTGGTGGCGCTGGTCGCTGCGGTCGTCCCGGTGTGGATGTTCGAGATCCCCGCGCTCGGCGATTACGTCAACCACGTGACGCGGATGTACGCGCTGGCCTTCCTGGACCAGGACCCGGCGCTGGCGCAGTTCTACACGGTGCGCTGGGCGATCATCCCGAATCTGGTGATGGACATCCTCGTCCCGCCGCTGGCCAAGCTGGTCGGCGTCCACACGGCGAGCCGGCTGTTCATCACCGCCAGCTTCCTGCTGCTGATGAGCGGCACCATCGCGTTTTATAGGGCGGTGTGGGGACGGGTGGCGCTGGGTCCGCTGGCGGCCAGCCTGTTCCTCTACACGATGTCCACCTACATGGGCCTGTTCAACTATCTGTTCGGGCTGGGGCTGGCTTTGTGGGGCATCGCGGCCTGGATCGCCTTGCAGGAGCGGAGCCCGTGGCTGCGCGGCTTGGTCTCGCTCGGCGTGGTGCTGGGCCTGTTCATCTCGCACCTGTTCGCGCTGGGCCTCTATGGCCTGACGCTGCTGGCTGGGGAGGCGTGGCGGCTGTACGTCACCGGCGACTGGCGCCGGCCGCAGCGCGCCCTGCCGGACCTTCTCGCCTTCGGTCTGCCGTTCCTGGTCGTGCCGCCCCTGCTGCTGATGAGCCCGTCCTCCGGCTTCGCCGAGGACGTGATGTGGGTGGGGACGGCCAAGCTGATGGGCTTCGACTTCCTGTTCGGCGCCTACGCGACCCTGGTCGGCTACGTGACCGGAGCGGCGGTGGGCATCGGCGTGGCCTGGGGGCTGTGGAGCGGCGCCCTGCGCATCCACCCCGTCGGGCTGATCACGGTGGGGCTGGGGCTGATCCTCTACGCGGCGATGCCACTGGTTCTGTTCGGGTCCTGGTTCGCCGACAGCCGGCTTCCGGTCGGCATCATGTTTGTCGCCCTGGGCTTCGTCCGCTGGGATTTGACCACCGGCGCCATGCGCGCCGCCTTTGTCTCCGCCGTGTTGGCGCTGTCCCTGCTGCGCAGCGCCGACGCGGGCGTGGCCATGGCGAAGGTCGACCCGATGCTGGAGGAAATCCGCCTCTCCATGCTGCGGATCGAGCCGGGGAGCACGGTGCTGTCCACCTACGCGGACGAGTCCCGGCGCAAGTCGCTGTTCCGGCCGATGCAGTTCACCGACGACCGGGCCGTATCCTTCGGGCTGCACCACTCACCGGTGCTGGCGCTGATGGACCGCTCCAGCCTCGTCCCCATCGCCTTCACCCATCCCGGCAAGCAGCCCCTGCTGCTGAAGCCCGGCTACGCTGATCTGGACGGCGATTTCACCTACGTGCCGCGCGTCAGCTACGTCGTCGACGCCGTGCGCGATCCGGGGCTGCGCGACAACTACTACTGGGCCGACTGGCCCAAGCGGTTCCGGTATGTGTATGTGCTGTTCACCGAGCCGGGGCGGCCCAATCCCGTGCCGGAGCATCTGACGCTGATCCAGGAGGGCCGGTTCTTCCAGCTCTACAAGGTGAAGTGAGCAGTGTGATGGTGGGGGCGCCTCCAGGGCTATCGCATGTCAATTCCCTCTCCCCTCTGGGGAGAGGGTTAGGGTGAGGGGGTTGCGCTTTTGCCGAACTCGCCGTCATGCACACCCCCCTCACCGGCCCTCCGGGCCACCCTCTCCCCAGAGGGGAGAGGGCTAAAAACGCCAAATGTGATTGCCTTGGAAGCGGCTATGCCGCCCCCTGCGCGCCCCGCACGAACTGGTCGAACATCGGCTGGATCACGGCCTCGCCGATGTCGCGGGTGATGAAGACGATCTTGGAGCGGTGGTCGTCGCTGGGCCATTCCTCCAGCCGGACCGGCGGGTGGAACATGTGCTGCACGCCGTGCACCACCACCGGCAGTTCGCTTTCCTTGACGTTCAGCAAGCCCTTGATGCGCAGCAGGTTCTCACCGCCGATCGCGATCAGGGCCTCCATGAAATCGATGAAGTTGTTCCACGGAATCCGCTCGTCCACCACCATGCAGAAGGCGCGGATGTGGTCGTCGTGCCGGTTCACGTCGTGGTGATGGTGCCCGTGCTCGTGATCGTGCCCGCAGTCGGGGCCGCAGGCATGATCGTGGTGATGGTGATCGTGATCGTGGCCGTGCTCATGCTCCTGGTCCCGGTAGGCTTCCTCCCTCAGCCAGCGGGCGACGTCGGGGCTCTTGGTCTCGGGGTTGTAGAGGCCGGCGTCGAACAGGGTCTGCGGGTCCACGTCGCCGAAGGCGGCGGGAATCACCGGGGCCGCCGGGTTGATGGCGGCAAGGCGCTGGCACAGGGCCGTGGTCGCGCCCGGCGTGGCGACGTCGGTCTTGGTCAGCACGATGCGGTCGGCGACGGCGGCCTGCTTCACGCTTTCCGGCTGGTGGTCGAGCTGGTTCGCGCCGTGCACCGCGTCCACGGTGGTGATGACGCCGTCCAGGCGGAAGCGCGCGGCCAGCAGAGGGTCACCCATCAGCGTGTGGATGATCGGGGCTGGGTCGGCGAGGCCGGTCGTTTCCACCACCACGCGGTCGAATTCCGGAATCTCGCCGCGCACGCGCTTCAGGAACAGGTCGCGCAGCGTGTCCACGAGGTCGCCGCGCATGGTGCAGCACAGACAGCCGCTGTCCATCAGCACCATGTTCTCCGACGCCTTGGCGACCAGCAGATGGTCCAGCCCGACCTCGCCGAACTCGTTGATGACGACGGCGGTGCGGGCCATGCCGGGATTGTGCAGCAGCTTTTGCAGCAGCGTGGTCTTGCCGCTGCCGAGGAAGCCGGTCAGCACCGAAACGGGCAGGCGGGCGGGAATGCCGGCTGTTGGATTGGCGGCGGCGGTCACGGTGTCTTCTCCTGGCAGTCGGTGCACATGCCCCGAACCTCGACGGTGGGGCGGTTCACCTGGAAATGGCGTTCGGCGGAGATGGTCGCAATGGCCGCGCTTATGCGCGGGTCGTCGATTTCGACCGCGTTGCCGCAACCCTCGCAGACGAGGAACTGGCCGGAATGGACGGCCCCCGGCGCCGCGCAGCCGATGTAGGCGTTCAGCGATTCGATGCGGTGGACCAGCCCTTGCTCCACCAGGAACTCCAGCGCGCGGTAGACGGTCAGCGGCGCGGCAGCCTTTCCGTCCTGCTGGCTGAGGTCGTCCAGGATCGCGTAGGCGCCGCGCGGGCGATGGCTGGTCCAGACCAGTTCCAGCACCCGGCGGCGCAGCGCGGTCAGGCGCGCGCCGCGCTCGGCGCACAGCGCGTCGGCGCGGGTCAGCGCGTCGGCGATGCAGTGCGTGTGGTCGTGGTTGGCGGGGGAAGGGGCGGCAAGCATGGTGTTACTCTATAACATCCGCTGGCGCGCCGGAACCCTTTTGCGGATCGGCGCCGTCACGCCCCCTCACGCATCGGCGCGCTTCAGCGCCTCGAAGGCGGCAAGCGCGCGGTCGCGGGCGGCGCCGTGGTCGACCACGGGGCGCGGGTAGTCGCGGTCGAGCGTCACCCCGGCCTCCCGCAGCACGGTCGCCGGTGCCTCCCACGGCTTGTGGATCCAGCGGGCGGGCACGCGCGCCAGTTCGGGCACGAAACGGCGCACGTAGTCACCCTCCGGATCGAACTTCTCGCCTTGCAGGGTGGGGTTGAAGATGCGGAAGAAGGGGGCGGCGTCGGCGCCGCAGCCGGCCACCCACTGCCAGTTCGCGGCGTTGTTGGCGAGGTCCGCGTCCACCAGCGTGTCCCAGAACCACGCCTCACCCGCCTGCCAGGGCAGCAGCAGGTCCTTGATGAGAAAGGACGCGGCGATCATGCGCACGCGGTTGTGCATCCAGCCGGTGCGCCAGAGCTGCCGCATGCCCGCGTCCACGATGGGATAGCCGGTCAGCCCGCGCTGCCACGCCCGCATCAGCGTATCGTCGCTGCCCCAGGGGAACCGGGCGAAGCGGCCGTCCAGGGGCGTGTCCGGCAGTTCCGGGAAGGTGTGGAGCAGGTGGTGGTTGAACTCCCGCCAGCCCAGCTCGCGCAGGAAGGCCAGTACTCCCGCCGCGAGTTCCGGCCGAGCCTCGGCGGCGTGGCGTGCGGCGTGCCAGACCTGCCGGGGGCCGATCTCCCCAAAGGCCAGATGGGGCGAGAGGGCGGAGGTGCCGTCGGTGTCCGGCCGGTCGCGCAGGGTGGGGTACTGCGCCACGGGGCCGTCCAGCAGGTCGGCCAGCCGTTCCCGCGCCGCCTCCTCGCCGGGCGTCCAGGTCTCGCGCAGGCCGCCGGCCCAGTCGGGTTTGGTCGGCAAATAGCCCCAGTCCTCCAGCCGTTCGCTGCGGATTGGGAGGGTAGGGGCGGTCAGCCGATCCGGAGCGCGGGTGGGGCGGGGTGGTTCCGGCAGGGATTGCAGGCAGCGCCAGAAGGGGGTGAACACCTTGAAGGGGCCGCCGGTCTTGGTGCGGACGGTCCAGGGCTCGAACAGCAGGCCGGCGTTGTGGCTGTGGGCTTCCAGGCCGCGCGCCTTCAGCCCTTCCTTGACGCGGCGGTCGCGGGCGATGGCGGCGGGGGCGTAGCGGCGGTTCCACAGCACGGTGCCGGCGCCCGTTTCCGCGATCAGCGCGTCCAGCACCGCCCCCGGCTCCCCGCTTCGCAGCACCAGGGGCGAGCCCAGCGCGGCCAGCGCCTTGCCCAGCCGTTCCAGGCTGCCGCGCAGCCACCAGCGGGAGGCTCCGCCGGGCAGCCAGGGGTCGGACGGGTCGTCCTCCCGGATGTACAGCGGGATGACGGGGGCGCCGCTCTCCGCCGCCGCGCTCAGGGCGGGATTGTCGGCGAGGCGCAGATCGTTGCGGAACCAAACTATTACGGGCGCGGGTGCGGTCTTCATCGGACCATCTATAAATAGTTCGGAAGAGAAATGGACGCGCGAAAGTGCCGCAGTCTGCTGCTGCGGATCAACGCCATTGCTACGCGACCGATTTCCGTTTGGATCACCGCGCGATGAAAAATTTTTCCTGGGAAAATCCCATTGACCGCGCTGCGATCGCCGCCAATTTCGCCTTCACTGCCACGATGCGGGGCCGCCCGCGATCGAGCTGCCCCTTTTCTCCTTCTGCCGGTGTCACCGCCGATCCGGCAGAGCCTGGCCCGGAGAGTCGCCCCCGGCTCTCCGGGTTTTCTTTTGGTCTAGGGAGGAGAGAGGCGGGCGCTGGGGAAGCGGTGGACCTTGCCGCGGGCCAGCAAATGCACCTCGAAGCGCGGGGCGAGCAGCCCGGCGACGGCCGGGTCCAGCACGTTCAGCCCGCCGGTGAAGGCGCCGAAGGCCGGCAGGATCAGCTTGGCCCCGTCAAAGGCGAAGCAGCGCTCCCGCACCCGGCGGCCGGGGACGAGCAATGCTGCGACGGGGTGCAGGTGGCCGGACAGTTCCCCGACCGCGCCCGGCACCGCCTCGTGCCGGAAGGTCAGCGGGCCGAGCGCCAGTTCCTCCACGATCCGCCCGCCGAAGCCCTCCGGCGGCTCCGGGTCGTGGTTGCCGGTGATCCACACCCAGTCCCCGACCGCTTCGGTCAGCGCCTTCAACCGGGCCACGTCGCCGGCCTCCATCCGCGAGGCCGCCTTGCGGTCGTGGAAGCTGTCGCCCAGGCACAGCACCCGCGCGGGCCTCAGCCGCTCCACCAGCCCGGCCAGCCGGTCGAGCGTCGCCCGCGTGTCGTAGGGCGGCAGCATCCGCCCGCGCGCCGCGAAGGCGGAGCCCTTCTCCAGATGCAGGTCGGCGACGACGAGCGTCCGCTCCGCCGGCCAGACCAGCGCGCCGGAAGCGTCGGGAGCGAGTGCGGCTCCCCGGAAGGTGATGGTGGCGTCCATATCCATGGCCATCACAACGCCAGGCGGCCCTGGGTATCACCGCCCGGCGAATCCAGTTCCGGCATCGCCTCCGCCACCAGTTCGGCGGCGGCCTGCTCCAGCAGTTCGTCGGTGGCCGATCCGTCCACCCGCTCCCGTCCGATCTCCAGGATCACGGGCACGGCGAGGGGGGAGATGCGGTCCAGATCCTTGTGCGTAATGCGCCCCTTCACGCGCGCCAGGAAGTCCGACAGGCGCCGCACGTCGGTCAGCCCGCCGGCCGCGTCGGCCTTGGTCGCCCGCAGCAGCACATGCCCCGGATCGTGCTTGCGCAGCACGTCGTAGATCAGGTCGGAGCTGAAGGTCACCTGCCGCCCGGACTTCTCCTGCCCCGGATGGCGGCGGTCGATGACGCCGGTGATCAGCGCCACGTTGCGGAAGGTCCGCCGCAGCATGGAGGACTCGTCCATCCACGCCTCCAGATCGTCGCCCAGCATGTCCTGGTCGAACAGCGCATCCATGTCCCCATTGGAGCTGGACGGTGTGCGCAGCGACCAAATCGCCAGAACATAGTCCGTCGCCACGAAGCCCAGCGGCCCGCAGCCCATCCGCTCCATCCGCCGGGTCAGCAGCATGCCCAGCGTCTGGTGCGCGTTCCGCCCCTCGAAGGCGTAGACGACGAGGAATCGCTTGCCCGCCTTCGGGAAGCTTTCCACCAGCAGCCCGTCCTTCGTCGGCAGCACGGAGCGCCAGCGCTGGAGCCGCAGCCATTCCTGCACGTCCTCCGGCAGTCCGCCCCAGCCGGCGGGATCGGCCAGCATCGCCCGCACCCGGTCGGCCAGCGCCGTGGTCAGCGGCAGCCGTCCGCCGGCGTAGGCGGGGACCTTCGGCTCCCCCGTGCCGCCTTTGGCGACCTGCGCCTCCATCTCCCGGATGCCGAGGAACTTCAGCAACTGGCCGGCGAAGACGAAGGTGTCGCCGGGGGTGAGACCCTGGACGAAATACTCCTCCACCTCGCCCAGCACCGGGCCGCGGTTCAGGCGCACGCGCAGCATGGCCTCTTGCGTGATGGTGCCGACGTTCATGCGGTACTGGCGCGCCACCGCCGGCCCGGCCACCGCCATGCGCCCGTCCTCGCGCATCACCAAGCGGTGAAAGCGCTCGTAGTTGCCAAGCGCGTAGCCGCCGGTCGCCACGAAGTCCAGCACGTCGTCGAACTCGTCCCGCGTCAGCCCGGCATAGGGAGATGCCCGCACCACCTCGTCATAGAGGTCGTCGGGCCGGAAGGGATCGGCGCAGGCCATGCCCAGCATGTGCTGCGCCAGCACATCCAGCCCGCCGGGCCGGGGCCGCTCCCCGTCCAGGCTCATGGCAGCGACGGCGTCCACGGCGGCGCGGCATTCCAGCACCTCGAACCGGTTGGCGGGGACGAGCAGGGCGCGGCTGGGCTCGTCCAGCCGGTGGTTGGCGCGGCCGATGCGCTGGACCAGCCGGCTTGCCCCCTTCGGCGCCCCGATCTGCACCACGAGGTCCACCGCCGCCCAGTCGATGCCGAGGTCGAGCGAGGAGGTCGCCACCACCGCCCGCAGCTTGCCGGCGGCCATGGCCGCCTCAACCTTGCGGCGCTGTTCCGCCGCCAGGGAGCCGTGGTGGAGGGCGATGGGCAGGTTGTCGTCGTTGATGCGCCACAGCTCCTGAAAGACCAGCTCGGCCTGCGCGCGGGTGTTGACGAAGACCAGCGTGGTGCGGTGGCCCCGGATGCGCTGGTACACCTCGCCCAGCGCGTGCACCGCCATGTGCCCGGCCCAGGGCAGGCGCTCCCTGGTCGTCAGGATCTCCACCTCGGCCGAGGCCCCGGCGCGCCCTGTCACCAGCCGCACGTCCTTGCTGTCGGCCTGTCCGGTCTTCGACAGCCAGCCGAGCAACTGGTCCGGCTCCGCCACCGTGGCCGACAGCCCGACCCGCCGCGCGGCGGGGGCGAGCTTCGTCAGCCGCGCCAGTCCCAGCGCCAGCAGATCGCCGCGCTTGGTCCCGGCCAGCGCGTGCAACTCGTCCACGATGACGCAGCGCAGGGGACGAAAGATGGCCGCCGCATCGGCGTAGGACAGCAGCAGGGCGAGGCTTTCCGGCGTCGTCATCAGGATTTGCGGCGGGTGCGCCCGCTGCCGCCGCCGCTTGGCCTCCGGCGTGTCGCCGGTGCGGGTCTCCGTGCGGATGGGCAGCCGCATCTCCGCGATGGGCTCCTCCAGATTGCGCTGGATGTCCACCGCAAGCGCCTTCAGCGGCGAGATGTAGAGCGTGTGCAGCCCCTCGCGCGGCCGTTCCAGCAACTCGATCAGCGACGGCAGGAACCCGGCCAGCGTCTTGCCGCCACCGGTCGGCGCGATCAGCAGAGCGCTTTCCCCCGCCACCGCCGCCTCGACCATGGCGATCTGATGCGGGTGCGGCGTCCAGCCGCGCGACCGGAACCACCCCGAGACGTTGGCGGGGATCAGAGCGGCCGACCACTCATCCATGGGTGGACTCGGTGGCGGTGGAGACCCCAGATGAAACGGGATGAAACGCTGTGAAACGTCGAACGTTGTGCTGTTTCATTCCGCTAGACCGGGCTCCCGGTTGGAAGTTCGCGCATGGATTTTAGTAGAGGTGTATGAACAAAGCAAGAACGACACGTCGCCTTATGCGACCCGGGAGGAGGCAAGCGTCCGCACGCGCATTTGGATAAGGCATGGCCTGATTTGTGGTGCCGCTGTTGATGTGAGCTATTTAAATCCCAAGTTGCCGTTTGAATACGTATTATTACACTATATCCACCAAAAGTTTTTCTCGGAACTTTGGTAGACTTCTTTTCACTGTATTATAGAATTCTTCCATTCCGTCAATTGGGTTGCGTCCGTTATCAGCTCGGCATGCTAATTCTTCGAGAACTATCCAATTAACGAGAGCCTCGTCTCCAGAAAAATCAATGACATCAGGATCTGGAAGTATGCAATCTTCATTCATGTGTTCGAAAATCTTTTCTGCCAGGGGCATCAATCCATTATCGGAATTTGCGCCCGGAATAGCGGCGGTTGTCCCCGCAACTAGGTCAGCTATTTGAATGCAGGCATGCGACGCTGAGGAGGCAAATTCTATTGGTCTGCTCATATTCCAGGTGATTGCTCGCCTCTTCCCCAATGCGTCCATATAAACCCTTTCTGATCTATTGACCATAACGTTAAAGATATCGGCCAGTGCGAGTAATGGTTTTGACTCATCGCAGGTTACTTGTATGACAGGATGCCTTTCTCCCCAGTATGCAAGATGACTATTGATCGCGGAAGTAGTGAGATCGAGTATCCACTTTCCTGTGTCTTTCGATTGCGAAAGCGATCGAGCTTCTTGCACGATGGTTAAATTATATCCACGAGCAAACCTAAGCATCTGGCCGATTAACTGATCATGCGCTTTGTCCTCATGAACGCCAAACAAAGTTGGTGCTTCATGCGGATCAAGCGAGCGCATGAATGATTCAAACTCTTTCGCGAGATCTTCGATCGGCTTGTCGATCATTTGTATGTAAAGGTACATCGCGACAAATCTGTGCAAATTATTTTTATAGAAAAGCATGTTGTTTTCCTGAATTACGGGTTCGTATATGTATTCAAAAACTTTGCCCGCAAGGCATAATTTCTTGTTGTAAAGGGTGCAAATGTAGCGTCCATCAATTCGCTTAAGGACGTCATCGATAAAGGCTCTTCCATTTGGCTTTTTGATCAGCTTTCGTGCTTTTAGCTCGGGCATTTGAATTTTGTGGCGGGCGCGAAGTTCTGCCAGTAATATCTCTGCTTCGTCTATTTCTAAGTTTACCGAAGCATAGCTAAAATATGGTTGATCGGGATTTGTTAGATCGTTTCCTGTAAATCCAGCCTCATCGCAGCAAATTAAAGAAGGAGAATACAAATTATTCAAATTGCTGCTCATTAGTTTATCCTTGTTGCGGCGGTTTTGTTAAGGAGTTTTGTCTTCTGCAGGGAAGACTTTTACAATTTTGAGGATAACGTGCAGGTCGCGCATGCCCAAGCGACGTGTCGCTTCAAGAATGGATGTTTCCAAAGATATGCGATTGGGCTCACTGGATTCGTTTGAATCAAAAATATTCGCCAATTCGCGTAGTGGAACATCTAAACTTTTGCTTATTCTGATCAAGGTTTCAAGCTTAGGAAACGTCAGCCCACGTTCCATCTTCGAAATCGCCTGAACGGAACGGTCGATCAACTCCGCAAGATCCTCTTGCGTGAGGTTTCGCTGTTCCCTAAGCGCGCGGAGCATCCGCCCGAATTCCTGCGTGCGTTCCATGTCCGGACTTTCATCCGGGCGGAGAGCGTTGACCATGTATCCAAAGCGCCGTAAACTTAAACTTAAGTTTCAGTTGGCGACGGGTGTACCATGCGTCTGATGGGTGTGTTATTGATCATCTGGGGCTTTCTGCTGGTGCCGCTTACCCTGCCGTGGACATGGGGGTACATCCCGCAACTCGGCTTCATCGGCAGCCTCGACGGGATGACGCTCCGCGTGATGGGCGACGGGATTCCTTACGCGGGCGTTGTGACGCTTTCGGTGATGATCGTGGGACTCGGGGTGAGTTGGTTCGTCCTCGGGACGGACCTGGACAGAATCGGGCGTGGGCGGCCGACGCGGCGGAAGGGGGAGGAGTAGGGGCGGTGGTGGCCGCTCTCCCTCGGACTTGAAGTCCGGCCACACCATGGTAATCTCGGGGTAAGGAGGTGACGCGCCTTCCTGTTCCCTGAGAGCAAGACCGGTTTCCCGGCCTCGCCCTTTTGGCTCTTAGCTATCCCGGTCTTGGTTGAAGCCCGCTTCGAACTCGAACTTCATCCGGAACCAGAAGCGATGGAGCCACTTCAGGAACCTTTTCAAGCGCGTCACCTCCTTTCGGATCGTCGGCGAGGATAAGTCCCGGCCGACGCGTTACATCCAAATGAATGCGCTCTGTCCGTCAACGGGAAAGCCGTGGCGGTAGAATGCCTGCGGCTGATTGCCGCCGGGGGCGTTGGGGCGTGGCCCGTTGCGGGGAGTCCGGGTGTTGCGGGACCCCCTCACCCTAACCCTCTCCCCGGAGGGGAGAGGGGACTGCCGCTGGAACTGCCGCCGAACCCTTGGAATTCGGATATTTGAGCGCGTGCCATGACGGGGTGTCGCCCCTCGCGGGCGTCGGCTTCCTTTGTTTGCAACAAATCTCTGCGAAATGTTTCGGGCTTTGACAAAGATCAACGGCCCTGGCGCAGTCTGCGGTATCGTTGGACTACAAACGATAATTCGGATCCAACGGCTAAACTGAAGGTCGCAGCGATGGTTCGTGCGGGCTCCTCCATCAAGGCTCTGGTCTATCTCGTCGTGGCGGTGCTGTCCGCGCTGTCGCTGGTGTCCACGGGGCGCGACGCGCTCGACGCGTGGGGCATCCGGGCGGCGACGCAGGCGGAGCGCTCGGCCAATCCCGTCGTGTCGGCGTTGCTGGACGCGGCGGGGCAGTATGCGGTGGAGCGCGGGCGCACCAACTCGGCGCTGGGGGCCGCCGGGCCGGCGTCGGCCGAGGCGGTGCGGGGGATCGTGGAGCGGCGGCAGGCGGCCGATGCGGCGCTGGACCGTGCGCTGGGCGGGCTCGGCTCCGTCGTGGGCCTGCGCGGGCAGGAGGAGGCTCTGGCCGAGGTGGAGCGCACGCGGGTGGAGGTCAAGCGGCTGCGCGCGGCCATCGACGGCGCGTTGACCGTTCCGGGCGCGGAGCGTGACCCGGCGGTGGTGAAGGGCTGGGTGCCGGCCATCACCTCCCTGATCGATGCTTCGCAGCGCCTGCGCCGCGTCGCCACCGTGTCGGGCCAGAAGACCAACATCTCCGCGGCGGAGCTTGAGGAGGTCCGGCACTTCGCCTGGGTGATGAGCGAGTATGCCGGGCGGGAACGCGCAATGCTCGCCGGGTTCATCGCGGCGGGCAAGCCGCTGACGGTGGACCAGCTTTCGCTGCTGGCGGCCAACCGGGGTCGGGTCGAGTTCGCCTGGGAAAGCCTGTCCGCCGTGGCGGAGCGCAGCGCGGCGCTGCGTCCCGCGCTGGCGGCGGTCGAGGCGGGTTTCCTGGGCGAGTTCCAGGGCGTGCGGGCCGAGGTGCTGGCGGCGGCGATGCAGCAGCGCGCCTACCCGGTCTCGGCGGACGCGTGGGTCGCGGCGGCCACCAAGGGTATCGACACGATCCTCGCCTTTCAGCGCGCCGCCACGACGGAGTTGGAGCGCACGCTCGACGCCGTGTCCGGCAACGCGGCCTGGGGGCTGACCTTCGCATTGGGGCTGCTGGGGGTGACGGCGCTGGCCTCGTTGGGTGCGGTGCTGCTGATGCGGCGGCGCTTCGTGGGGCCGATGGCGCGCATGACGGACCTGATGCTGCGGCTGGCGCGGGGCGACCACTCGGTCGTGGTGGAAGGGCTGGGCCGCACGGACGAGATCGGCGCCATGGCCGAAGCCGTGGAGGTGTTCAAGCGCAACGCGATCGAGGCCGACCGGCTGGCCACCGATCAGGCTGCCGAGCAGGAGGCCAAGCAGCGCCGCGCCGCCTCCGTGGAATCGCTGATCGGGCGGTTCGACCGGGCCGTGGCGGGGATCCTCGACTCCGTGGGCAGTGCTGCGCAGCAGCTTGACGCCACCGCCCACGGGATGTCCGTCACGGCGGAGAACACCCAGCACCGCGCCAGCGGCACGGCCGCCGCCGCCGAGCAGACCGCCGCCAACGTCCAGGCGGTGGCCGCGGCGACGGAGCAGATGAACTCCACCACCTCGGAAATCGCGCGGCAGGTCGCGACCTCCACCCAGATCGCCACGAGCGCCGTGGGCGACGTGGAGCGCACCACGCGGACCGTGCTGACCCTGGCCGAGACGGCCGGGCGGATCGGCACCGTGGTCCAGCTTATCCAGGACATCGCCAGCCAGACGAACCTGCTGGCGCTCAACGCCACCATCGAGGCCGCAAGGGCGGGGGAGGCCGGCAAGGGCTTCGCCGTCGTGGCGTCGGAGGTGAAGAGCCTCGCCACCCAGACGGCCCGGGCGACGGAGGATATCTCCGGCCAGATCGCCGCGATCCAGACCGCCACCGAGGACGCCGTGTCGGCTATCCAGGCGATCACCGGCACCATCGGCTCGATCAGCGAGATCTGCACGACCATCGCCGCGGCGGTGGAGGAGCAGAACGCCGCAACCGGCGAGATCAGCCGGAACGCCCAGGACGCCGCCCTCGGGACCCGTCAGGTCTCCACCAACATTGAGAGCGTCAATCTGGCGGCGGGCGAGACGGGCAGCGCTGCGGGGCAGGTGCTGTCGGCTGCCGGCGAGCTCGGCCATCAGGCCGACGCGCTGCGCCACGAGATCGAGCGCTTCCTGACTGGCATCCGGGCTGCGTGACGGCGGCCCGGTTCCGGGGCTCGTCCGGTCAGCGCCCCGGCATCTTCGGGGGAAACTTCGGAGTACGTTTTTCGAAGAAGGCGTCGATGCCCTCCTTCGCCTCCGGATGGTGGAGGGCTTCGACGAACAGGTCGCTTTCGCGGGCGAGCTGGGTGGCGAAATTGCCGTAGGCCAGTTCCATCAAACGCTTGGCGCGGCCCATCGCGGCGGTCGGGCCGTCGGCCAGCTTGGCGGCCCAGGCCAGCGCCTCGGGCAATGCCTGGCCGGAGGCGACGACGCGGTTGACCACGCCGAAGGCGTAAAGCCGCTGCGGGTCCACCGGGCCGCCGTCCAGCATCAGCTCCGCATAAAGCTGCGGGGGCAGGGCGCGGGCCAGCGAGGCCGACGCGCCGCCGTCGGCGTTCAGCCCAACCCGGACGTAAGCGGTCAGAAAGCGCGCGTCCTCCGCCGCCACGATCAGGTCGCAGGCCAGCGCCAGGGAGAAGCCGGCGCCGGCCGCCGCCCCCTCCACCGCCGCTACGATGGGCTTCGGGCATTCCCGCATGATGCGGACCCAGCCGTGGAAACGCTCGATGGAATCGCGGTTCTCCGACCGCGATTTGCCGGCGTGGTCGTACAGCCGTGTCAGGTGCCCGCCGGAGCTGAAGGCGCCCTCCGCACCCGTCAGCACCACGGCGCCGATGCTGTCGTCGTGGGCCACCTCCTCCAGCGCTTCGCGGCCGCGGGCCATCATGCCGTTGCCCAGCGCGTTGCGCGTGGCGGGGTCGTTCATGGTCAGCAGCAGCACGCGCCCATGGCGCTCCACATCCAGACGCTCGCTCATGGCCCGTTTCTCCCCTGTCCGGTGTTCTTGGTGCGGGGAAACTCTGCCACCCTGCCGGTGTGTGACCAATGCGGCCGACGGGTGTATACCGGCTGCGCCACACCTGCGTGTTCGGGGTGCTGGTTGTCGGCGGGCGCGGCCCCATATCGAAAGGGGCTGGTGCCCGTCAGGGGAGAGTCATGCAGGCGGCGGTCTACGCGAACCGGGGCATCATCATGGCGTGCACGCTGGCCTTCGTGCTGCGCCTGCCGCCGGAGCCCTTCGCCTTCGTGCCCGCCTATTTCTTCGGCACGGTGGAATTGGCCGGTCCGCTGCCGACCTGGGCGGTGTGGCGGGGGCTGTTCGGCCATGTGCTGATCCACGGCGACATCGGGCATCTGGTCAGCAACATGCTGGTGCTCTGGGCCTTCGGCGACGCGGTGGAGCAGGCGATGGGCACCGTGCGCTACCTGCTGTTCTTCGCGCTGTGCGCGGCGGCGGGGGCGCTGGCCGAGGGGGCGCTGGCCGCCGACCCCATGGCGCCGCTGGTCGGGGCGAGCGGCGCGATCTGCGGCGTGATGGGCGCCTATCTGCTGCTGCACCCGCAGGCGGTGCTGGGCCTGTCGCCGGGGCCGCGCGTTCCGGCCTCCCTGGTGGTCGGCGGGTTTCTGGGGATCAACGTGGCGATGACGCTGATGCCGCCGGCGCCCGGCTCCGGTCTTGCCGACGTGGCGTGGGCGGCGCATCTCGGCGGCTTCGCGGCGGGGATGGCGCTGGTGACCGTGCTGCGGCGCGCGGGCGTGACGGTGTGGGGAGCCGCGCGGCTGACCGCGGCGGCGAAGGCGGCGGTCTATTTGACGCTGGTGGTCGTGCTGCTGCGGACGTTGTGAGCGTTGCCTTTGCCGGGGTTAGCCCGGATACTGCGGCCTCTCATTGCGACGGAGGCTTTGGTTATGGCGGTAACCGGGACCACGCCGGTGCTCGGCGTGATCGGCGGCAGCGGCGTCTACGACATCGACGGGCTGGAGAACAAGCGCTGGGTCAAGGTGGAAACCCCCTTCGGCGACCCGTCGGACGAGCTGCTGACGGGCGAGTTGAACGGGCAAAAGCTGGTCTTCCTGCCGCGCCACGGCCGCGGCCATCGCATCCCGCCGTCCGAGCTGAACTTCCGCGCCAACATCTATGCGCTGAAGGCGCTGGGCGTGACGGAGATCCTGTCGGTGTCGGCCGTCGGCTCCCTGAAGGAGCATCTGCCGCCGGGCACCTTCGTGGTCATCGACCAGTTCATCGACCGGACCTTCGCCCGCGAAAAGACCTTCTTCGGGACCGGGCTGGTGGCGCATGTGGCGCTGGGGCATCCGGTCTGCGGGCGGCTCGGCGACCTGATCGAGGAAGCGCTGGTCGAGCTGAAGATTCCGCACCAGCGGCGCGGCACCTACATGGTCATGGAAGGCCCGCAATTCTCCACCAAGGCCGAGTCCGAGCTGTACCGCAGCTGGGGCTGCGACGTCATCGGCATGACCAACATGCCGGAGGCCAAGCTCGCCCGCGAGGCGGAGATGTGCTACGCGACCGTCGCCATGGTGACCGACTTCGACTGCTGGCACCCCGACCATGACCACGTCACCGTGGACGCCGTCATCAAGGTGGTGGTGGCGAACGCCGACAAGGCGCGGTCGCTGGTGAAGACACTGGCGCCCAAGCTGCAGGTGCGCGACGGCCTATGCGAGCAGGGCTGCCACACGGCGCTCGACAACGCGCTGATGACCGCGCCGGAGAAGCGCGACCCGGAGATGATGAAGAAGCTCGACGTGATCCTCGCCCGCGTCTTGGGGTAAGGAAGTAACTTCCCTCTCCCAGCCCCGCTGGGAGAGGGAGGGGCCCACGAAGTGGGAAGGGTGAGGGCAAGGTTTTCCCGAGAATCTTTGGCCTGCATGCCCTGGATTCTCGGGTCAACCTTGCCCTCACCCTCCCACCGCTGCGCGGTGGGCCCCCTCCCGGTTGCTCGCAAGTCTCGCAACCACGCTTCGCCTACAGGCGCCTTTGGCGCCTGTCCGGCCTCCGGCCGTCGGCTACGCGCCCATCGGAGATGGGCGAGGGGATAGAGGGTGGCTTGATCCTCAGCTGGGCGTGGCGATGCCGGGGCCGCTGTCGCGGTCTTCGATGCCGGATTCGCCGCTGTCGGTGGTGCCGGGGGAGGAGCCGATCCCGGGGTTTTCATTCAGGTCGTTGCCACGATCCGTCAGGGCGTCGCGGGCGTCGGAACCCTTGGCCTGGCGTTCGCCGTCCGGGTCCATGGGCGGGGTGTCGCGTTCCCGCTCCATCTTGCTGTTCTGGTCGTAGCTTTTGGCGTCGGTCCCGCGTGCGTGCTTGCCGCCCTCCTGCTGGGGCGTCACGGAACCGCTGCCGCCCCGATCGTCTTGATGGGGGTGCTTGATCGTGCCCAAAGCCGTTTCTCCCGTGGTGACGAAACCGGGGCCTTCAACGGCTCCCGGTCCCCGTCCCAACAGGAGGTGCGGCTCAATGTCGCGTGCGCGCGGGGGTGATGTAGACGCCGTCCCAGTCGACGCCGAACAGAGCGTCGTCGCCCGCTTCCTCGACCAGCTCGTCATACTCGTTGACGTCGATCAGGCCGAAGATGGAGGCGGTGCCCTCCGCGTCCAGGTCGCAGGTGACGACGCGGCCGGCGAACTCCACCGAGGTGAAGAACACCTCCGGCAGCTCCATGCTGTCGAGGTCGGCCGACACGGCGCACTCGATCTCATGGACGAGGCGCGAGGACAGGGACGACCGTAGCTTCGCCGCCTGAGAAGCCCACACGATCCGCTTGACCCGCGCCGCCGGGCGCTGGTCGATCTCGCCGATCGTTTCGTCGGGCTGGGCCGCCATGGCAATCATCCGGGAAACCAGGTTCGACGGGCTGGGCGCACGCATAGAAACCTCCGATCAAGAACACGTGCAGATTCGCCCGGCGGGAGTTAACGGGGTCTTAAGTCCGATGGTCGCAGAGGGCGTACCACCTCCGCGCAAAGTCCTATGCCGAGCCCTTCGAAAGGGCGGAATAGGCCGCAGCGACGCGCGCCGCCACCACCGCGTTGTTGCGGATCAGCGCCATGTTCGCCGTAAGGCTGCGCCCGGCGGTGATGCGCTCCAGCGCCGCCAGCAGGAATGGGGTCACGGATTTTCCCGTGATTCCATGGGCTTGCGCATCGCTGAGGGCCTGGGCGATGGCCTGCTCCATGGCGGCGGAATCGAGCGCGTCGGCCTCCGGGATGGGGTTGGCGAGGACCACCCCGCCCTCAAGACCGAGGTCCCATTTGGCCCGCAAAATTTCCGCGACCGCAGTTGCGTTGTCACAGCGATGCGAGACCGGCAGGCCGCTGGAGCGGCTGTAGAAGGCCGGGAAGTCGTCCGTGCCGAAGCCCAGAACGGGAACGCCGCGGGTCTCCAGCACCTCCAGCGTCTTGGGCAGGTCGAGAATCGACTTCGCACCCGCACACACCACACAGACGCTGGTGCGTGCCAGCTCGTCCAGATCGGCGGACACGTCGAAACTGATTTCGGCGCCGCGGTGCACACCGCCGAGCCCGCCGGTGGCGAAGACCGCGATGCCAGCGAGGCGCGCCGCGATCATGGTCGCGGCGACGGTGGTGGCGCCGACCGCCCCGGTCGCCAACGCCACGGGCAGGTCGCGGCGGCTGAGCTTCATCACCGCCTTGCCGCCGGTCGCCAGCCGTTCCAGCGCGTCGTCGTCGAGGCCGACTCGGATGCGGCCGTCCAACACGGCGATGGTGGCGGGCACGGCGCCTTCCGCCCGGATGGCCGCCTCCAACGCCCGCGCGGTCTCCAGGTTCTTCGGATGGGGCATGCCGTGGGCGATCACGGTGGATTCCAGCGCCACCACGGGGCGCCCCTCGGCCAGGGCGTCGGCGACTTCGGGAGTTGGTAGAAGGCGGTCGTGCATGGCGGTGAAGTCCTCCGGTGTTCAGACCCATCCTGCGGCGATGGGCCGCCGAGCGCAACGTGGGCTTCGGAATTTTGTCCTTTCGGGAAGACGCTCTATATTGGAGCCATGTCCGCCGCGTCCCCCCTCCAAAGCCTCCCTCCCGAACGTTGGATCAAGGTCTGTCCCGAAGGGCTCTATGTCGAGCCTGGTGGATTCTACGTGGATCCGCTGCGCCCGGTGGAGCGCGCGGTCATCACCCATGGCCATTCCGACCACGCGCGGCCGGGCCACGCCCATGTGCTCGCCACACCCGGAACGCTCGCCATCATGCGGCAACGGATGGGGGAGGGCGCCGGCGGGACGACGCAGCCCTTGGACTATGGCGAGCCGATCCGCATCGGCGACGTGACGGTGCGGCTGGCCCCGGCCGGCCATGTGCTGGGCAGCGCGCAGGTGGTGCTGGAGCATGCGGGCAGCCGCGTGGTGGTCTCCGGCGACTACAAGCGCCGCTTCGACCGCACCTGTGTGCCGTTCGAGCCGGTGCTCTGTGACGTCTTCATCACGGAGGCGACCTTCGGCCTGCCGGTCTTCCGCCATCCGCCGGACCTGGGCGAGGTGCGCAAGCTTCTGCATTCCATGGAGATTTTCCCAGAGCGCACCCACGTCGTCGGCGTCTACGCGCTGGGCAAATGCCAGCGGCTGATCACGCTGCTGCGTGCGGCGGGGTACGAACGGCCGATTTACCTGCACGGTGCCCTGGAGCCGATCTGCACGCTCTATCGCGGGTTCGGGATCGAGCTGGGGGAGCTGCGCCCGGCGACGGTCGCGGCGAAGGAGGAACTGAAGGGCGCGCTGGTCCTCGCCCCGCCGGCGGCGGTGGCCGACCGCTGGGCGCGGCGGCTGGCCGACCCGGTGGTGGCCATGGCGTCCGGCTGGATGCGCGTGCGGCAGCGCGCCCGGCAGCGCGGCGTGGAACTGCCGCTGGTCATCTCCGACCACGCGGACTGGGACGAGCTGACGCAGACGCTGGAGGATGTCGGCGCGCCGGAGGTCTGGGTGACCCACGGTCGGGAAGAGGCGCTGGTGCACCACGCGACGCAGCGGGGGATGCGGGCGCGGGCGCTCGCGTTGGTGGGGTTCGAGGAGGAGGAGGGGGCGTGAACCGCTTCGCCGTCCTGATCGACGCGCTGGTCTTCATGCCGTCGCGCAACGGGAAGATCCGGCTGCTCGCCGACTTCTTCTCCACCACGCCCGACCCGGACCGGGGCTGGGCGCTGGCCGCGCTGACCGAGACGCTGGTCTTTCACGAGGCCAAGCCGGCGGCGATCCGGCAACTGACGGCGGCGCGGGTTGATCCGGAGCTGTTCGCCCTCTCCTACGACTATGTCGGCGATCTGGCGGAAACCGTCGCGCTGATCTGGCCGGAGCGGCCGGAGCGCGCCAACAGCCTGCCGCCGACCTTGCCGGAGGTGGTGGACACGCTGCGCGCCGCCAAGCGCGGGCAGGTGATGGAGCTGGTGGAGGGCTGGCTCGACACGCTGGACTCCTCCGGGCGCTTCGCCCTGCTGAAGCTCATCACCGGCAGCCTGCGGGTGGGCGTGTCGGCGCGGCTCGCCAAGACGGCGCTGGCCGAGTGGGGCAAGGTCGAGGTGGGCGATCTGGAGGAATGCTGGCACGGGCTGACCCCGCCCTATGTGGACCTGTTCGCCTGGCTGGAGGGCCGCGCCGAGCGTCCGGCCGCTGGACACGGTGCGGGCTTCCGGCCGCTGATGCTGTCGCAGCCGCTGGAGGAGGAGGACATGGCCGGCCTGTCCGCCGCCGACTACAGCGCGGAATGGAAGTGGGACGGCATCCGCGTGCAGCTCGTCGCAAAGGGGGGCGAGCGGCGCATCTACAGCCGCACCGGCGACGACGTGTCCGGCGCCTTTCCCGACATCGCCGATCACATGAGCTTCGACGCCGTGCTGGACGGGGAACTGCTGGTCGCGCGCAGCGAAGGGGAGATCGCGCCCTTCAACGACCTTCAGCAACGGCTGAACCGCAAGGCGGTGACGGCGAAGACATTGCAGGAATTTCCGGCCTGGGTGCGGCTGTACGACATCCTGTTCGACGGGGACGAGGATCTGCGCGGCTTGACCTTCCTGGAGCGCCGCGCCCGTCTGGAGCGCTGGTTCGACGTGGTGCGGCCCCGGCGCATGGACCTGTCGCCGCTGGTGCCCTTCGACGGGTGGGACGCGCTGAAGGCGCTGCGCGAGGGCGCACGGGAGAACGCCATCGAAGGGCTGATGCTGAAGCGCCGCGACAGCCTCTACACCGCCGGGCGGCCCAAGGGTCCGTGGTTCAAGTGGAAGCGCGGGGCGCTGACCCTGGACACCGTGCTGATGTACGCGCAGCGCGGGCACGGGAAACGGTCCAGCTACTATTCCGACTACACCTTCGGCGTGTGGCGCGACGACGAGCTGGTGCCGGTGGGCAAGGCCTATTCCGGCTTCACGGATGCCGAGTTGGTGGAGCTCGACCGCTGGGTGCGCAACCGCACCGTCCGCAAATACGGCCCGGTGCGGGAGGTGGAGCCCGGCCTCGTGCTGGAGGTCGCCTTCGACAGCGTGCACCCGTCGAACCGCCACAAGAGCGGGCTTGCCATGCGCTTTCCCCGCGTCCACCGCATCCGCTGGGACAAGCCGGCGGGCGAGGCCGACCGGCTGGAAACCTTGCAGAAGATGGTCGTGGGGTAGCGGCAGCCCATTACCGGCTCAGGCGCATGTCGATGTGGTCGATGCCCACGTCGTCGTAGACCGCGCTGGCGCGGCGGAAGCCGAAGCCGCCGTAGAAGTTTTCCAGGTAGAGCTGCGCGCTGATCACCACGTCGTGCGCGGGCCATTCCTGGGCGAGCCTGTCCAGGCACTCGGCCACCAACCGCCGGCCAAGCGCCTTGCCCCGCCACGCCGGCGCCACGGCCAGCCGTCCGAAGGAGGTGGTGCCGCCGTCCGGATCGGGGCCGAAGACTCGCGCATAGCCGACCGGAGTCGCATCGTCGCCGTCGAACAGGGCGAGGTGCAGGGCCTCCGGGTCGCGGCCGTCGATGTCGGGGAAAGGAGACGCCTGCTCCACCACCAGAACGCTCTGGCGAAGCCACAGCATGGCGTAGAGGTCGCGCGCGGACAGCGCGTCGAAACGGAACCAGCGGGACTGCATGCGGGGTCGTTCCTAAAAGGCTGCGTCGGTGGCGGACAGGTGGGCGACCGTGAAGCCGAACCGGTCGTGCAGGGCCTCCGCCACGCGCAGGCGGTGGCAGACGTGGGGCGAGGCCTCGAAACAGAGCAGGCAGGCCGGGCGTTCCTGGGCCAGGGCGGCGGCGCGGGCGAGGTCGTGCTCGGCCTCCGGGGTCCGCATCTTCTCCTCGACGATGGACCAGAACCGCTCCATGTCGCCCTGGTGGGCGGCGACGCGGCCTTCCTTCGGGGTGCCCAGGCCCTTCAGGTGGACGTAGGCGATGCCCACCTCCTCCAGCCCGGCGGACAGCGGGCGCTTGGAGAAGCCGGCGCGGCGCGACAACGGCAGGTCGCGCACGTCCAGCACAACGCCAACTCCTTGCGCCTTCAGCGTCCGCAGAAGGTCGTCGAGCGAGGCGCGCTCGTAGCCGATGGTGAAGATCGTCGGGGACTCGGTCATGACGACGGAACAGCGTTGCGGATCATGTATTCCGCGATGTCCTTCGGCTTCACCTTGATGTCGGTGAGCGGTTCGTCGGCCGACATGGCCTTTGCAACCAGAAGGCTGTTCTGCACGTTGGTCAGCGTGATGCGGAAGACGCCCGTCGCGCCCTTCAGCTTTGGGTAGTAGGTGGGGTCGATGATCTTTTCCTTGCGCATCAGGCGCTCGATCACCCCCTCCTCGTCGGCGCCTTCCACGTCCTGGCTGTGGATCAGGCGCCAGTCGGACTCGCCGGCCCAGCCGGCCTCGACGGCGGCCTGTGTCGCGTCCTTGTCCGCGGCGACTCCCAGCTTGAAGATGTGCTTGCCCTGTCCGACGTCGGACGCCCATTTCGTCAGCGCGGCGCTGCGCGCCACATAGACCACGGCCATGGCGGTTGGTTCTCCCCGATTTTGCCTCTCATGCTGCCGCGACGGGCGGGCGCTGGCAACGGGGGAAACATTCGAAGACGTGAGGATGCTCAGGGGGGATGTTCAGGGGAAGGAGGATTGCCGCGCGAGCGGGGTGATCAGGATGCGGCTGATGACGTTCTTGCCGAACAGCCGCGTGCTCTCGTCGTCGATGGTGCGGCGAAGCGCCGGCATGTTCGCGATGTTGCCGCGGACGATCCAGCCTTCGTCGATGCCCTTGTAGACGGCGCGCAGCGTGGCGTCGTGCAGGCGCGGGATGGCCAGCTGGACATCGCCCAGCTTGGCGGCGTTCGCCACCTCCAGCATCACCTCGATCTGGGTGTATTTCTCGACCTGCCCGCGGGACACGACCGGCACCATGACGGGCTTGATGCGCACGGCCGGGGGCAGGGCCGGCGCGCCCTCCGCCGCCAGAGCGGGCGAGACCGGCGACAGGGCCAGCAGCCCGCCGAGAAGCAGGCCGGCACGAAGGAAGGCAAGGACCCTGCGCATGATGGACCGGTACCGCGAATGGTTCGGACGCGGCGGGAAGTCTACCCCTTTGGGGTGGAGCCTTCAACGACTCACCGGAAAAGCCGTCTGTGACAAGGCAAGCGGGCGCCGCCACCCTGGATGGAAGGGAGCGGCGCCCGCGCGCGCAAGCGGACGGACGGGGTGTCAGGCCGCCTTCTTGCCGCTGGCCTGGATGGCCTTTTTGTTCACGTCGTTGATTGCCAGACTGTTCAGCTTCTGGTCGGTTTCCTTTTCCTCGTTCAAAGTCTGCTCCAGCAACTGCGCGACCTTGTTCAGGCCGCAGGCGGTCGCGTAGGCGTGGACGGTGCCGTAGCTGGCGATCTCGTAATGCTCCACCTTCTGGGCGGCCGCGATCAGGGCGGCGTCCTGCACCTCCGGCGCGAGACCCATTTCAAGAATTTCGCGGGCCTCGTTGATCAGGCCTTCCATGGCCTCGCAATGCTTGCCGCGGCTGCGGGTGTCCAATTCCTCGAAGACCTGCTCCAGACGTTCGATCTGGCCCTTGGTCTGCTCCAGGTGCATTTCGAAGGCTTGGCGGAGTTGTTCGGAATGGGCGGCCTTGGCGAGCTTCGGCAACGCCTTCGTGATCTGCTTCTCGGCGTGGTAGATGTCGCGCAGATCTTCGATCAGCAGGTCCTGCATGGTCTTGGTCGCCATGACGTGCTCCCTCGCATGTGTCTGTTGTGCGCCATCAACAGGACGAGGTGGCCGGGGTTCCGGAGGCCGCAGTCTGTGCTAAGCTCGCCCGGACGCGGCGCCGATGGTCGCCGCCGAAGCGGAGAGGACGATGGTGGGCAGGGAAGCGGCTGGAAAGGGCGGGGGCGAGGTCCTGTTCGAGTACCAGCGGGTTGGTACCTACATGAAGATCATCGCGATCGACCCCGTCACCGCGACGGAGGTCTCGGTCGTCGGCCCGGCGACCGGCAGCATGGAGTTGCTGAAGCGCACCGCGATCAGCAAGTTGCAGTATGTGTTGAAGCGCGGCGCCGACAAGAACGGGCAGGCCCGCTGAACCTCATCAGGCCAACCCCATCAAGGCCGACCATATAAGGAACGCGCCCGCCGGACGGACCGGAGGGCGCGGTTCTAGTCTTGGCTTCTGCTGATGGTGAGCACTGACATCCCGGTGCCGGACCTGCGGGACCGGCCCTGGGGCGAACTGCTCGAACCCGACTGTAGACCCCTGGGCCATGAACGGCACTGGTGCATCGGGCGTAACGCCTGTAGAAAGTTCCTCGACGAACGAACGAGCCGGCACCACCGATGCAGCAATTGCGCGCCGCCGGCCAAAGCAGAAGCTTTCAGGTCAAGTCCGGAGGGAGACGAATACATGCGCCGCGCAACATTCGCGCCGAGAGCGACCGCCTCGAAGCTCGCCACACTGACGACGTCCCTGACCATGACCTTGGCGGCGGCGAGCTTGTCGCCAGCCGTGGCCGCGACGGTCGGTGTCTGCCAGAAGCCCGGCGTGCCCGTCTGCATGGACGACTCCACCACCTTCGTCAGCGCGGACAAGATGGCCGCCTGCCAGTTCGAAGTGAAGGAGTATGTGGACCGGACGATGGATTACCTGAAGTGTCTCAATGACGAGAACACCGGCACCGGTCAGGAACTGACCCGCAACGTCGAGCGCTTCAACTGCCGGCTGGCCGGCGGGCGAAGCTGCGGGTAATCCCGCGAAATCACTCACAAACATAATTCCCAAACGCACGCGGGCCCACAACGCACACGGGCCGGTCCCCGGGGTGGGGCCGGCCCGCATGATGGTCAGGACGGTGCGTGAGGTCAGCCGGCCCGGCGCCGGGTCTGGCGGCCGGAGCTGCGGCCGAGACCGATTCGCTTCGCGAATTCCGAACGCTGCGCGGCGTAGTTCGGCGCGACCATCGGATAGTCCGGCGGCAGGCCCCAGCGGGCGCGATATTCGTCCGGCGACATGTTGTAGGTCGACCGCAGATGCCGCTTCAGCATCTTCAGCTTTTTGCCGTCTTCCAGGCAGACGATGTATTCGGGCGTGACCGACTTGCGAATCGGAACGGCGGGCTTGAGCGGCTCCGTCGGAATCTCGCGCGGCTGCGAGTTCAGGCCGGTCAGCGACGAGTAAACCGTGTTGATCACCTCGGGAATTTGCTGCGCCGGCAGTACGTTCTTGCTGACGTACGCGGAGACGATTTCCGCCGTCATCCGCAACAGCGCGTTGTCGGGCCCATCGGCGCGAAGCTGGTCACTCATTGCCTGTTGTCCTGATTTTTCATTTAGTCCCCAGCGACCAAGTTGCATACCGTGATTTGGGTGTCAATATAAATCAGGTGCGTGCGAATTAAGCTATTTGCGAAGGTCAGAAGTTACAAGGCGTCCGCAAATCAGTTAACGCTGAAAACCGCGACGCGCCCGCCGCTCTGCCCAGCCAATAGGCGCCGTCTAGTGGGGCGTAGCTGTGGAAAACCACATGACTTGGGCACGGCAATTGCGCGACTCGTGACCCCTTCACGAGTCGGCGGAGCCGCTTACTCCGCTGCTGGTCAACGTAACGGGTAAGTAGTGAAATATTAGCTCGCGCCGCGCGCGGTGCTGTGCCGCCGCGGCGGGCGGTCACGCCCTGTTTGTCGCGCAAAGCCCCTGTGCGTTGTGTCGTTCTGGCGAATCGCAGCGATATCTGGTAGCGTGCGCGCCGTGCCGCCGTTCCGCCCGGTGCGGCGCCGCTCGTCTTCGTGCACGGAGTTCCTGTTTTATGTCTGCCCGCATCATCGCGATCGCGTCCGACCACGCCGGCTATGAGCTGAAGGCCCAGGTCGCCTCCTGGCTGAAGGCCAATGGCTTCGAGCCCCTCGATCTCGGCTGCAACGGGCCGGAATCGGTGGATTATCCCGATTTCGCCGCCGCCGTGGCCGCCGCCATCGGCGACGGGCGGGCCGAGCGCGGCGTCTTGATCTGCGGCAGCGGCATCGGTATCAGCATCGCGGCGAACCGGCATCCGGGCATCCGCGCCGCGTTGGTCCATGACGTGACCACCGCCCGTCTGGCGCGCGAGCACAACGACGCCAACGTGGTGGCGCTGGGCGCGCGCATCATCGGTCCGGAGATCGCCAAGGACTGCGTGGACGTGTTCCTGAAGACCGGCTTCGAAGGCGGTGAACGGCACAGCCGCCGCATCGCCAAGATGGGATGACTTGACCGTTCCGCCCGAATAGTGCCCGCCAATTTGTGCCAGACCGGCCGCGACTGCTCTTCGAACCAAGGACCTGCCCTACAATGACCGTGACCAACGCTGACCCCCGCGCCGAGATCGGCCGCTTCTTCGCCGCCTCGCTCGCCGAGACCGATCCCGAACTCGCCCGCGCGGTGCGCGACGAGCTGGTCCGCCAGCAGGAGCAGATCGAGCTGATCGCGTCCGAGAACATCGTCTCCCAGGCGGTGCTGGAGGCGCAGGGCTCGGTGATGACCAACAAGTACGCCGAGGGCTATCCGGGCAAGCGCTACTACGGCGGCTGCGAGTATGTGGACGTGGCCGAGACGCTGGCGATCGAGCGCGCCTGCAAGCTGTTCGGCTGCAACTTCGCCAACGTCCAGCCGAACTCCGGCTCCCAGGCCAACCAGGCGGTGAACCTGGCTCTGCTCCAGCCCGGCGACTGCATCCTCGGCATGTCGCTGGCGGCCGGCGGCCACCTGACCCACGGCGCCGCCCCGAACCTGTCGGGCAAGTGGTTCAAGGCCGTGCAGTACGGCGTGCGCAAGGACGACCACCTGATCGACTTCGACCAGGTCGAGGCGCTGGCCCGCGAGCACAAGCCGAAGCTGATCATCGCCGGCGGTTCCGCCTATCCGCGCGTGCTCGACTACCAGCGCTTCCGCGCCATCGCGGACGAGGTCGGCGCCTACTTCATGGTGGACATCGCCCACTACGCCGGCCTGATCGCCGGCGGCGTCTACCCGAACCCGTTCCCCTACGCCGACGTGGTCACCACCACCACCCACAAGACCCTGCGCGGCCCGCGCGGCGGCATGGTGCTGACCAACAGCGAGGAGATCGCCAAGAAGATCAACTCGGCGGTGTTCCCGGGCCTCCAGGGCGGCCCGCTGATGCACGTCATCGCCGCCAAGGCCGTGGCCTTCGCCGAGGCACTGCGTCCGGAGTTCAAGACCTACGCCCAGAACGTGCTGGACAACGCCCGCGCCCTGTCGAAGGTGCTGATCGAAGGCGGCCTGGACATCGTGTCCGGCGGCACCGACAGCCACATCGTGCTGGTCGACCTGCGTCCGAAGAACCTGACCGGCAAGGATGCGGAGCGGAGCCTGGAGCACGCCGGCATGACCTGCAACAAGAACGGCGTGCCGTTCGACCCGCAGAAGCCGATGATCACCTCCGGCGTCCGCCTGGGCAGCCCGGCGGCGACCACCCGCGGCTTCGGCGTCGCTGAGTTCGAGCAGGTCGGCCGCCTGATCGTCGAGACGCTGGACGGGCTGGCCGCCAGCAATTCCGGCGACAACACGGCCGTCGAGGCGAAGGTGCGGGAAGAGGTGCGTGAGATGTGCCGCCGCTTCCCGATCTATCCGACTCTGTAAAAAGCAACACCTCAGGGGGAAAGACCGGACATGCGCTGCCCGTTCTGCGGACACGAGGACACCCAGGTCAAGGACTCGCGACCGACCGAGGACAACTCGGCCATCCGCCGACGGCGCTTCTGTCCGGGCTGCGGGGCGCGCTTCACCACCTTCGAACGCGTGCAGTTGCGCGAGTTGACGGTGGTGAAGAGCGGCGGGCAGCGCGAGCCGTTCGACCGCGAGAAGCTGCTGCGTTCCATGCGCATCGCTCTGCGCAAGCGCCCGATCGACGCCGACCGCATCGACCGGGTGGTGAACAGCCTGGTGCGCCAGCTCGAATCCTCGGGTGAGAGCGAGATCCCGTCGAAGCAGATCGGCGAGATGATCATGGCGGCGCTCCAGACGCTCGATCAGGTCGCCTACATCCGCTACGCCTCGGTCTACAAGGACTTCCGCGAGGCGTCGGACTTCAACGAGTTCGTCGAGCAACTGGCCCCCGAACCCCAGAACGGGTGATCGGCAAAGCCTGTTTTTTTCCGTCATCCCCGCGAAGGCGGGGATCCAGGGCAGAGTGTGCACGGTCCGAGACGCCCTGGATCCCCGCCTTCGCGGGGATGACGTTTATATGAGTGCTGCACAACGGCGGAGCCTCGGCCATGGCAACCGGTTCGTTCCATCCCGACGACCTTCGCCACATGCGTGCCGCGCTGGCGCTCGCCGCGCGCGGGCTCGGCAACACATGGCCGAACCCGGCGGTGGGCTGCGTCATCGTGCGCGACGGCGTCGTCGTTGGGCGCGGCTGGACGCAGCCGGGAGGACGCCCGCATGCCGAGACGGAGGCGCTGGCCCGTGCCGGCGCCCTGGCGCGCGGCGCCACGGCCTATGTGACGCTGGAGCCCTGCAACCATCACGGCAAAACCCCGCCATGCAGCGAGGCGCTGGTCGCCGCGGGTGTGAAGCGCGTGGTCGTCGCCTGCGGCGACCCGGACCCGCGCGTGGCCGGCGGCGGGCTGGAGCGTCTGCGCGCCGCCGGGGTGGAGGTCGTCACCGGCCTCTGCGAGGAGGAGGCCTGGGCGCTCAACGAGGGCTTCTTCCGCCGTATCCAGGACCAGCGGCCGCTCTACACCCTGAAAGCGGCGACGACGCTGGATGGGCGCATCGCCACGCACGGCGGCGCGTCCCAGTGGATCACCGGGCCGACAGCGCGGGCCTGGGGACATCGGCTGCGCGCCACCCACGACGCCATCATGATCGGCATCCGCACCGCGCTGGCCGACGACCCGGAACTGACCTGCCGCCTGCCGGGCCTGACCCACCGCTCCCCGGTGCGGATCGTCGTGGACAGCCGGCTTCGCCTGCCGTTGACTGGCCGGCTCGCCGCTGGGGCGCGCAACGTCCCGACCTGGATCGTCACCCGCGAAGACGCCGACCCGGCCCGGCTGGAGGCCTTCACCGACTGCGGCGTTGACGTGATCCGCGTGCCCGCCGATTCCGCCGGCCTGCCGGACCTCGTCCGGGCGAGCGCGGTGCTGGCCCACCGGGGGGTGACCCGCGTGCTGGTGGAGGGCGGCGCGACGCTCGGCGCCTCGCTGCTGCGCGCCGAACTGGTGGACCGGCTGGAGTGGTTCCGCGCCGCGTCGGTCATGGGCGGCGACGGCCTGCCGGCCGTGCATGGCTTCGGCGTGGATGCGCTGGCGCAGATGGCCCTGTTCCGGCGGGTGGCCGTGCGGCAGGCGGGCGAGGATTTGGCGGAAAGCTACGTGCGGCGGGGGTGATCGGTTTCGGTTTCGGAAAAAGCCGGCAGACCGCACCCCGTTCCGCGCAACAGTCCGTTGCGCACGGCACCTTGCGGATGGATCTTTCCCCCGTTCGAAAACCTGATAGATTGCCGCGCCATGTTCACCGGAATCATCACCGATGTGGGGCGCGTTCGGGCCGTGGAGCGGCAGGGCGACACCCGGTTCACCATTGAGACCGCCTTCGATACGGAGACGGTTCCCATTGGCGCGTCCATCGCCAACAACGGCGTCTGCCTGACGGTGGTCGAGAAGGGGCCGGGCTGGTTCGCTGTCCAGGCCTCCGGCGAGACGCTGTCGAAGACGACGCTCGGCGGCTGGGCGGAGGGCACGCGGGTCAACCTGGAACGCGCGCTGAAGCTGGGCGACGAGCTGGGCGGCCACATCGTCTCCGGCCATGTCGACGGCGTGGCGACGGTGGTGGACGTGCGGATGGACGGCGAGTCCAAGCGCTTCACCTTCGAGGCGCCGGCTAATCTGGCGAAATACATCGCGTCGAAGGGCTCGGTGGCGTTGGACGGCGTGTCGCTGACGGTGAACGAGGTGGATGGCGCGCTCTTCGGCGTGAACATCATCCCGCACACCCAGGACGCGACCACCTTCGGCACGCTGAAGGCCGGCGACCGGGTAAATCTGGAAATCGACATGCTCGCGCGCTACGTCGCGCGGTTGGCGGGGCAGGAATGACGTCCGAGTTTCACGAGTACCTGTCGCGGCCCGAAGAGATCATCGAGGAAGCGCGCCAGGGCAAGATGTTCATCCTCGTCGACGACGAGGACCGCGAGAACGAGGGTGACTTGGTCATCCCCGCCCAGTGCGCGACGCCGGAAGCGATCAACTTCATGGCGAAGTATGGGCGTGGCCTGATCTGCCTCGCCATGGATCAGGCGCACATTGAGCGGCTGCGCCTGCCCCTGATGGCGCAGCAGAACGGCACCCGGCACCAGACCGCCTTCACCGTCTCCATCGAGGCGCGCGAGGGCGTGACGACCGGCATCTCGGCGGCCGACCGGGCGCGCACCGTCCAGGTCGCCATCGACCCGACCTGCAGCCCCGACGACATCGTCACGCCGGGCCACGTCTTCCCGCTGCTCGCCCGCGACGGCGGCGTGCTGGTCCGCGCCGGCCACACCGAAGCGTCGGTGGACATCGCGCGCATGGCCGGCATGAGCCCGGCCGGCGTGATCTGCGAGATCATGAACGACGACGGCACCATGGCCCGTCTGCCGGACTTGGTGAAGTTCGCGCAGTTCCATGGGCTGAAGGTGGGCACCATCGCCGACCTGATCGCCTACCGGCGGCGCACGGAAACCATTGTCGAGCAGAAGCTGGCGGCGTCGCTGGACACTCGCTACGGCGGGCGCTTCCAGGCCTATGTGTACGTCAACAAGGTGGCCTACGCGGAGCACATCGCGCTGGTGCGTGGCGACATCTCCGGCGACGAACCGGTGCTGGTGCGCATGCACGCGCTCTCCGTGCTGGACGACGTGCTGGGCGACACGAGCGCCGGGCGCGACTATGAGCTTCAGGCCTCCATGGAGATGATCGCCAAGGAAGGGCGGGGCGTCGTCGTGCTGCTGCGCGAACCACAGGCGAACAGCCTGTCGGCGTCGCTGCTGGCGCGGCTGGAAGGGCACGCCAACCCCGCGCCGGCGCTGCGCGATTATGGCGTCGGCGCGCAGATCCTTCTGGACCTGGGCGTGCGGAACATGGTTCTGCTCTCCAATCGCATCAAGTCGATCGTCGGGCTGGAGGGCTACGGGCTGACCGTGGTCGGCCACCGCCCGATTCCCGTTCACGAAGACCGCTGAGGCCGGCAGAGCAGCGCGCGATGACCGACAAGCCCCATCTGATGATCGTGGAAGCCCGCTTCTACGAGGACATCGCCGACGAACTGGCCCGCGGCGCCATCGAGGAGATCGAGCGGGACGGAGCCACCTACCAGCGCGTGGCGGTGCCGGGCTGTCTGGAGATTCCGGCGGCGATCCTGTACGCGCTGCGTTCCATGGACTTCTTCACGGCGCGCAAGCGCTTTGACGGCTATGTGGCGCTGGGCTGCGTGATCCGGGGTGAGACGACGCACTACGACATCGTCTGCAACGAGAGCGCGCGGGGGCTCCAGGACCTCGCCCTGCGCTACGCGCTGGCGATCGGCAACGGAGTCCTGACCGTGGAAAACCGCGAGCAGGCCTGGGCCCGCGCCTCCGTCGGGGCCAAGAACAAGGGCGGTTTCGCCGCCCGCGCCTGCCTTGACATGATCGAACTGAAACGCCAATTCCGCCTCTATCCGCGGTGACCCCGCGCCGATTCCCTGACAGTATGAGCATCATGAGCAACGACGACGCGGCTGGCCGCGCGAAACAGAAGCGCGGGTCCCGAAACCGGACCGGCGGCGGGTCTGCCAAGGCCCGGCGCAAGGCGGCCCGCCTTGCCGCCGTGCAGGCCCTGTATCAACTCGACCTGAACCAGGCCGCCCTGACGGGAACCGCCGTGGAAACCGTGGTCGGCGAGTTCATCAACCACCGCCTGGGCGAGGAAATCGACGGCGCGAAGTTCGTCGCCGCCGACCAGCAGCTCTTCGCCGACATCGTGCGCGGCGCGGCGCACCGGCGGGAGGAGGTGGACGGCATGCTGGCCTCCGCCCTGGAGCCGCGCTTCCAGCTCGACCGGCTGGAACTGCTGCTGCGCGCCATCCTGCGCGCCGGCGGCTACGAGCTGTTCGTCCACCACGACACTCACCCGCGCATCCTCATCAGCGAGTATGTGGACGTGGCGCACGCCTTCTTCGCCGGACGCGAGCCGGGCATGGTGAACGGCGTGCTCGACCATGTGGCGCGCGCCCTGCGGCCGGATGAGCTGGCCCAGCCCGACCCCGGCCGTGAACAGTCCAAGCCGTAACACGCAAGAGAGTGGCGGGGGACTCGGCGAGTTCGGCCGGATCGCCCGCCACTTCAAGCCCTTGGCCGCCGGATTCCCCGGCGCCCGCGGGCTGGCCGACGACGCGGCCGTGTTCGGCATCCCGCCGGACCAGGAGCTGGTCGTCACGACGGACGCCATGGTGGCCGGCGTCCACTTCCTTCCCGACGACGCGCCCGGCGACATCGCCGCCAAGCTTCTGCGCACCAATCTGTCCGACCTCGCGGCGATGGGGGCGGTGCCGCACGCCTACACGCTCGTCACCGCCCTGCCGAAATCGGTGGGGGAGGACTGGCTGGCCGCCTTCGCCGCCGGGCTGGGCGAGGACCAGCGGCGATTCGGGATTGGGCTCGCTGGCGGCGACACGGTGACGACTTCCGGGCCGATCACCCTGTCGGTGACGGCTTTCGGGTTGGTGCCGAAGGGCAGGGCGCTGCCCCGCCGGGGCGGCCGGGTCGGCGACCGGGTCTTCGTGACGGGGAGCATCGGTGACGCCGCGTTGGGGCTCCAGGCGGTGTTCGGCAAAATCGAGGTCGCGGACGAGGCGGCGCGCAGCCATCTGCTGCGGCGCTTGCGGCGGCCGGACCCGCGCACCGGCGTGGGGCCGCGGCTGCTGGGGATCGCCACCGGCTGTCTGGACGTGTCGGACGGGCTGGTCGCGGATCTCGGCCACCTGTGCGAGGAATCGGGCTGCGCGGCGGTGCTGGAGACGACGCGGGTGCCGCTGTCGGACGCCGCGCGCACGGTGGTCGGGGACGAACCGGCGCGACTCGCCCTGGCGCTGACCGGGGGCGACGACTACGAATTGCTGTTCACCGCGCCGGAGGAGACGCGTCCGGCCTTGCGTGCCCTCGCCGAGGACAGCGGCGTGTCCATCACGGAGATCGGGCGGCTGGTCGAGGGAGCCGCCGGGGAGGTCACCGTGGTCGATCCGCAAGGGCAGGCGATGGCCCTGGCCGTGCGCGGATGGCAGCATTTCTGAGATCGCATCGCCGCCTCCGGCGCGCTTAACGCAATCGAAAGCAGCACAGGCCTAGCCTTCACGCGCTCCGCCAGAAGGGAACCGCGCGCGTGGTCAAGGTTATCGTAGTGCTCGTGCTTGGCCTGTTGCTGCTGGGCGGCGCCGGCTACGGCGGCTGGATGCTGTACAACATCTATATGGTTCCGCACGACGACGCCCCGAAGAAGGAGGAGCCGCCCCCGCCCGTGCCCACGGCCTTCGTCCGCTTGGCGCCACTCGTCGTGCCGACCATCGGCGCGCAGAAGGTGGAGCAGTTCGTGACCGTGGTGGTGACCCTGGAGGTCGTCCTTGAGAAGCAGCCGCTCGTCCAGGCCTACCAGCCCAAGGTGTTCGACGCGCTGCTGACCGCACTATACGGCGCGGTCGACGACAAGTCGGTCATGAATGGTAACTTGGTCAATATCACTGCCGTAAAAGAAAAACTGGCAGCCGCGGCCGCCAAGGTGGTCGGAAACGGTGTGGTGCAGAACGTTCTGGTCCAGGTGGTTACCCAACGCAATCTGTAACCCTTTCGAATAGGGCGCTATCCGAAAGTCAGGGATCTCCTCGGCCATTTCGCCGCGCCTCTTCGGGCGTGGGCGCTGTTGCATTGCGCCTGCCGCTTCGGCATCCTTTTCTCGAACAATTTGCCCGTCATCGACCATCGTTTGCGCCTGTGGCGGTAATCGAGGGGCCGACAACATAAAATTGGGGGAACCGATGGCAGCAGCGTTCATCATCATCATAGCCAGCGGCCTGCTTGCCCTGGCCTATGGGTATTACGCAGGCAGACAGGTCATGGCGGCCTCCGCCGGCTCCGAACGCATGCAGGAGATCGCTGCGGCCGTGCAGGAGGGCGCCCGTGCCTATCTGAACCGTCAATACACCACCATCGCCATCGCGGGCGTGGTGCTCCTGATCATCCTCGGGGCGTTCCTTGGGCTGCATGTGGCGTTTGGGTTCCTGATCGGCTCCGTCCTGTCGGGGGCCGCCGGCTATGTCGGGATGAACGTGTCGGTGCGCGCCAACGTGCGCACGGCCCAGGCGGCGACGCAGGGGCTGGCCCCGGCGCTGGACATCGCCTTCAAGGCGGGCGCCATCACCGGCATGCTGGTGGTCGGGCTGGGCCTGCTGGGGGTGGGCGTCTATTACGCCATCCTGACGATGGTCTACCGCGTCACCGACCCGGTGCAGGTCCGCTCCGTGCTGGAGGCGCTGGTGGCGCTGAGCTTCGGCGCGTCGCTGATCTCCATCTTCGCGCGCCTGGGCGGCGGCATCTTCACCAAGGGCGCCGACGTCGGCGCCGACCTCGTCGGCAAGGTGGAGGCCGGCATTCCGGAGGACGATCCCCGCAACCCCGCGGTCATCGCCGACAATGTCGGCGACAACGTCGGCGACTGCGCCGGCATGGCCGCCGACCTTTTCGAGACCTACGCCGTCACGATCGTCGCCACCATGCTGCTGGCGGCGATTTTCTTTTCGGGGGAGATCATCCGGCTTCTGCTGGTCTACCCGCTGGTGATCGGCGCGGTGTGCATCGCGGCCTCGGTCGCCGGCACCTTCTTCGTGAAGCTCGGTTCCGACAACAACATCATGAACGCCCTGTACAAGGGGCTCGCCGCGACGGCCGGCATTTCGCTGGTGCTGATCCTGATCGTCACCGCGATCATGTTCGGCTTCTCCCGCCCGATCATGCTGAACGGCGGCGGCTACGTGACCGGCCTGAACCTGTTCGTGTCCTCGCTGGTCGGCCTCGGCGTGACCGGGTTCCTGGTGTGGATCACCGAATATTACACCTCCACCGCTTTCCGCCCGGTGCGCAGCGTCGCTCGCGCGTCGGAGACCGGCCACGGCACCAACGTCATCCAGGGCCTCGCCGTGTCCATGGAGGCGACGGCGCTGCCGGTGCTGGTGATCTGCGTCGGCATCATCATCGCCTATGGGCAGGCGGGCGTGTTCGGCATCGGCATCGCCGCGACGACGATGCTGGCGCTGGCCGGCATGGTGGTGGCGCTGGACGCCTACGGTCCGGTGACCGACAACGCCGGCGGCATCGCCGAAATGTCGGAAATGCCCAAGGACATCCGCGTCACGACCGATGCGCTGGACGCGGTGGGCAACACCACCAAGGCGGTGACCAAGGGCTACGCCATCGGCTCCGCCGGCCTCGCCGCGCTGGTGCTGTTCGCGGCCTATGTCCAGGACCTGAAGCACTATTTCCCGAACATCACCGTCGAGTTCAAGCTGGACGACCCCTATGTCGTGGTCGGGCTGCTGATTGGTGGCCTGCTGCCCTACCTGTTCGGGGCCATGGGCATGACGGCGGTGGGCCGCGCCGCCGGCTCCGTGGTGGTCGAGGTGCGCCGCCAGTTCCGCGAGATCGCCGGCATCATGGAAGGCACGGCCAAGCCGGACTACGGCCGCGCGGTGGACATGCTGACCCGCGCCGCGATCAAGGAGATGGTCATCCCGTCGCTGCTGCCGGTGCTGGCGCCGGTGGTCCTGTACATCATCATCGCCTCCATCGCCGGGCAGGCCCAGGCCTTCGCCGCGCTGGGCGCGATGCTGCTGGGCACCATCGTGACGGGCATCTTCGTCGCCATCTCCATGACGTCGGGCGGCGGCGCCTGGGACAACGCCAAGAAGTTCATTGAAGAGGGCAATCACGGTGGCAAGGGTTCCGACGCGCACAAGGCGGCGGTGACCGGCGACACCGTCGGCGACCCGTACAAGGACACCGCCGGCCCGGCGGTGAACCCGATGATCAAGATCACCAACATCGTGGCGATCCTGCTGCTGGCGATTCTGGCGCAGTTGAGCTGAGGACGGCCGGAAACCCCAAAAATGAGAAAGCCCCGCTCTCGCGGGGCTTTTTTCGTGTTCCGTAGTGGCGCCGTTACCGGCCAGGGCCCTTGTTCTTGGTGTCCTTGGCCGAGAAGCGGCCGACGTTGCCCAGCATCTGCTCCAGGAAGCCCAGTTCGCGGCCGGCGGTCGGGGTGGTGCGGTCCACGATCTCGATATCCTGGCCGTTGCTCTCGTCGAGTTGCTTCACGTCGCTGACCACGCCGGCGTCGTCGAAATGGACGATCACGACGCGGCGCTCCACGACTTCAGGCCGGAAAAAGGCGACCTTTTCCGTCTTCTGGCCGATGTAGTACCAGACGTTCGGGTCGAAGGTGCCGACCGAGGTGGGGGTGCCGAGGATTCCTGCCACATCTTCCCGCCGGGTCTGGCCAGCCTTGATCTCGGCGAGGCGGTCGGCGTCCGTCAGGTTTCCGCGAGTCGCCATGGTCGGCGAGCACGCGGAGACGGCGAGGCCCAGAAAGGCGATGGCGCACAGCGCCGAAGGAATCGATCTCGTCATGGTGCTCAGGCTATGATGGCACGGGCGGGCGGCGGTCCCTTGCGGCAGCCGCGCTCCGCCCACAATGGCGGGATAATCGCACCGGGCGGTTTGTCCTGTCAACGAAACTCCGAGCGAGAGAGAAACCGTGCTCGACCGCCTGTTCCGGCGCCTGTTCCGGCGCCGCAGTGAAGCCCACGCCGCCGCCGAATTCTTCGTGAAGATCGTGGCCCAGGCCCGCGAGCCCGCCTTCTACCGTCACCTTGGCGTTCCCGACACGCTGGATGGACGCTTCGACATGGTTGTGCTGCACGTCTTCCTGGTGATGCGCCGCCTGAAGGGGCAGGGGGCGGCCGCGGAGCAGCGCTCTCGCCTTCTCTATGAGGCGATGATCGACAATTTCGAGAAGTCGCTGATGGAGCAGGGGGTGGGCGACAGCGGAATCGGGCGTCGCGTCAAGACCATGGCGCGCGGCATGGCCGGGCGAATCCAGGCCTACGACCGCGCGCTGGCCGACGGCGCCGACGAACGGCTTTTGGCGGTGGCGCTGGACAACAACGTCTATGGCACCGTGCCGGACGCCGATCCGGCCTGGATCGCCGCCATGGCCGCCTATGTCCGACGCGAGGCCGCCGGGCTGGCGGCGCAGCCGCTGGAGTCGCTGCTGGCCGGCGACATCCGCTTCGCCGAAGCGCCCTCCGCAACCACGGGGTAACCCCTGTGCGCCGGGGCTTGCCTTTCGGCGCGCCCGGTTTCATCTGACACAGAGTCACAGTGATAAGGTGCCCGCGGCAGAACGGGCGCCGGGACAAGGAACAAGCCGACCATGCACCACACCACCGACCACGCGCCCGAATTTTCGCGAATCGTCCGGGCGGACGCCGTCCATCGCGACGACGAGGTGGTCCAGACCATCGAGGCGACCGAATCCGAGCGCAAGGCGCTGGCCGAACGGTTCGAACTGGAGGCCATCGACCGGCTGACCGCCACCGTGCGGCTGCGCTCCGTCCGCGGCGGCCAGATGGTCCGTGTCGCGGGCGAGCTGGAGGCCGACGTGGTGCAGACCTGCGTCGTCACGCTGGAACCGGTGCCCGCCCACGTCACCGAAAGCTTCGGGGCGCTGTTCGCGCCGGAGTCGATGATCCCGAAGGATGAAGACGAGATCGAAATCGACCCCAACATCGCCGAGGAAGACCTGCCGGAGCCCATGGTGAACGGCCGCATCGACATCGGGGAACTGGCCGCGCAGCACCTGTCGCTGGCGCTCGATCCCTACCCGCACGCGGAAGGCATAGAATTCACCGGCTACAGCGAAGGCGAAGACGAGGAGGAGGAGGTCGAGAAGGCCGAACCCGAGAAGCCAAACCCTTTCGCCGCGCTGGAACGTTTGAAACGGCCAAATTAGGGGCGGAACGGGCTTGCCCTTCGTGGGCAATTGCCGTATTGAATGCCGCTCGCGTCAGGCGGCCCCCCTTCGGGCCGCCTTTTCCAATGAAGAGAGTTTACGGCCATGGCTGTTCCGAAGAAGAAGACCTCCAAGTCGCGCCGCAACATGCGTCGCTCGCATCACGCGCTGCCGACTGCGGCCTACAACGAGTGCCCGAACTGCGGCGAGCTGAAGCGCCCGCACCACGTCTGCGGCTCCTGCGGTCATTACGACCAGCGCGAAGTGGTTCAGAGCGCTCCGGCGGCCTGATGGCGGTACGGTTGGCCGCCCTTCGTCCTAGCCAGGGAGCCTACCCGCGGTGAGCCAGCGCCTGACCATTGCCCTTGATGCCATGGGCGGCGACCATGGGACCGACATGGTGATCGCCGGGGCGGACATCGCCCGCGAACGTCACCCCGACGTGCATTATCTGCTGTTCGGGGACGCCGCCCGCATCGAACCGCTGCTGGCCCAACGGCCGGCGTTGAAGGCGGTGGCCGAGGTGCGCCACACCCCGGACAGCGTGGCCGCCGACGCGAAGCCGTCGGTGGCGCTGCGCGCCGGGCGCCAGTCGAGCATGCGGCTCGCCATCGACTCGGTCGCCGACGGGCAGGCCGCGTGCGTGGTGTCCGCCGGCAACACGGGCGCGCTGATGGCCATGGCGAAGTTCGTGCTGAAGACGCTGCCGGGCATCGATCGTCCGGCCATCGCGTCCTTCTTCCCGACGCTGAAGGGGGAGAGCATCATGCTCGACCTCGGCGCCAACACCGAGTGCCAGTCCGAAAACCTCGTGCAGTTCGCCGTGATGGGCGCGATTTTCGCGCGCACGCTGCTTGGGCTGTCCGAGCCGACCATCGGTGTCCTGAACATCGGGTCGGAGGAGATGAAGGGCAACGACGTGGTGCGCAACGCCGCCGCACGCCTGCGCGAGATGCCGCTTCCCGGCCGTTTCCACGGCTTCGTGGAAGGCAACGACATCGCCGCCGGCACGGTGGACGTTATCGTCACGGACGGCTTCACCGGCAACGTTGCGCTGAAGACGGCCGAGGGCACCTCCAAGCTCTTCACGGAGTTCCTGCGCCGAACTTTCCAGTCCTCCTGGCCGGCGCGGATCGGGTACCTGCTGGCGCGGGGCGCGTTCAAGCGGTTGAAGCAGCGCATCGACCCGCGCCGCTACAACGGCGCGATGTTCCTCGGCCTGCGCGGCGTTTGCGTAAAGAGCCACGGCGGCACCGACGCGGTCGGTTTCGCCAACGCCATCGGCGTGGCCTACAATCTCGCGTCCAACGGTTTCAACGACCGAATCAAGGAAGAAGTGCAGCGCCTGGGGGGCGCCAATCCTCTTCCCGACACCAAGGCGGCGGCGGTCTGAGTCATGGTCAAGCGTTCCCGGATTCTCGGCTGCGGTTCGTACCTGCCGGCCAACTGCGTGTCGAATCGTGATCTTGAAGGCCGCGTGGACACCACCGACGAGTGGATCGTCCAGCGCACCGGCATCAAGGCGCGCCACATCGCCGCCGAGGGGGAGCTGACCTCCGACCTCGCCATCGCCGCGGCGACCCGCGCGCTGGAGCATGCCGGGGTGGATGCGGGCAGCATCGACTGCATCGTGCTCGCCACCACCACGCCGGACAACACCTTCCCGGCCACGGCCACGAAGGTGCAGGCGGCGCTGGGCACCAAGGGCTTCGCGCTGGACATCCAGGCGGTGTGCGCCGGCTTCGTCTACGCGCTGTCCATCGCCGACAATTTCCTCCGCGCCGGGCAGGCGACCCGCGCCCTGGTCATCGGGGCGGAGACCTTCTCGCGCCTGCTCGACTGGAAGGACCGCACCACCTGCGTGCTGTTCGGCGACGGGGCCGGGGCCGTGGTTCTGGAAGCGCAGGAGGGCGCCGGCACCTCCAACGACCGGGGCATTCTGTCCACGCACCTGCATTCTGACGGTTCGACCTACGACCTTCTCTATGTGGACGGCGGCCCGTCCACCACGGGCACGACCGGCCATGTGCGGATGCACGGGCAGGACGTGTTCCGCCACGCGGTCAGCAAGCTGTCCTCCGTGGTGGAGGAAGCGCTGGTCGCCAACGGGCTGGAGCCCTCGGCGGTGGATTGGCTGGTCCCGCACCAGGCCAACCAGCGCATCATCGACGGCATCGCCCGCAAGCTGAAGCTGCCGTCGGACAAGGTGGTGCTGACCGTCGACCGGCACGGCAACACCTCGGCGGCGTCGATCCCGCTGGCGCTGTGCGAGGCGGTGCACGACGGACGCGTCAAGCGCGGCGACCTGATCCTGATGGAAGCCATCGGCGGCGGGCTGACCTGGGGCGCCGCACTGGTTCGCTGGTAAGCTGCGCTCCCGTCGGGGCTCTCAACGGCCCGAACCAAGCTTTTGAATTGACGGTGTTCTTTCGCCGGATTACGGTTTTTCCCCTATGGTTGCGGGGGGAAGCGAACCATGACTCAGAACCAGAACACCGTTACGCGCGCACAGCTCAGCGAAGCCGTCTATCAAGAAGTCGGCCTGTCGCGCAATGAATCCGCCGATCTGGTCGAAAGCGTGCTGGAGGAGATCTCCGACGCGTTGGCCCGTGGCGAGATGGTCAAGATTTCGTCGTTCGGGAGTTTCCAAATCCGGCAGAAGGGGCAGCGCGTCGGCCGCAACCCGAAGACCGGTGAGGAAGTGCCGATTCTGCCGCGGCGGGTGCTGGTGTTCCGCGCCAGCCACGTGCTGAAGAACCGGATCAACGACGTGGCCACCGCCGCGGCCGAGGCCCAGCGCGTGAAGGCGGCGTCGTGATCCGTCGCCGCGGCGTGTAGGGCATTCCCGAAATGAAGACGCACGGCGGCGCCGCAAAATCGGCGACGGCCTTCCGCACGATCAGCGAGGTCTCAACCGAGCTGGACGTGCCGCAGCATGTGCTGCGCTTTTGGGAAAGCAAATTTCCGCAAATCCGCCCGCTGAAGCGCGGCGGAGGGCGGCGCTATTACCGTCCGGAAGACGTGGAACTGCTGCGGCGAATTCAGAGGCTGCTGTACAGCGAGGGTTACACGATCAAAGGGGTCCAGCGCCTCCTGAAGGAAGGGCGGGACGACGGAGCGGTGCTGCCGGAAGATGCCGACGGACTCGATGAGCCCGGAATGGTTGAACCGCAGCGGGACGAGGCCCCGGGTCATGAGGCCGATCTGCCGAACAGCCCGGACGAACCGGCCCCGGATTCGTCTCCAGACGCCATGTCCGCCAATCCGGCAGCTCTTTCAGAGCCAGCACGGCGCGAGATCGGCCTGGCTTTGGACGAGTTGAAGGAGATGCGGGCGCTGCTTCAGGATCTCAGGAAAACGATCCCATGATTTTTCGAAAAAAAGCGTACAGTAACGGTTGCGTTGGCCACGGGGCGCGGCTATAGTCCCGCTCCCTTCCGGAACAAAGGGCGGTCCGCTTGACGGAGCGTAGCGCAGCCTGGTAGCGCATCAGACTGGGGGTCTGGGGGTCGCAGGTTCAAATCCTGTCGCTCCGACCATCGTTCCGAGAGGGGGAAAAGCCTCGGAGCCCAACGGCTCCGGGGCTTTTTCTTTGCTCGTTGCGCCGCTATACCCAACCTGGAACGATCCAGGAGGCTGCCCCGATGCCAATGCTGTCCGACGCGCGCCTTGACGAGTTGCTGGCGCAGGACGCGCCCTACGGCGACCTGACGACCAAGGTCTTGGGCATCGGCCACCAGCGTGGACGCATCAGCTTCGCCGCGCGGGGCGCCATGGTCCTGGCCTGCACCGAGGAGGCGGCGCGCCTGCTGGCCCGGGCCGGGGCGCTGCCGGGCGAACCGCTGCCGAGCGGGACGGCGGTCGAGGCCGGTCAGGTCTTCCTGACGGCCGAGGGGCCGGCCGCGTCGCTGCACCGCGCCTGGAAAGTGGCGCAGACCCTGGTCGAGTATGCCTCGGGCATCGCAACGCGGGCGCGGGCCATCGTGGAGGCAGCGCGGGCGGTGGCGCCGGACATTGCCGTCGCCTGCACGCGCAAGAACTTCCCCGGCGCCAAGGACGTCAGCGTCCGCGCCGTTCTGGCTGGCGGGGCGCGCATGCACCGGCTGGGCCTGTCCGAGACGCTGCTGGTCTTCCCGGAACACCGCGCCTTCCTCGACCCGGCGGACAAAAAGGCCGAAGGGGGCTGGATCGACCGCGTTCGGCGGTCGGAGCCGGAACGCAAGCTGGTCGTCGAGGTGGACAGCGTCGAGGATGCCGTGGCGGTGGCCCGCGCCGGGGCCGACGTGATCCAGCTGGAAAAGCTGCCGCCCGATTCTGTCGCCGAGGTGGTCGCCGTCACCCGCAGCCTGCAACCAGCCCCGGTCATCGCCGCGGCCGGCGGCATCGACGAACGCAACGCTGCCGCCTACGCCGCGACCGGCTGCGCCGTGCTCGTCACCTCCGCCCCCTACTTCGCGCCCAACCGTGATGTGAAGGTGACGCTGGCCCCGGCCCCGGCCCCGGTGTGAGTCACACGATGTAGGTCATCACCAGATACAGCACGGCCTCGTCCTGGCCGACGTTGCGGTAGCTGTGTGGAACGTCGGCCTCGAAAACGATGGCATCGCCGTCCGCCAGCCGGTGCGGGCCGTCGCCGGTGACGATCTCCACCGTGCCGCGGGCGACCAGGATGTTCTCCGTCGTGCCGATGGCGTGGGCGTCGGACGACTCGTCCGTGCCGGGGGCGAGGCGGAGTTCGTAGAACTCCACCTGCCGCTCCCCCTTGAAGGGGAACAGGGCGCGCGAGGTGAAGCGGCCGTCGGGCGAGGCGAGTGGCGTGGAGTCGGCGCGCCGGAGCACCGTGGTGCCGGCGCTGCCGCCGTTGCTGAGCAGGCTGGAGAAAGGCACGTCCAGCGTCTTGGCGACGGTCCACAGCGTGGCGATGCTGGGCTGGCCCTTGCCGGACTCGATGGCCTTCAGCGTCGCGTGGTCGGCACCGGACAGCTTGGCCAGCGCCTCCAGCGACAGCCCTTGGCGGAGTCGCAGGCTGCGCACGTTCTCGGCGATCACGTCTGTCAGATAATCCGGCGTGTCCTCGTTGGCGGGAGCCCCGGTGGCGCGATGCTGTGAAGGGGTGGTCGCAAGGGTCATCCTGGTCGTCCTGTCGATGGTCTTTGAAACGTCAGCGGCCGATCCGCGACCGGGGCGTGGTGGTTGGCGGGACGGGGGATGGGGCGGGATCGTTCTGCGCGATCCGGCGCGCGGCGTTGGCACACTGGGTGCGCAGCTCCGGCACGGCAGTCATCTCCCAGAAGGGCGCGCGGCTGACCGGGCCGAGGGCGAAAAGGCGGTCGGACACCGCGCCGTCCTCCCCGACCAGAGCGCCGTCCTCGGTGACGTCGAGGCCGAGCCGCAGCGGGTCCGGCCGCGCCAGCCCGCGCTGGAGCAGGGACCGCACCAGCGGGTGGCGGATGCGGCCGAAGTCGCATTCGGTGCCGGTGGCGTTGATGACGCTGCCCATCGTCCGCGTCCAGGCCGCTCCGTCGGCGCCGCGCGCCTGGACCGTCGCGGCGATCCCCTGCGTCGTCAACTCCAGCGCGCGCAGGCGGCCCGCGCGGATGGTCAGACGGCCGCTCTCCCGCAGCGCGGCAAGGCGCGCGGCGACCTCCGGCGCGATGCGGTGCCGGTGCACCTCCCAATAGGGGCGGGCGTGGCGCAGGAAGCGCCGGCGCTCATCCATCGGCAGATGCTTCCAGATCAGGTGATGGTAGGGCCGGAGCGCATCGAAGGCGGAGCGCCAGTCGAGCCCCGCCGCGCGAGCGCGTTCCACGTCGGCCTTCAGCGCGATCAGAACGTCCAGAACCGTGCGCGGCATCACCTGCGGGTGCACGAAGGACTTGAAGGGCCGCGTCTCCTCGTGGACCAGCGGCAGCAGCCCGCGCCTGGACAGGGCGACGATGGGGCCGCGATGCCCCTGGTCCTCCAGGGAGAGCACGGCGTCCACCATGGTCAGGCCGGTCCCCAGCACGAGCACCGGCGCGTCCGGGTCGATGGCGGCGACGGCCGACTGGTTCCACGGGTCGCCGATGAAGCGGTCCGAGGCGAGCACCTCCGCCGTGGCGCAGGCGGGGGGCGAGGGCGGAAAGTTGCCGACGCACAGCACCGCCCTGTCCACCGCGAGGCTCGGCCCGCTGGCGAGCTTCAGCCGGACGCCGCCGGCCGTCACGGACAGGTCCACCACCTCGGCCTGGACGGTGTTCAGCGTGGCGTGCGGCGGGGCGGCGGCCTGCGCCTCGCGCAGGACGTCCTGGACGTAGGCGCCGTAGGTCGTCCGCGAGACGAAGGCATGGCCGCTGGGCGGCACCGGGGCTCCGCCGTCGTCACGCGCCCAAAGCCAGCGCAGGAAATGGCGCGGGTCGTCGGGGAAGGCGCTCATGTTGTAGGCGCGCACGTTCAGCAGATGCGCGTTGCACGGCGTGGAGAAGGCGACGCCGGTGCCGATGGTCCGCGCCCGTTCGATCAGGTGGACGCTGGTCGGCTCCTCCGCGTTGCGCAGGAGGTGGGCGGCGAGCACGCTGCCCGTAAAGCCCGCGCCGATGATGGCGATGCGCCGCGTGAGGGGAGGGGATGCCACGTTCATCGGTCCTTCCTCTGGTGATGCCTCCGCCCGCCGGCCCTCCTCGGTGGGCAGGTCCGGCGGGCCGGGCAACTCGAAGCCCGTCAGTGCAAATCAACAGGGCAGGGTGGGTCAACGGCTCTTCTGGTAGATCTGGTCGAAGACGCCGCCGTCGGAGAAATGCTTTTCCTGCGCCGCGCGCCAGCCGCCGAAGGGCTGGTCGATGGTCACGAGGCGGATGTTCGGGAAACGGTTGGCGTATTGCGAGGCCAATTCGGGCTGGCGCGGCCGGTAATAGTTCTTGGCCGCGATTTCCTGCCCCTCGCGGGTGTAGAGGAACTGGAGATAGGCTTCGGCCGCCTTGCGGGTGCCCTTGCGGTCGACGACGCTGTCCACCACGGCGACCGGCGGCTCGGCCAGAATGGACAGGGAGGGGACGACGATCTCGAACTTGTCGGCGCCGAACTCCTGGAGTGACAGGAAGGCCTCGTTCTCCCAAGCGAGCAGCACGTCGCCGATGCCGCGCTGGGTGAAGGTGACGGTTGCGCCCCGGGCGCCGCTGTCGAGAACCGGCACGTTCTTGAACAGATCGCCGACGAACTGCTTGGCCTTGGCGTCGTCGTTGCCGTTCTTGTCGAGCGCATAGGCCCAAGCCGCCAAGTAGTTCCAGCGCGCCCCGCCCGAGGTCTTCGGGTTCGGCGTGATCACCTGCACGCCCGGCTTCGCCAGATCGTCCCAGTCCTTGATCTTCTTGGGGTTGTCCTTGCGCACCAGGAACACGATGGTCGAGGTGTAGGGCGAACTGTTGTTGGGCAGCCGCGACTGCCAGTTCTTGGCGAGCACCCCGGCGTCGGCGATGGCGTCGACGTCGTAGGCCAGCGCCAGCGTCACCACGTCGGCATCCAGCCCGTCGATCACCGAGCGCGCCTGCTTGCCCGACCCGCCGTGCGACTGCTTGATCGAAACGGAACGCCCGGTCTCGGCGGACCAGGCTTTGGCGAAGGCTTGGTTGAATTCCACATACAACTCGCGGGTTGGATCGTAGGACACGTTCAGGATCGTGTCCTCGCCGGCCGCGTTGGCGGTGGCGAGTGCGGCGAGGATGAAGCCCCCGACCAGGACGCTCAGGCTGAAGCGCGACGCCATGTGTGATTTCCCCCGAATTGCTTATCTCGGGTGTGATTGAACACGTAAATAGTCTATAGAGCAAGTCGATAAATGGAAAATTTTTGTGTGAATTTGTAAGGAGCGGAGGGCAGACACCAATAACAAAATGTAAAATATCCAATTCCTGAACGCTCCTGGCCGTCGCGCGAAAGCGAGTTATGGTTAATCGGTAATTAACCATAACGTGCGAGGACTCGCATGTTCGAACCATGAACGGCAAGACACATGCGAGACGATCGATTCCACCCCGCCAACGCCCTCCCGCTGAGCGCCGAACCGCAATCCAGGGGCTCCTTGGACCGGCGGGAGCCCGATGTGCAGCTTGCCGCCATGGTGCCGCAAAGCGTGAAGCGCGCGGTGCGGCGCCGCGCCGAGGAAGAGGGCACCACCGTGCGCAGCGTCCTGCTGCGCGCCTTGAAGCTTGCCGGGATCGCGGAAGTCGACGAAGCTGAAATTGCGGATCGCCGCATCGCCGCCGGGGCCGAACGTTCCGGGCTGTGGCGGGCAACGCGGGCGCGTTAAGGGGCTCTCCCAACAGTTCCTTTCCGTTTCCAGCTTCGCCATTTCTCCCGAAAGCGGTCTCGCATGAGCCTCCTTCACCGACTGTTGCTGCTGGTCTTCCTGTCGCTGGTTCCGGCGGCGGTCATCGAGGTGAAGAACGAACTCGCCCTGCGGCAGACCCGCGAGGACGAAGTGCGCCAGAGCGCCTTGCGCCTTGCCGCCCTGGTCGAGGCGCAGCAGGACCGGATGGTCGACGGGCTGCATCAGCTTCTGAACACGCTCGCTGTGACCGACGCCATCCGGGGGCCGGACCCGGCGGCCTGCCAGACGATGATGGATGAACTGCACGCCTCCTACCCCGACTACCTGCGCGTCAACGTGGTGGACCCGGCGGGAGGCGTTCGCTGCTCCACCGACCGCGCGGCCATCGGGCGCTCCATCGCCGACCGCCCACATGTGCGGGAAGCGCTGGCGAGCGGGCGGTTCGTCGTCGGCGAGCATATCCGGCAGCGCTCCAACGGCCGGGAGGCCCTGCCGGTCGCCTTATCCTACCGCGACCCGGCCGGCCGCATCGCCGGCGTCGTGACGGCGTTGACCGACATCGCCTGGATCGACAGGTTCCTGGCGGACAAGCCGTTGCCGCCAAGCGCGCGGGTCACCGTGGTCGATCGCCGGAACGTCGTCATCGCGCAGGTGCCGCCCATCCCCGGCATGGCCGGTACTCCGCTGCCGCCCGACCTTGGCAAGCTGATGGAGCGGGATGATCCGGGGGTGATCGAAGCCGCCGCCTTCGAGGGGCAGCCCCGCATCATCGCCTACCGCCCCACCAAGGTTGGGCTGGACGGGGTCGGCGTGATGGTGTCGCTGGACATGCAGGAGGCGCTTGGGCCGATCCACGACGCCATGGTCCGCGCGCTGACGGGCATCGCGGCGATCCTGGTGGCGACGCTGGCCGCCGCCTGGTGGGGCGGCCACCGGCTGCTGCGCCGGCCGACGGCGGCTCTGGTCCACGCGGCGCAGCGCTGGAGCGAGGGCACCCTGGCGGTCCGCAGCGGAGTCGCCGGTGAGCGTTCCGAGATCGGCACGCTCGCCCGCGCCTTCGACAGCATGGCGGAGGAGCTGGAACGCCGCCACCGCGCCGCCGAGGAGGCCAACGCGCTGGCCCACAAGATGGCCGCCGTTCTGGCCAGCACGACCGACGGCGTGTTCGAGGTGGATCGCGACTGGCGCATCACCTTCATGAACGACCGCGCGCGGATGCTGATCGCCAACGGCCGCGACCTGATGGGGCAGTGCCTGTGGGACGCCTTTCCACAGGCCGTCGGCACGATCTTCAGCGACCGCTACCGGCACGCCATGGACGAGCAGGAGCCGGTCGAGTTCGAGGGGCTTTACCCGCCGCTGGACGCCTGGTACGCCGTCCGCGCCTTTCCCTCGCGCGACGGGCTGGCGATCTTCTTCCAGGACATCACCGCCCGCAAGCGCGGCGAGGAGGCGCTGGTCTTCGCCAACCGCGAGAAGGACGCGCTGCTCGCCCAGCTCAACGGCCTGCTGGAGAACGCCCCGGTCGGCCTCGCCTTCTTCGACCGCGCGCACCGCTACATCCGGATCAACGAGAAGCTGGCGGACATCAACGGCATCCCGCCCGAAGCGCACATCGGACGCACCATCGAGGAACTGCTGCCGGTCAACGCCGTCAGCGTCGATCCGATGATCGACAGCGTGTTCCAGTCCGGGCGGTCGCTCTCCTATCAGGAGATCGTCGGCGAGACCCCCAGCCAGCTTGGCGTGCGCCGCCACTGGCTGACCGCCTTCTTCCCGGTCCACGACGGGCCGGATGTGGTCGCGGTCGGCGCTGTCGTCATGGAAGTCACCGACCTGCGCCGCGCCGAGGCGGCCCGCACCCAGAGCGAGGAGCGCTTCCGGTCCGTGTTCGAAATGGCTGCCGTGGGGATCGAGCGGCTGGCGCTCGACGGGCGTTTTCTCGACGTCAACGCCAAGCTCTGCTCCATCCTCGGCTACCGGCGGGAGGAGCTGCTGGGGCGCGGCTACCGCGATATCACCGACCCGGACGACCAGCCTGCCGAGGAGGCATTGCTCGACCGCCTGCTGGGCGGCGATATCCCCAGCTACGCCATCGAAAAGCGCTACCGCCGCAAGGACGGCCGGCCGGTGTGGGTGCGCGTGACCTCCTCGCTGGCGCGCATCACGGGGACGGAGATGGCCTACCGCATCTCCATCGTCGAGGACATCACCGAGCGCAAGGCTATGGAGGAGGAGCTGCGATTCGCCAAGGACGAGGCGGAGCGCGCCAACCTCGCCAAGTCGAAGTTCCTGGCGGCCGCCAGCCACGACCTGCGCCAGCCCTTGCAGTCGCTGTTCTTCTTCGCCGCCGCGCTGGCCGGCCATATCGAGAACGGCGCCGGCATCCAGGTGCTGCGCCATCTGGAACAGGGGTTGGACACGTTGAAGGGCCTGCTGGACAGCCTGTTGGACGTGTCCCGCCTGGATGCCGGCGTGGTGACGCCGGTCATCGAGGATTTCGACGTGGCGGAGGTGCTGGACCCCATCCGCACCGCCTACGCGCCGGTCGCCTCTGAAAAAGGGCTGGGCTGGTCGGTGGAAAGCTGCTCCGCGAAGGTGCGCAGCGATCGCACGCTGCTGCCGCGCATGCTCCGCAACCTTGTGGAGAACGCCGTCCGCTACACCGAAAGCGGGCTGGTGCGGGTGCAGTGCCGGGTGGAGGGGCGGTCGGTCTCCATCGTCGTGCAGGACACCGGCATCGGCATTCCGGCCGGGCACTTGGAACGGATCTTCGAGGAGTTCCACCAGGTCGGCAATCCGGAGCGCGACCGGACCCAGGGCCTCGGCCTCGGCCTCGCCATCGTGCGTCGCCTGTCGCGGCTTCTGGAGCATCCGGTGGAGGTGCGCTCGGTCGAAGGGCGCGGCTCCGCCTTCCGCGTGCTGGTCCCGCTGGGCGAGGCGGAGCCGTCGGAGGCGGTCGAGGGCGTGAAGACCGCGCCGGGCAAGGGGCACGGGCGCTTCGCCGTGCTGGTGGACGACGACGCCATCGTGCTGATGGGCTTGCAGATGATCCTGGCGGAGTGGGGCTACACCGTGCTGTCGGCGGGCAGCGCCGATCAGGCCATGGAGCGGCTGGAGGCGCAGGACGAATCCCCGGACATCGTCATCGCCGACTACCGCCTGCGCGAGGGGCGTGTCGGCACGGAGGTGATCCTACGGGTGCGCGAACGCTACGGCGCGGCGGTACCCGGCGTGATCCTGACCGGCGAGACCGGCCCCGACTGCCTGCACGACGCCGCCGCGCACGGCCTGACGGTGATCCACAAGCCGGTGACCCCGCGCGAACTCGGCGCCGCGGTGGACCAGCAGCTGCGCGCCGGCGTGGAGTAGGGGTGTGGAGTAGGGGCGTGGAGTGGGGGGCGCTACTCCGCCCGCGCCCCCTCCTGGAAATTCACCGGGATGACCGTGGAGCGGGCGAAGACCGCTGCGCGGCCCGAATCGGTCAGGCGGCAGACCAGCCAGTCGGGCTTCAGCGGGTTGTCGAACCAGCGCTCCGCCCAGCCGGCCTTCAGGCAGCTTTCGATGGTCTGCTTCTTCACGCGCTGGCCGCGCTCGTCGAACAGGGGAAGCTTGCCGCCCGCCTGGTCCAGCCCGCGGCGCAGCCAGGCGACCTGCTGATCGGTGGGCGAGCGTCGGGAGGAGGAGCGGCGCGGCGTGGCCATGGTCGTCTCTGCACTGTTGTGAAGCGGGGCGATGGTGCGGGATGGGGCGGCTGTGGCAAAGTTCGGACAGTCTACGCCGGAATCGCCGGCCGCGCATCACGGCACGCCATAACGAGGTGCGACATGGAGAACAGCGTCACCGGAATGACCGGTGAATTCGTCTTCGCCTACATCACCGCCGGCTCGCGCGAGGAGGCGGCGCGCATCGGCCGCGCGCTGGTGGAGGAGCGGCTCGCCGCCTGCGCCAACATCCTGGACGGCATGGCCTCCATCTACCGCTGGCAGGGCGCCATCGAGGAGGCCACGGAGACGGTGCTGATCGCCAAGACCCGCGCCGCGCTGTTCGACCGTCTGGCCGCGCGCGTGCGGGAGCTGCACAGCTACGAGGTGCCCTGCGTGGTGGAGCTGCCGGTCGGGCGGGGCAATCCGGCCTATCTGGACTGGCTCAGGGCTGGGACGGAATGAGAGCGTCCGCATGACGGGCATGTCCGGCGCGCATTGGACCGCCGCTGAGCCTCGTGCCAGTTTCAACTGCAATTCTTCCGGGTGCGGAGTGGTTCAATGACCGACATGTCGGCGCGTCTGTCGATCGGATTCTCGTGGGTCGGCCATGCGCTGATGCACATCGTCACGGCGCTGTACCTGACGGTCGTGCTGGGGCTGGAGCGGGACTGGCACCTTCCCTACGACGAGCTGATCCGGCTGTGGACCCTGGGCTCGCTGCTGATCGGGCTGGGCGCGCCGCTCGCCGGCTGGCTGGGCGACCGGTGGAGCGAGTGCCGCATGATGGCGGTCTTTTTCCTGGTCACCGGCGCCGGCACGGTGGCGTGCGGGCTGGTCGAGGGGGCGACCGGCATGCTGTGGGCGCTGGCCGCCCTCGGGCTGGGCTCCTCCATCTATCACCCCGTGGGCATGTCCTGGATGGTCAAGAACGCCGTCAACCGGGGCAAGGCGCTGGGCTATCAGGGGATTTTCGGCACGGTGGGCATCGCGTCGGCGGCGCTGGTGGCCGGCGGCCTGACCCAGTGGTACGGCTGGCGCGCGGCCTTCCTGGTGCCGGGGGCGCTCTGTCTGGCGCTGGGCGTTGCGCTGGCCCTGCTGATCGCCTTCGGCGTCGTGGAGGACCGGCAGGGCGACGTGAAGCCCGAACGGAAGGCGTCGCGCGGCGACGTGATCCGCGCCTTTTTCGTGCTGTCGGTGACGATGGTCTGCGCCGGGCTGATGTTCAACGGCATGCAGGTGGTGCTGCCCAAGCTGTTCGAGGCGCGGCTGAGCCACCTGCTGGGCGAGGGCACGCTGGGCGTCGGCGGCGTGGTGACGGCGGTCTATCTCGTCGCCGCCCTGCCGCAGCTGATCGGCGGGCATCTGGCGGACAAGTACCCGCTGAAGCGTATCTACACCCTGTGCCTGTTCGTCCAGTTCCCGATGATGGCGGCGGTGGCGATGCTGGCCGGCCTGCCGCTGGTCGGGGCGGCGGCGCTGGTGGTCGTGGCGTCCCAGGTGCAGATCCCGGCGGAAAACCTGCTGCTTGCCCGCTACACGCCGGAGAAGCACCGGGGTCTCGCCTACGGCGCGAAGTTCATCCTGTCCTTCGGGGCCGGGCCGCTGGCCGTGCAACTCGTCGCCTTCATCTACGAGCGGACGGGCGAGTTCGTGATGCTCTACATCACGCTGTCGCTCCTGGCGCTGATCGCCTTCCTCGCGGCGCTCCTGCTGCCCTCCGGGCGCGAGGAACCGGCCGAACCCGTGCCGGCACCCGCGGAATAGCGGCCTTGCCCCCTCCCTAATCCTCCTCCGCGCAGGCGCTATGGGATGCACGGATGCTGCGTGTGCGGTAAGTGGTTGATTTACCCTGGGAAAGCCCCTCTCCCTTGAGGGGAGAGGGGTTGGGGTGAGGGTGGTTACGGGCGGCAGCCCGGAAAAATCGCCACTATGCCCGCGTTTATAGCCCCTGGCGGGGCTCCCCCTCATCCCAACCCTTCTCCCCCGGAGGGGAGAAGGGCTATCGCACGAGCGAAATCTGTGAATGCCGTAGCGCTTCGCAGGGGAGGGAGGAGACCACGAAGTGGGAGGGAGGGGGTTGCCCCCTCCGCTACGCTCAGACCTTCGTCAGCGCCTGATCGAGGTCGGCGGTGATGTCCTCGACGCTCTCCAGGCCGATGGACAGGCGCACCACGTCCGGGCCGGCACCAGCCAGGGCCTGACCCTCCGGCGGGAGCTGGCGGTGGGTGGTCGAGGACGGGTGGATGATCAGCGAGCGGCTGTCGCCGATGTTGGCGAGGTGGCTGAAGAGCTGGACGTTCTCCACCACCTTCACGCCCGCGTCATAGCCGCCCTTCACGCCGAAGGTCAGCACCGCGCCGGCGCCGCGCGGCAGGTACTTCTTGGCCAGCGCGTTGTACTTGGACGACTCCAGCCCGGCGTAGCTGACCCAGCCGACCGCCGGGTGGCTTTCCAGGAATTGTGCGACCTTCAAGGCGTTGTCGCTGTGGCGCTGCATGCGCAGCGGCAGCGTCTCGATGCCGTTCAGCGTCAGGAAGGCGTTCAGCGGCGCCTGGCTCGGACCCAGGTCGCGCAGGCCCACGGCGTGGCCGTGGATGGTGAAGGCCAGATGGCCGAAGGTCTCGTGGAACTTCAGGCCGTGGTAGCCGGTGTCCGGCTCCGACAGGGCCGGGAACTTGCCGGACTTGGTCCAGTCGAACTTGCCGCTGTCGATGACCACGCCGCCGACCGACGTGCCGTTGCCCGACAGGAACTTGGTGGTGGAGTGCACGACCAGCGTGGCGCCCCACTGGATCGGGTTGATCAGGTACGGCGTCGCCAGCGTGTTGTCGACGATCAGCGGGATGCCGGCCTCGTCCGCGATCTTGGCGATGGCCTCAAGGTCGGTCACCACGCCGCCGGGGTTGGCGAGGCTTTCCACGAAGATCGCCTTGGTCTTCGGGGTGATGGCAGCGCGGACGTTCTCCGGGTTGTCGGTGTCCACGAACACGGCCTTCCAGCCGAAGGCGCGCGGGAAGCTGTTGGCGAACTGGTTCAGCGTGCCGCCGTAGAGCTTCTGGGAGGAGATGAACTCGTCGCCCGGCGACAGCAGCGGGAACAGGGCGAGCAGCTGGGCGGCGTGGCCGGAGGCGGTCGCCGTGGCGCCCGCACCGCCTTCGAGGTTGGCGAGCCGCTCCTCCAGCGCCGCGACCGTCGGGTTGGTCAGGCGGGAGTAGATGAAGCCGACCTTCTGCAGGTTGAACAGCGACGCGGCGTCGTCCACGTCGTCGAAGACGAAGCTGGTCGTCTGGTAGATCGGCGTCTGCCGCGCGCCCGTGGCCGGGTCGGGGGCGGCGCCCGCGTGGATGGCGCGGGTCTCGAAACCGAAGGACTTCTGCTCGCTCATGGCTGGTTCCTCTTATTAGATGAGTTTTTTGAAGCTTTTGGCGGGTGCGGTCTTCTTGGACGTCAGGATGTTGGAATTGACGCCGATGCGCCCGATCTCGTGGAACAGGCGTTGGACTTCGATCTTCGGGCAGCGGTTCATGACGACGGTCAGGCCCGCCGCCTCGGCCTTGGCCGCCGCCTCGTCGTTGCGGACGCCAAGCTGCATCCACACCACCTTGGCGCCGGCCGCGATGGCCTCCTCCGTCACGCCGGCAGCGGCCGTGGCATTGCGGAAGACGTCCACCATGTCCGGCGGCTCCGGCAGGTCCTTCAGGCTGGCGTAGACGGGCTCGCCCAGGATGGTCTGGCCGGCCAGCTTCGGGTTGACGGGGATGACGCGGTAGCCCTTATCGCGCAGGTATTTCAGCACGAAGAAGCTGGCCTTCACCGGGTCGTTGCTGGCCCCGACGATGGCGATGGACTTCACGCGGTCCAGAACGCTGCGGATGAAGTCGTCGCTGTAATCGTCGTGATGCGTCAGGACGGTCGTCATTGGCCGCACCACACCGGCGCGCGCTTTCCCAGGAAGGCGTCGATGCCCTCCGCGGCGTCGCGGGCCATCATGTTCTCGGTCATCACCTTGGCGGCGTAGGCGTAAGCCTGCTCCACGTCCAGGTCGATCTGGTGGTAGAAGGCCTCCTTGCCGAGGGCGAGCGTCAGCGGCGACTTGGACGCGATCTTCGCCGCCGCCGCCTGCACCGTGGCGTCGAGTTGGTCGGCGGGCACCGCGCGGTTGACGAGGCCGATGCGCTCCGCCTCCGCCGCGTCGATCAGGTCGCCCAGCAGCAGCATCTCCATCGCCGCCTTGCGCCCGACCGCTCGGCTCAGCGCCACCATGGGGGTGGAGCAGAACAGGCCGATGTTGACGCCCGGCGTCGCAAAGCGCGCCGTGTCGGCGCAGTAGGCGAGGTCGCAGGTCGCAACAAGCTGGCAGCCCGCCGCCGTGGCGATGCCGTGCACCTTGGCGATCACCGGCTGGCGGATGCGGCTGACCGTCAGCATCAGCCGGGAGCACTGGACGAACAGCGCCTCGTACGCCTCCCGCGCGGGGGTGGCGCGCATCTCCTTCAGGTCGTGGCCGGCGCAGAAGGCCGGGCCGGCGCCGGTCAGCACCACGGCGCGAACCGACGAATCCTCGTTGATGGCGTCCAGTTCCGCCTGCAAGGCACCCATCAGCCCGACGGACAGCGCGTTACGCGCCTGCGGCCGGTTCAGGGTGAGCGTGGCGACGCCGTCGCGGTCCTCGCGCAGGACCAGCGCGTCGTCGGCGGTGGAGGGAAGGGCTGCGCTCATGGGTTCGTGATCCTCCCGGTCTTTCGTGATGGTTGGCGGGGAGATTACCCCGCCGCTCACTCCCGTGAAACCGGGCCGTTGGAAACACAGCCATGAGACGACAGGCCTGCGCCGATTTCAACATGTTTGTCGAGTGGTTGGCGAGATAATTGCGCATTTTCACAATAGGGAATGCGCTTTTGCGGATCCCCGCCGGTTCATGCCTAGGACGATTGGTGTGCGGTGGATTCGCTTGGCGCGTGAGGGAACCTCCGTCAAAATGAACCCCTGGGCGGCGCACAATGACAGGAACGCTCCGTGCGAAAGCCGCCGGACGCATCAGCGGAGCATGGGGGAAAGGGGGCTTTGGTGGACACCGAATCCGTCGACTGGGCGTCCGTGTTCGCCGCCAGCCCGGCGCCGACCGTGGTGGTCGGCGGGACCGGGCGGGTCAGGGCGGCCAACGCCGCCTTCGCCGCACTGGTCGGTGTCGAACCGGACGCCCTGTCCGGCGTGCCGCTGGACGAGGTTCTGGCGCTGGACGATCCGGAGGTACCAAGCGAGGGCATGGCCTTCCTGCGGCAAGGCGACGGGGAGACGCGTTGCGTGCCCGTTGCGCGGGCGTCGCTTTCCGATGGCGGCCGGGTTGTCACGCTGACCGATACCAACAGCGAGCACTGCGTCGTCTGCAAGGTTTATTCGAGCCGCGAGAAGTTCCGCACCGCCATCGACGACCAGTCGGAGCTGATCTGCCGCTTCCGCCCCGACCTGACGGTCACGCTGGTGAACCGGGCCTTCGCGGCGCTGTTCGACAGCGGCCCGCGGGCGATGATCGACCGCAATCTGGGCGATCTGCTGCCCGCCGCCACCGCCGCCGCGATCCGGGACTTCCTGGCCTCCGTCACGCCCGAGTCCCCGGCCTCCGCGCAGGAGGAACTGTGGCCCCACGCCGACGGGACGGAGCGCTGGATCAGCTGGCGCCGCTACGCCCTGTTCGACGCGCAGGGCCGAATCACCGCCGTGCAGTCGGTCGGCCGCGACACCACCCTGCGCCACCGCGCGGAGCAGGAGCGCGCCCGGCTGGCCGCCATGGTCGGCCGCAGCCCGGTCGTCGGGCTGGCCTGGCGGTCGGAGGGCAACTACCCCATCGAATACGCGACGGACAACCTCGGCCGTCTGGGAATCGGCCGCGCCAAGCTGCTGGAAGAGCAGGCCGGGCTGCTGGATCTGCTGCATCCGGACGATGTGCCGGCCATCATCGGCTGGACCGGCGCCTGCCCGGAGGGGGGCGCTCCGCTGCCGCTGACCGTGCGTCTGCGCGCCGACGACGGCGGGGAGCGCTGGCTGTCCATCAGCGCGTGGCGCACCGAGGGCGGCACGGTCGAGGCGGTCGTGATGGACGTCAGCGACCAGCGCGCCGCCACGCTCGCCCTTCGGGAACGGGAGCGGCGCTTCAAGGCGATCTTCGACCACACCTTCGAGTTCATCGGCCTGCTGACCCCGGAAGGCCGCATGATCGAGGCCAACGAGACCGCCCTGTCCTTCATCGGCGCGCCGGAGGACGCGGTCTACGGCCGGTTCTTCTGGGACACGCCCTGGTGGCGCCATTCGCCCGCCGATCAGCAGCGGCTGAAGGACGGCGTGGCGCGCGCCGCGCGCGGGGAGTTCGTGCGATTCGAAACCTCGCACAGCGCGCCCGATGGCCGGCAGATCATGGTGGACTTCTCGCTCCGCCCGATCCTGGACGAGGACGGGACGGTCATCTTCCTGGTCCCCGAAGGGCGCGACATCACCGACCTGAAGGAGACGGAAGCCGCGCTCCGCGCCGCCAAGCGGGAGGCCGAGGCGGCCAACCGCTCCAAGACCCAGTTCCTGGCGGTGATGAGCCACGAACTGCGCACGCCGCTGAACGCGGTGCTCGGCTATTCGGAGGTGATGCAGGTCGGGCTGTTCGGCCCCATCGGGAACGACCGCTACAAGGGCTATGTGGACGCCATCCACACCTCCGGCCGGCATCTGCTGGAGATCATCGACGACATCCTGGAGATCTCGCGCATCGAACTCGGCGTCGTGGACCTGAACGAGGAACCAGCGCTGGTTCCGGACATCGTCGCCCGCGCCGCGCAGATCCTCGCCAACCGCGCCGGCGAGGCCGGCGTCTCCCTTCAAGTGGAGGTGGAGCCCAACCTGCCGCCGCTGCGCTGCGACGCGCGCCGCGTGATCCAGGCGCTGGTGAACGTCGGCGTCAACGGCATCAAGTTCACCCCGCGCGGCGGGCTCGTCCGCATGGAGGCGGAGCGGGACGGGGAGGGCGATTTCCTCTTCATCGTCCGCGACACCGGCGTCGGCATCGCGCCGGAGGACCAGCCCAAGGTGTGGGATCCCTTCGTGCAGTCCGGCGACGCGCTGGTGCGGCGCAGCGGTGGAGTCGGGCTCGGCCTCGCCATCACGCGCGCGCTGGTCGAGGCCCACGGCGGCACCGCCGGGCTGGAAAGCGCGCCGGGGCAGGGGACCGTGGTCGCCCTGCGCTTCCCGGCGGAGCGCGGCGGCGACTCCGCGCGGGCAATCGCGCCCCAGACGGCCCAGTTATAAGAGCAACGACAACCAACAACGATCCGGTGAGGAATGAGCACGTCCGCAAACCCCGCTCCTAAAATCTCAGTTGGCGAACTGGAAGCCCTGATCCGCGAGGGCGTGCCGCTGGTCGGCAACTACGGCATCGTCATCGAGCAGCTCGGCGCCGGCACGATCCGCATGAAGCTGCCCTACAACGAAACCTTCGTACGCCCCGGCGGCACGGTGACCGGCCCGGCCATGTTCGGGCTGGCCGACGTGGCGCTCTACGGCGCGGTGCTCAGCCTGATCGGGCGGGTGGAACTGGCCGTGACCACCAGCATGACCATCAACTTCCTGCGCCGCCCGGCCCCGGTCGCCATCACCGCCGACTGCCGCATCCTGAAGATGGGCAAGCGGCTGGCCTACGGCGAAGTCCTGCTGTTCTCCGAAGGCGATCCGGAGCCCGTGGCCCACGCCACCGGCACCTATTCGATTCCGTCCCACGACCCGGTTTCCCTCACGGTATCTGGATACCAATCCTCCGGCGAAGGCTGAAAAACGCTGTCGTATCAATGGCTTTGCGGAAACGGTATTTTGATACCGCGCTTGCAAGCCATTGATATCGCACGCATCTTTTTCCGTTGACAGCGCGCATTCGAAAACGTACAAAACCGGCCGCTTCGGCGCCCCGGGGATTGAACGTCCAGATTCGGTGGCCCGCCGATCCACGTTTCAGTCAACGAGTGTGGCGATGAAGACCTACAATCTGAAGCCGTCCGACATCGAGAAGAAGTGGTACGTCGTCGATGCCGACGGCCTCGTTCTCGGCCGGCTCGCCAGCATCCTGGCGAACATCCTGCGCGGCAAGACCAAGCCGACCTTCACCCCGCACATGGATTGCGGCGACCACGTCGTCGTGATCAATGCCGAGAAGGTGAAGCTGACCGGCAACAAGCGCCAGGACGACATGTTCTACTGGCACACCGGTTACCCGGGCGGCATCAAGGGCCGTTCCAAGGGCCAGATCCTGGACGGCAAGTATCCGGAGCGCGTCATCGAGAAGGCCGTGGAGCGCATGGTTCCGCGCGGTCCGCTCGGCCGCAAGGTGATGACGCACCTCAAGGTCTACAAGGGCGCCGCCCACCCGCACGAGGCCCAGCAGCCGGTCGCCCTCGACGTCGGCGCCATGAACCCGAAGAATAAGCGGAGCGCGTAATCCAATGGCTCAGGTTACCACCACCCTTTCCGACCTGAAGGGCCTCGCCGGCACCGCCACCCCGGCCGGCGCTTCCGCTGAGGTTGTCGAGCCGAAGCTGGATGCCCAGGGCCGCGCCTACGCCACCGGCAAGCGCAAGGACGCCGTCGCCCGCGTGTGGATCAAGCCGGGCTCCGGCAAGATCACCGTGAACGGCCGCGACCAGGAAGTCTACTTCGCCCGCCCGGTGCTGCGCATGATGATCGCCCAGCCGTTCGGCATCACCGACCGCGTCGACCAGTTCGACGTGACGGTGACCGTGACCGGCGGCGGCCTGTCGGGCCAGGCCGGTGCCGTTCGCCACGGCATCTCCAAGGCCCTGACCTACTTCGAGCCGACGCTGCGTCCGCCGCTGAAGGCCGCCGGCTTCCTGACCCGCGACGCCCGCGTCGTCGAGCGTAAGAAGTACGGTAAGGCCAAGGCCCGCCGCAGCTTCCAGTTCTCGAAGCGCTAAAGCCTACCGCGGACCCGCGAATCTACTGTACAAGCGAGGGGCGTCCCGGCCGGGGCGCCCCTTTCTTGCTTTCCGCGCCAACAATTTCCCGTGCGTCGAGAGGAACCCTTTCCATGGCCTACAGCAACTCCCCGATCCGCGTCGGCATTCTGGGCGCGTCCGGTTACACGGGCGCCGAGCTGGTGCGCCTGCTTCTGCGCCATCCGGGCGTGGAGATCAGCGCGCTGACCGCGGAACGACAGGCTGGCAAGCCCATGGCGGAGGTGTTCCCGCATCTGGGCCAGTACAAGCTTCCCGGCCTCGTGAAGATCGAGGAGGTGAAGTGGGACGGCCTGGACATGGTGTTCTGCGCCCTGCCGCACGGCACCACGCAGGAGGTCATCGCCGGCCTGCCGCACGGCCTGAAGGTGGTGGACCTGTCCGCCGACTTCCGCCTGACCGACCCGGCCGAATACGCGACCTGGTACGGCCATGAGCACCGCGCCGTGGATCTCCAGAAGGAGGTCGCCTACGGCCTGACCGAGTTCAACCGGCAGGGCGTGCGGAAGGCGCGCGTGGTCGCCAACCCCGGCTGCTACCCGACCTGCTCGTTGCTGCCGCTGCTGCCGCTGCTGATGGAGGAGCTGATCGAGCCGGGCGGGATCGTCATCGATGCCAAGTCGGGCGTGTCCGGCGCCGGCCGTGACGCCAAGCAGCAGAACCTCTTCGCCGAGGTGTCGGAGGGCTTCAACGCCTATGGCGTCGGCTACCACCGCCACATGCCGGAGATCGAGCAGGAGCTGCGGCTGGCGGCCGGGCGTCCGGTGACGGTCAGCTTCACCCCGCACCTCGTGCCCATGAACCGCGGCATGATGGCGACCATCTACGTCCGCATGGCCGACGGCGCCAACGCCGACGACCTGCGCGACGCGCTGACCAAGCGCTACGAGAGCGAGCCCTTCGTCGGCGTCACTCCGGCGGGCATCGCCCCGGCGACGCGGCACGTCCGCGCCTCCAACCACGCGCTGATCGGCGTGTTCCCGGACCGCACGCCGCGCGGCGCCATCATCGTGTCGGTCATCGACAATCTGGTGAAGGGCGCCTCGGGCCAGGCCATCCAGAACATGAACGTCATGTTCGGCCTGGGCGAGACCACGGGCCTGGAGCAGGCTCCGCTGTTCCCGTGATCCCGTAAGGAGGGTATCCCATGTCCGGCCTGATCCTGCCCTATAGGGGCACGCTGCCGACGATCGACGAAAGCGCCTACATCGCGCCGACCGCGACCGTCATCGGCGACGTTGTGATCGGGCCGGACACGGGCATCTGGTTCGGCTGCGTGGTGCGCGGGGACGTCAACGAGATCCGCATCGGCGCCCGCACCAACATCCAGGACGGCACCATCATCCACGTCGCCGCGGCGGGGCAGGGCACCTACATCGGCGACGACATCTCCGTCGGCCACATGGCCCTGCTGCACGCCTGCACGCTGGACAGCGGCTGCTTCATCGGCATGAAGGCCTGCATCATGGACGGCGCCCACGTCGAATCGGGCGCCATGGTCGCGGCCGGCGCGCTGGTCACGCCCGGCAAGCGCGTGAAGAGCGGCCAGCTCTGGGCCGGAAGCCCCGCGCGGCCGATCCGCGAACTCAACGAAAAAGACCTCGCCTTCTTCCCCCTGAATGCGCGGAACTACGTCCAACTGGCGCGGACCTACCGGGACGCCTGACTACTCCTTTCGGCGCGTCCGGTGCGTTGCGGCGCAGCAACAGTGACGCCGAAGCGAAACGGTTAGGACTTCCGGAGGGGATGTCGGAACAGCGATCCACCCCACATGTTTCGCGATTTGTCACGTCGCATGCTCGCGGGATGACCTATCGTTTGTGCGATTCGTCCTCCGCGCGCTGAACGTCGCGGAGCGGATCTTTACGGGAGTGGAGACAATGAAAAGCATGATTCGCGCTACCATGGCCGTTGTTCCGGCCGCCATCATCGCCTTCGGCCTGTCCACCGGGGCCCAGGCCCAGGCGACCGCCGAGAATCCCAGCGGCGAGTGGTGCAACCCCGTCATCGGCTGGGGCAACACCCCGGTCCGCACCGCCAGCGGCGGCTACGCCATCCACCAGGGCAGCTATCCGTGCCCGCCGGCGGCGGCTCCGGCCGTGGCTCCGGCTCCGGCGGCCCGCGCCCAGACCGAATATCTGGTGTTCTTCGACTGGGATAAGTCGAACATCACCCCGGCCGCCGACCGCGTGATCGGCGACGCCGTGGCCGCCATCGGCCGTGGCGCCAACGCCACCGTCCACGTGATCGGCCACACCGACACCTCGGGCTCGCCGGCCTACAACCAGCGCCTGTCGGTCCGCCGCGCCGAGGCGGTCAAGAGCGCCATGGTCTCCAAGGGCATTCCGGCGGCCAACATCACGACCGAAGGCCGCGGCGAGAGCCAGCTCCTCGTCCAGACCGGCCCGAACGTCCGCGAGCCGTCCAACCGCCGCGCCCAGATCCTGCCGCGCGGCGTGAACGCCCCGTCGTCGTAAGACGGCACGCTGTAGGTTGGGAAAAGAAAAGGCCCCGGAGCGATCCGGGGCCTTTGTCTTTTGGGGGCACTGTCTTTGGGGCGCGTTTTGCCCCCTCCCTCCCGCTCTCAGCGGACCTGAAAGGTCCGCCTGCCGCGTCAGCGCAAGCGAAGCTTGCGCGAGAGCTTCGCGGGTCCCTCCCTCCCCCGCTGCGCGGGAGAGGGTATTGGGATTTGCGGCAGAGTTCCCTCCACCGCCAAGGGCGGGGGAGGGTTAGGGAGGGGGCAAAAACGCCTCAGACGATCCGCACCTTGGCGTACGAGCCCGGCGCGTCCTCCAGGGCCGGCAGGCCGCCCTTGCTCGGGTCGCGGGCCGGGACCTTGCCTTCGGAGAACTTGCCGACCCAGTTGTTCCACTCCGGCCACCAGGAGCCGGGGGTCTGGTCGGCCGTCTTCAGCCAGTCTTCCGACGCCTTCGGCAGCTTGCCGTTGGTCCAGTAGCAGTACTTCTCGGCCGCCGGCGGGTTGACGACGCCGGCGATGTGGCCCGACGCCGCCAGCACGAACTTCACCGGGCCGCTGAACAGGTGGGCGCCCATGTAGGTGGACTTCCACGGCGCGATGTGGTCCTCGCGGGCGGACAGGAAGAAGGACGGGGTCTTCACGTTGCGCAGGTCGATCGGAACGCCGCCCAGGGTCACCGCGCCGGGCTGGGCCAGCAGGTTCTTCTGGTACATGTTGCGCAGGTAGAAGCTGTGCATCGCCGCGGGCATGCGGGTCGAATCGCTGTTCCAGTACAGCAGGTCGAACGGGAACGGATCCTTGCCCAGCAGGTAGTTGTTCACGACGAACGACCAGATCAGGTCGTTGGCGCGCAGCATGTTGAAGGTCGTCGCCATCTTCGAGCCGTCGAGATAGCCCTGCTCGGCCATCTGGCTCTCGATGAAGGTCAGCTGCTCCTCATCGATGAAGACCGACAGTTCGCCGGCCTCGGTGAAGTCCAGCATGGTGGTGAAGAAGGTCGCCGACTTGATGCGGTCGTCCTTCTTGGCCGCCATGTAGGCCAGCGTGGAGGCCAGCAGCGTGCCGCCCAGGCAGTAGCCGATGGCGTTCACGTCCTTTTCGCCGGTGATCTTCTCGATGGCGTCGAGTGCCGCCAGCGGGCCTTCGACCATGTAGTCTTCGAAGCCCTTGGCGGCCAGCTTCTCGTCCGGGTTCACCCAGGACAGAACGAAGACCGTATGGCCCTGGTCCACCGCCCACTTGATGAAGCTGTTCTTCTCGCGCAGGTCGAGGATGTAGTACTTGTTGATCCACGGCGGCACGATCATCAGCGGCCGCTTGTTCACCTCCGGCGTGGTCGGGGTGTACTGGAGCAGCTGCATCAGGCTGGTCTGGAAGACGACCTTGCCCGGCGTGACGGCGATGTTCTTGCCGACCTGGAAAGCGTCGTAGTCGGTCATGGAGATGCGCAGCTCGCCCTTGCCGCGCTCCAGGTCCTTCAGCAGGTGCTCAAGGCCCTTCACCAGGTTCTCGCCGCCGGATTCGATGGTCGTGCGCAGCACTTCCGGGTTCGTCATGACGAAGTTGGAGGGCGCCATCGCGTCCACGAACTGGCGGGTGTAGAAGTCCACCTTCTTGGCGGTGTGCTCGTCCAGCCCGTCCACCTCGTTCACGGTGGACTGCATCCACCGGGCGGACAGCAGGTAGGACTGCTTGATGAAGTCGAACAGCGTGTTCTCGTCCCAGGCCGAGTCCTTGAAGCGGCGGTCGTCCTTCGCCGGGGCGATGACCGGCTGGGCCTCCTGGCCGAAGAAGCGCTGGGTGGTGCGCTGCCACAGGGTCAGGTAATCCTGCCACAGCGTCATCTGCGCTTTCATCAGCTTGGCCGGGTCGGCCATCATGCGCGTGGTCATTTCCAGGAAGGCGTGGCCGACGCCCATGGGGTCCGGGTTCTTCGCGCCGACGCCGTCCGAGGCCTGACGGGAGAGGAACTCGGTGACCAGTCGCTGGCTCTGCTCGGCGATGCGGGTCATCGCCCGCGACATTTCGACCGGATCGGGGAGCTTGACGTCAGGGGCCTGATTCTCGGCCATGGGTTCGGTCCTTCTTCTTTAGGCGAGTTTAAGCTTCTGGAGGGACGTGCTGAGGTTTATACAAAGCCTGCCGGAAGTCTGCTCAGGATTCTGTTCGATCCGGCCTCGATTGGCCATTTGGGCTAGCGAGCGCGGGAACGGTCATACACCTCTCGTATGAATATTTTATGTAGCCCGGCGCCATTCAAGCGGCGCGACGGGTAAGAACATGGGGTTCGCAGGATGGAAAAAGCCATACGCCGGGGTCTGGCGACAAAGACGGGGGCCGGACGATCGCTGGCCGCCGCTTCGGTTGTTCTTGCGTTGTCGGCGTGCAGCGCGAGCGTGCTGGACACCGGCCTGCTCGGCGCCGTGACGGGCGAGGACAAGCCGGTCAAGGACGACACCACGCTGATCCGCGGGCTGTCGGGCGAGAACAAGGAATACCCGAACCTCGGCACCGTGCCCCCACGCCCGACCGACATCCGGACCGAGGCGCAGCGCCAGCAGGAGCTGGACAAGCTGGCCAAGGACCGCGACGAGGCGAAGAAGATGCTGCCGACCCCGGCCGAAGTGCCGCCCAAGCCCGAGATCACGCCCGGCAAGCCGGGCTGAGGCGGGTTTCCAGCAAGCGGAGGCCGGGCCTTGGGGAAGCGGGGTGCGGGCCGGCCTTCGCTGGGTCGATGCGGGTGTTCGACGGTGGCGGAGCGGACCACGGGGCAGCCTCTGCGACAACAAGGAACGGAACCCTACGTCCAGCGGTGGTGCTGCCGCAACAGAATTTCAGGCTGCGGCAATTAGGCGCGGGCCAACTGCTCCTCGCGCGGCTCCGGCCCAGGCGGCGATCCGCTCGCCGCTCGCCGCCCCACGATCCATGAAGGCGTGGCAAACGCTCAGCCGACCGCCACGCTGGCAGCCAAGCGATGATAGCGGTCCTTGCGTCGCAGCATCGGCTGCTCGATGACGTGAAAGGAGAAGGCGGAAACGGCGAGGCTGAGTGCGAACGGGATTGCAAATACGATCGCAAAGGCAAGCTTTGGGTCGAAAGTGCCCATCACCCACGAAGCCGGGAAAAGAAAGAAAATCGGCACATGGTATAAATAGATGCCATAAGAAATTCGCCCGATGTAGCGCAGCGGTGCGCTTGAAAACAGCAAATGTACCCACGCGCTGACGCGCCGTTTCGGTTTTTCCGGAAACGACAGGCCGAACAGCAGCGCCGAAGTGAAAACAGACACCGGGACCGCGTTGTAGATAATGTAATGCAGGTCGCTGTCGATCAACGACACCAGAATCATCAGGCCGACGAACGCGACGATTTGTGTCAGCCAGTGCGTGATCAGAGCGGAGAGCACGGGAAAACGGTCACGATAGCTTAAGATAATCGCGGTGGCGCAACCGCAGAGTATGGGGCCGGCGCGACCGACGAGTGTCCGTGTGGCCAGATTAAGGCCGAGATGGAAGTCGGAGAAGTAAACGGCCACCCATTGGAAGGCAAAGCAGGCGCAGGCGATCAAAGCAACCATTCCAAGAAGCCGGCGGTTGTCGACATGGCTGCGCCGAGCGGTGCTGCTTTTCAATGCCCAAACCAGAAAGAACGGCCAAACAAGATAAAACTGCTCTTCAACCGCCAACGACCAGGCGTGATTCAGTAAGCTCAAGGCTTCAAGGAGCCCCTGCTGCCCCTCGATAGCCCAGGCAAAATTGGTGGTGTAGGTCAGCGCGTAGACCAGCACCTGTGGCTTCATGCTGATTTGGCCGGAGAACAAAAGGGCGGCGGAGAAGCCGGCCACGATCAACAGGGCCGGATACAGTCTCAAAAATCGGCGCATATAGAAATTAAAGATCGAAATCGAACCATGGGATTGGTATTCACTGATCAGTATGTTTGTGATCAAAAATCCGGAAAGGACAAAGAATATATCAACGCCGACGACCCCGCCGATCAAAAAAGAAGGCAGCGGAGGATGCCCCTGAAAGAAAGGGCCCCATCCGATAATGCTGGTGTGGTGTAAGACCACGGAAAGTACCGCCAGGCCTCGGACGCCGTCCAAGCCGGGGACGTGCTTAAAGGGCAGGGACATGAATTTTTGTGCTGCGTGTGAGGAAAGGAGTTTTGCAAACCTATGGTAATAGGCTTGGGGCCTTTTGCCCTCTTTTTTGCAAAATGTCCAGCGACATGGGCTGGTAAGGGCTCTGTTCGACAGCGGGCTTCTGCCGTCGTCCGCGGGTGCGGTGCGGGCTTCGTGCCGGCCGCGTCGAGCGCGGGTGAACGCGGCGTTCCGGGTCCCATTTCAAGCATATTGTCTGGATGTTAAGGCAGCCTTATTATAAGGCATGCAAGACGACGCCCCCTTCGGACTCCTCCTGATCGACAGCGCGCGGCTGCTGCGCGCGCGCTTCGACCGGGCTCTCGACGACGCGCAACTCGGCCTCACGGCTGGCGAGGCGCGCGCCCTGGTCTACGTCAACCGGCACGGCGGCTCCCGCCAGACGGTGCTGGCCGCGCACATGGGCGTGGAGCCCATGACGCTGGTCGGCTTCCTCGACCGCCTGGAGGCGCTGGGCCTCGTGGCGCGGGAAGCGGACCCGTCCGACCGGCGCGCCAAGATCGTCCGCCTGACGCCGCAGGCGGAGCCTCTGCTGGAGCGCGTCGTGACGGTGTTCCGTGGCGTGCGCGAGGCGGCGCTGGACGACTTCGCTCCCGAGGAGGTCGAGCGGTTCCGGACCATGCTGGGCCGGCTGCGCGCCCGCCTGATCGCCGACCTGATCGCCGACGAGCGGGAAGGGGTGCCGCAGTGAGCGCCAGCCAGACCACCCCCGTCATGTCCGAGATGCGCACGGCGATCATCGGCACGCTGATCGTCACGCTGGGGCCGCTCAGCCTTGCGCTCTACACCCCGGCGCTGCCGACGCTGGTGGACGCCTTCCACACCACCCCGGCGGCGCTGAAGCTGAGCCTGTCGGTCTATTTCTTCGGATTCGCCTTCTCACAGCTCGCCTGCGGGCCGCTGTCGGACGCCTTCGGGCGGCGCCCGGTAGCGCTGGGCTTCTTCGTCACCTACGCGCTGGGCAGCGTCGTGGCGGCGCTGTCGGGTTCCATCGAATGGCTGCTGGCGGGGCGCGCCCTCCAGGGAATCGGGGCGGCGGCGGGCATCGCCATCTCCCGCGCCATGGTGCGCGACCAGTTCACCGGCCAGCAGTCGGCGCGCATTCTGAACCTGATCGGCCTGATGCTGGCCATCGTGCCGGCGATCGCGCCGACTCTGGGCGGGGTGATCCTGGGCAGCGTCGGGTGGCACGCGATCTTCGTGGTCATGACCGTCTACGGGCTGGCGGTACTGGCCGTCTTCGCGCTGGGCACGACGGAGACCAACCGCAGCCGCAACCCGGCCGCCGCCCGGCCCGGCCCGGTGCTGCGCAACTACGCCACCCTGCTGACCGACCGGCGCTTCATGAGCTCGGGACTCGTGCTCGGCCTGACGCTCGGCGGGCTCTACACGCTGGCCGCACTGCTGCCCTTCGTGATGATCGACCGGGTCGGTCTGACGCCCACCCAGTTCGGCTTTGCCATGCTGTTGCAGACCGGGTCCTACACCGCCGGCGCGGCGGTCGCGGGGCGGCTGCTGCGCCGGGTGGAGGCGATGCGGCTGGTACCCTTCGGGATTGGCTTCGTGATTCTGGGTGGCCTTGGCTACGCGGTGGGGCTGCGGCTTCTGCCGCCGTCGGTGGCGACCGTCATGCTGCCGACGGCGGTCTGGGCCTTCGGGATCGCCCTGGTGATGCCGGGGACGACCAGCGATGCCCTGGCCGGTTTCCCGCGCATGGCCGGCGCCGCCTCCGCCCTGATCGGCTTCATGCAGATCGGCGGCGGGCTCGCCGGTTCCGCCATCGCGGCGCTGCTGTTTTCCGATCCCTTCACGGCCATGACCACGATCATGCCGGGGATGGCGCTGGTTGCGCTGCTTTCCTTCGCGCTGCTGCGCCCGCGGACGAGGGAGGAGGCGCCGGCGCCCGATCTGGCCGATTTGGAGATCGCGGTCGACCCGGCCGCCGTGGTCGGGGCCGGTGGCGAGGAGATCGAGGTGGTGCTCCACCAGGGCAGCGCTCCGCCGAAAACCGGCCCGTCGAAATCCGGCGCTTGAACGCCGGTGCCGGTGGCCGGGACGGCACTTCCTGCGGCCTATATTCGCGCAACGCGAATTTTGCCTCGCATCTGCTGAGGCGGGGCGGTAGATAGGTGGTCCCGGTCCGCTGGTATGGGTTCGTGGCGTGGCCGGACAGGCTTCGGAGCGTCCATGAGCGATTCAGAATTCCACCGGATCAAGCGGCTTCCGCCCTACGTCTTCGCCGAAGTGAACGCGATGAAGGCGCGAGCCCGAGCCGCCGGCGAGGACATCATCGACCTCGGCATGGGCAATCCCGACCAGCCCACCCCGCAGCACATCGTCGATAAGCTGATCGAGGCCGTGCGCGATCCCAAGACGCACCGCTACTCGAACTCCCGCGGCATCCCCGGCCTGCGCAAGGCGCACGCCGCCTATTACAAGCGCCGCTTCAACGTCGACATCGACGCGGAGACGGAGTGCATCGTCACCATCGGGTCGAAGGAAGGGCTCGCCAACCTCGCCCAGGCGATCACCAGCCCCGGCGACATCATCCTGGTGCCCAACCCCAGCTACCCGATCCACCCGTTCGGCTTCATCCTGGCCGGCGCGTCGGTGCGCCATCTGCCGGTGGGGCAGGCGAACGGCACCTCCACCGACATCGACAGCTTCATGAACATGCTGGAGCGCGCCGTGCGCCACAGCGTGCCGAAGCCGCTGGCGCTGGTACTGAACTACCCGTCCAACCCGACGGCCGAGGTGGTGGGGCTGGACTTCTACCGCCCGATCGTGGAGTTCTGCCGCAAGCACGGCATCTACATCCTGTCGGATCTGGCCTACGCCGAAGTGTTCTTCGACGGCGACCCGCCCCCGTCCATCCTGGAGATCCCGGAGGCGCGCGAGGTGGCGGTCGAGTTCACCTCGATGTCGAAGACCTACTCGATGGCCGGCTGGCGCATCGGCTTCGCCACGGGCAACAAGAAGCTGATCACCGCGCTCGCCCGCATCAAGTCCTACCTGGACTACGGCGCCTTCACGCCGATCCAGGTCGCCGCCGCCGCCGCGCTGAACGGCCCGCAGGACTGCGTGGAGCAGGTGCGGACCATGTACCGCCAACGCCGCGACGTGATGATCGAGGGGCTGGCCGCCGCCGGTTGGGAGGTTCCCAGCCCGTCGGCCTCCATGTTCGCCTGGGCGCCGATTCCGCCGCAGTTCGCCCATCTCGGCTCGCTGGAATTCTCCAAGCTGCTGCTGCAGGAGGCCAAGGTGGCCGTGGCGCCGGGCATCGGCTTCGGTGAGTACGGCGATGGCCATGTCCGTCTGGCGCTGGTGGAGAACGTCCACCGCATCCGCCAGGCAACCCGCAACATCAAGGAGTTCTTCCGCTCCAACGCGGGTGGTGCTGCGGCGAGCAAGGACCCGGCGGCCCGCGCCGCTCTCCTCGACTCCGACAAGGCGAAAGTCTGATGGCCGCCCCTCTGAAAATCGCGGTCGCCGGGCTGGGAACGGTCGGGGCTGGCGTCCTGAAGCTGCTGGCCCAGCAGGCCGACATCATCGAGCAGCGCTGCGGCCGCCGGATCGAGGTGGTGGCCGTCAGCGCCCGGTCGCGCGGCAAGGACCGCGGCGTCGACCTGTCCGGGATCGAATGGTACGACGACCCGGTGAAGCTGGCCGCGCATCCCGGCGCGGACGTGGTGGTGGAACTGATCGGCGGCTCCGAAGGGGCCGCCAAGACCACCGTCGAGACCGCGCTGGATCTCGGCCGCCACGTCGTGACCGCGAACAAGGCGCTGCTGGCCCACCACGGCACCGAGCTGGCGACCAAGGCCGAGTCCAAGGGCCTCGCCATCGCCTTCGAGGCGGCGGTGGCCGGCGGCATCCCGATCATCAAGGGGCTGCGCGAAGGGCTGGCGGGCAACCGCGTGTCCGAGGTGCACGGCATCCTGAACGGCACCTGCAACTACATCCTGACCGAGATGCGCACCACCGGCCGCGAGTTCGCGGACGTGCTGGCGGAGGCGCAGAAGCTTGGCTACGCCGAGGCGGATCCGAGCTTCGACATCGACGGCGTCGACGCGGCCCACAAGCTGGCCGTGCTGACCTCCGTCGCCTTCGGCACCCCGGTCGATTTCAAGAACGTCTATGTCGAGGGCATCCGCCACGTCTCGGCGGTGGATTTCGACTACGCCGACGCGCTGGGCTACCGGATCAAGCTGCTGGGCATCGCCCGGCGGACGGAGCAGGGCATCGAGCAGCGCGTGCACCCCTGCATGCTGCCGAAGGCCGCGCCCATCGCGGCGGTGGACGGCGTGTTCAACGCCGTGATCGCCCAGGGCGATTTCGTGGACCGCGTGTTGTTCGTCGGGCGCGGCGCCGGGGCCGGCCCGACCGCCTCGGCCGTCGTCGCCGACCTGATCGACGTGGCCCGGGGCCGCTCCACCCCCACCTTTGGGGTGCCGGCCGCGCAGCTTGCGAAGGCCCAGCCCTCGCCCATGGAGGCCCGTCGGGGGGCGTACTACGTACGCTTGATGGTCCTCGACCGCCCCGGCGTGATAGCCGATATCGCGGCGGCCATGCGCGACCAGAACGTTTCCATGGAGCAGTTCCTGCAGCGCGGCCGCGCGCCGGGAGAAGCGGTGCCGGTGGTCCTGACGACCCACGACACCGACGAGGCGGCCATGCAGCGCGCGCTCTCCGCCATCGGCGCCAAGGACGCCGTGGTCGAGCCGCCGCGCATGATCCGCATCGAGCAGTTTTAACCGAACCACAGAAGAACCGAGCATCGTTTCGGGGGAGAACTACCAATGTCCGTTCATGTCGACCTGTCCGGTATGGACCGGAACCTGGCTCTGGAAGCCGTCCGCGTCACCGAGGCGGCTGCGCTGTCCGCGTCGCTGCTGATGGGCCGCGGCGACGAGAAGCTTGCCGACCAGGCTGCGGTCGACGCCATGCGCCAGGCGCTCAACACCCTCTACATCGACGGCACCGTCGTGATCGGCGAGGGCGAGCGCGACGAGGCGCCGATGCTGTACATCGGTGAGAAGGTCGGCGCCGGCATCGACAAGGGTCCGAAGGTCGACATCGCGCTCGACCCGCTGGAAGGCACGACCATCTGCGCCACCGGCGGCCCGAACTCGCTGGCCGTCATCGCCATGGCGGACGAGGGCGGCTTCCTGAACGCCCCCGACGTCTACATGGACAAGATCGCCGTCGGCGCCGGCCTGCCGGAAGGCATCGTCGATCTGGACGAGACCCCGGCCAACAACCTGAAGGCGCTGGCCAAGGCCAAGGGCACCGAGGTGCAGGAGCTGCTGGTCTGCATCCTGAACCGTCCGCGTCACGCCGAACTGATCGCCCGCGTCCGTGAAGCCGGCGCGCGCATCATGCTGATCAACGACGGCGACGTGTCGGGCGTCATCGCCACCAGCCAGGTCGGCACCGGCGTCGACATGTATGTCGGCTCCGGCGGCGCGCCGGAGGGTGTGCTGGCCGCGGCGGCGCTGCGCTGCATCGGCGGCCAGTTCCAGGGCCGCCTGCTGTTCCGCAACGACGACGAGAAGGCCCGCGCCGCCCGTTGGGGCGTGACCGACCTGAACAAGAAGTACAGCCTGCACGAACTGGCCAAGGGCAACGTCATGTTCGCCGCCACCGGCGTGACCGACGGCGCCATGCTCCGCGGCGTCCGCCGCTTCGCCGGCGGCGCCACCACCCACTCGGTGATCATGCGCTCCAAGTCCGGCACCGTCCGCTACATCGAGGCGCACCACAACTGGCACCGCAAGCCGGGCGTCGCGAAGTAACGAGCGCTGAGACGGGAGCCGCAAGGTCCCCGTCCGGGAAAGGTAAGGGGCGTGCGGTGCACAACCGCACGCCCCTTTTTCATGAGTTGTGGCGACCGATCGGAATAGCCGGTCGTCACGGCACCCGCCGTCACAAGGTTGTCGTCACACGGTTGACGCAATAGGCGACCTGTACCTTCGTCGCTCTCATCTGCTATGGGTTCGCCCCTTCCTTCCGTGGCATCCTGGGCAGCATGACCGACACCGTTCCCGCTTTCCTGAACGTCGCCCACTCCCTGTCCGGCAAGCGCTGGCAGGCGCGGCCTTATGACGAGCGGCTGGCCTGGGGGCTGGCGCAGGGCAGGGGGCTGCCGGAGATCGTCGGGCGGGTGCTGGCGGCGCGCGGGGTGACGGAGGAGGCTTGCGACACCTTCCTCAACCCCACCCTGAAGGCGTTGCTGCCCGATCCCTCCCGCTTCAAGGACATGGACGCCGCGGCCGAGCGCATCGCCCGCGCCATCCTGGACGGGGAGCCGGTGGCCGTCTTCGGCGACTATGACGTGGACGGGGCGACCTCCTCGGCGGTGCTGCGGCGGTTCTTTCGGGCGGTGGGGGCGGATCTGCGCATCTACGTTCCCGACCGCATGAAGGAGGGCTACGGCCCCAACGCCCCGGCGCTGCTGCGGCTGAAGGCTGAGGGCGTGCGGCTGGTGGTGACGGTGGACTGCGGCATCTCCGCCTTTGCGGCGCTGGAGGCGGCGGCGGAGGCCGGGCTGGACGTGGTGGTGCTGGACCACCACGCGGCGGAGCCCCGGCTGCCGCCCGCCCTGGCCCTGGTCAACCCGAACCGGCTGGACGAGGACGGGACCTACCGCACGCTCTGCGCGGCGGGGGTGACCTTCCTGGCCGTCGTGGCGATCAACCGCGCCCTGCGCACCGCCGGCTTCTACCAGGGCCGGGCCGAGCCGAACCTGCTGGACTGGCTGGACCTCGTGGCGCTGGGCACGGTCTGCGACGTGGTGCCGCTGACCGGGCTGAACCGCGCGCTGGTGGCGCAGGGGCTGAAGGTGATGGCGCGGCGCTCCAACCCCGGCCTGTCGGCGCTGGCCGACATCGCCGGCGTGAAGGAGAAGCCGGACGCCTACCACGCCGGCTATGTGCTCGGCCCCCGCGTGAACGCGGGCGGGCGGGTCGGTGCGTCGGACCTCGGCGCGCGGCTCCTGTCCACCGACGACCCCATCGAGGCGATGGAACTGGCCCAGAAGCTGGAGGCCCACAACGCCGAGCGGCGCGTGGTGGAGCAGGGCGTGCTGGAAGACGCCATCGCCCGGCTGGAGGAGCACGCGGACGAGGTCGCCGAGCTGGTCTTCGTGGCCGGGGAGGGGTGGCATCCCGGCGTCATCGGCATCGTGGCGAGCCGCCTGAAGGAGCGCTACAGCCGCCCGGCCTGCGTCATCGCGCTGGAGGAGGGGGCCGGTGGCGTCGTCATCGGCAAAGCCTCCGGCCGGTCGGTGCGCGGCGTCGATCTGGGCGCGGCGGTGATCGCGGCCCGGCAGGAAGGGCTTCTGATGGCCGGCGGCGGCCACCGCATGGCGGCGGGCTTCACCGTGGCCGGCGACAAGATGGACGCCCTGCGCGCGTTCCTGACCAGCCGAATCGCCGAGCAGGTCGCGGCGGCCCCGCTGGTGCCGACTCTGGAGCTGGACGGCGCCCTGTCCGTAGGGGCGGCGAATTCCGGCCTCGTGGACACGCTGAACAAGCTCGGCCCCTTCGGCACGGGCAACGCGGAGCCACGCTTCGCCGTCACCGACGCCCGCGTCGTGCGCGCCGACGTGGTGGGGGCGAACCACGTCCGCTGCATCCTGCAGGGCAACGACGGCGCCCGGCTGAAGGCCATCGCCTTCCGCGCGCTGGAAACGGAGCTTGGAAAGGCGCTGCTGATGGGCCGGGGATCGCCCTTCCACCTTGCGGGCATCCTGCGCATCGACCGCTGGAACGGGGCGGAGGGTGTCCAGCTTCTGATCGACGACGCGGCACCCGCGCAGTCCATGTGAGGACCCATGTGAGGGCATACGCCGATGTGACGGGGGCGGAGAAAAATGTGCTTGCACTCTCAACGACCGGCCATTAGTAATCCCGCCACGCCAACGACGTCCCCATCGTCTAGAGGCCTAGGACACCGCCCTTTCACGGCGGCGACAGGGGTTCGAATCCCCTTGGGGACGCCACTTTCCCGGCATAACGGCTGGGAATTGTTTGGCTGATCTGGCCGGCACGCCCGCCGCGCCAACGATGTCCCCATCGTCTAGAGGCCTAGGACACCGCCCTTTCACGGCGGCGACAGGGGTTCGAATCCCCTTGGGGACGCCATCTCAATTCCCGATATCGCGCTGGGGCGCTTCTACCCTCCCGTTTCCCGTGCCAGCGCCAGGAATCCGGCGATGTAGTCCACGCTCTCCTCGCCCCGGCGAATGCCAAGGTGGATGCTTTTGCCGATCCCGTCGGGCCCGAGCCGCACGGTGCGGATGGGCAGGTCCGAACCTTCCTCGCGCACGAGCCAATCCGGCAGGACGGTGACCCCGCGTCCGGCGGCAACGAGTTGCAGCATCAGGTCGGTCGCCTCCGCCGTGCTGTGGCGGCGCGGCCGGCAGTGGGCCGGCACGAGGAAGCGCGTGTAGACGTCGAGCCGCTCAAGGCTGACCGGAACGGTGATCAGTTCCTCGCCCAGCAGATCCTGCGGCAGCGCCACGCCGCGTGTGGCCAGCGGATGCGCCTCAGGCACGACCAGGACGAGTTCGTAATCGAAGACCGGCGTGAAAAGGACCTCGGCCGAATCGATCGGATCGGGGGTGATCAGAAGGTCGATCTCATTGTCCAGCAGCGCGGCGACGCCGTCGAAGCGGAAGGCCGTGCGGACTTCGAAATCCACATCCGGCCATTGCGCGAGATAGACCGCGGTCATCCGCATCAGCCATTTCTGGCAGGGGTGGCATTCCATCCCCACCCGTAGTGCGCCGCGCTGGCCCGAGGCGAAGTCGGCCAGAGCCCGCTCGGCATGTTCGAACTGCGGCAGCACGCGCTGGGCCAGCGACAGCAAGTGGTTCCCGGCCTGGGTGAAGCGGAGGTTGCGCCCCTTTTTCATCCAGATCGCGACGCCGGTGCGCTCCTCGAATTTGCGGATCGTGTGGCTCAGCGCCGACTGGCTGACGTTCAGCCGGTCGGCGGCGGCGGTGACGCTGCCCAGGCGGTCCACCTCCCGCAGGATCGCAAGAAGCTGGCGATCAAGCATCCATGACTCCCGCTCATTCATTCATGAGAACATACCATTTCCGCTCATAATGGATGGCCGTTAATCCTGGATCAACCGCGCCCGCCGGCGTCACGAAGCCCAACCCATCGCCCGAGGAAACCCATGTCCCAAGCCGAAGCCAGCACCGCGACCGCGCTCGCGCCCGCGAATCCGTATGGGCATGAGCTGGGCAATGTCCTGCGGCTGTCGGTTGCGCAGGCGCTTGCCGGCGCGAATGCGGTGGTGGTGTACGCAACGGGCGCCATCGTCGGCAACACGCTGGCACCCAGCGCGGCGCTGGCGACGCTGCCGATCTCCATCTTCGTGGTGGGGATGGCGGCGTGCACCCTGCCGGCCGGCGCCATCGCCCGCCGCCACGGCCGCCGCGCCGCGTTCCTGACGGGCACGGGATGCGGCGCTCTGGTCGGGGTGCTGTCCGCCCTGGCGGTGGTGCTGGGGTCCTTCTGGCTGTTCTGCGCGGCGATGATCTTCGGAGGCGCCTACGCCGCCGTGGTTCTCTCCTTCCGCTTCGCCGCCGCCGATTGCGCCCCGGCGGAGCGGCGCCCCCGCGCTATGTCCGCCGTGATGGCGGGTGGGGTGTTCGCGGGGGTCATCGGTCCGCAGCTCGTCACCCACACGATGGACCTCTGGCCGCCGTACCTGTTCGCGGCCACTTATCTGGCGCAAGCCGCTGTGGCGGCCGTGTCCGCCCTCGTCCTGCTCGGCGTCCGGCTTCCGATGCCGACGGCGGCGGAGGTTGCCGGCGGCCGCCCGCTCGGCGCCATCGCGGGCGAGCCCCGCTTCGTCACCGCCGTGATCTGCGGTCTCGTGTCCTACCTGCTCATGAACTTCATCATGACGGCCGCCCCCCTAGCGATGCGTCTGTGCGGCCTGTCGCAGGAGGCGTCCAACCTCGGCCTGCAATGGCACGTCATCGCGATGTACGCGCCGAGCTTCGTCACCGGGCGGCTGATCGCGCGCTTCGGCGCCCCCCGCATGGTGACCGCCGGGTTGGTGCTGATCGCCGCCTCCGCCGCGGTGGGACTGGCGGGGGTGGACGAGGCGCATTTTTGGCTGAGCCTGATCCTGCTGGGCGTCGGCTGGAACTTCGGCTTCCTGGGCGCGTCGGCCCTGGTGCTGGAATGCCACCGTCCGGAGGAGCGGACGCGGGTGCAGTCGCTCAACGACTTCATCGTGTTCGGGACGATGGCCCTGGGTTCCTTCGCGTCCGGGGGGCTGCTGACGGCCTATGGATGGGACACGGTCCTGTGGGTCTCGTTCGTCCCCCTCGCGGTGGCTGTCGCGGCGCTCGCCGTTACGGCGTCCTCTCGCCCGGTCCGCAAGGTCGGTTAAGGGGAGGCTGGCGTCCGCCTCACATCCACGCCCGGTACAGCCAGAAAGATTCGTCCTCGACGAAGCGCCGGGCGAACTCGCCCGGTGGGAAACCGGTGATCTGCTTGGTCGCGCGGCACAAATGCGCCTGATCGGCGAAGCCTTCGTCCTGGGCCAGCTCCGCCCAGTCGAGGGGCCGGCCGGCCTCCACCCGCTCCCGTGCGGAGAAGAACAAGCCTTCGGTCTTCACGAGCGATTTCCACTGGCGCAGGGACCGCCCGCTCTGCGCCATGATGCGGCGTTCGACCTGCCGGGGGCTGTGGGTGCGCTGCCACTGGTGGGCTTGCCACGCCAGCCGCTCGACCCAGTGGCGGCCGAAGCGGCGCAGGGAGGGCATGGAGGTCGTGCGGCTTTGAAGCGCGTTCCAGCGCCCGGCCAAGTGGCGTTCCAGCGCGGCCAGCGTCCCCGCATCGTCGTCGGCGTCGAGCAGCGCGTCCAGCAACGGCCGCCAGGAAGCATCCAGCACCTCCCACGCGGGGACGAAGCGGTCGTGGATGGCGCCCGGGTCGATGCCGAACAGGTCCCGCGCGACGTCCGCGGGGAAGCACGCCATGCCGCCCCGCCCGCTGGTCGGCGCCCAGCTGACCGTCGGCCGGGACTGGCTGCCCGACAGCAGAACGGAGGCGCCGAACGGCCGCCAGCGCGGGCCGCCGGCGGTGCGCTCCACGAGCCCTCCGTCGAGCCCCTGGAGCCAGGACAGGCACACCAGCGGCGAGGCGGGGAAATGCGACAGGCGCTGTGCGTCGTTCAAATCGACGCCCCGCGTGTCCCGCCCGATGATCGCCGTTACCGCACCCTGCAACGCCAGCGGCGCAAGGTGCAGGCGCGTGTGCGCGGTCTCTCCCTCGCCGGACAGGCGGGGCGCGCGCGTCAGCGGGTCGGGGCAGTGCGGTGGTGGAGGCAACGGGTCGGACGACATCGTCGGGCATCATAGACGGCAGCGGGACAGCCCGTCGATGTCGGTTGCGTTCAAGACAATCGGTGCGTGCCGCCGAACAATGCCGGTCATGAACACCTCATCGCCCCCGAAATGCCCGTTCCATGGGGATGCGCTGTCCCCCATGGCGGCACTCCAAACTTCCGCGTCCCATCCACCCGGCTTCTGGCCGCCGGGACCTCCGTCCGGGCTGACCGGCTGGGGCTTGCTGGCGCGGATGTCGCGCGACCTGCTCGGCACGCTGGCCGCGTGGCAGCGGGAATTCGGCGACGTCGTGCACCTCCGCGTCTGGCCGGAGCATCAGGTCATCGTCGCCGACCCCGGACTCGCGCGCGCGCTGCTGGTGGGCCAGCACGACGCCCTGATCCGCTGGGAACGCGGCATGCGCGTCTTCGCCCGCATCCAGGGGCGCAGCCTGTTCGTCGCCGAGGGCGAGGCTTGGCGCACCAAGCGGCACGCCATGCAACCGAGCTTCCAGCCCAAGGCGGTGGAAGCTTTCGTCCCGACCATCGCCGCCGCAGCCGGGCAGGCGCTTGCGCGCTGGTCCCTGGACGGGAAGCCCCGGCCGGTGGAGAGCGCCTTCACGTCTCTGGCGATGGATGTGATCGTCCGAATGATGTTTTCGGACGAGATCGGCGACGACGCCCGCATGGCGGAAGACGCGGTGCACAGCATCCTGCGGGCGGTCAACGCGGAGCTGTACTGGCCGGCGAGCTGGCCGGATTGGGTGCCCTGGAAGCGCGCGAAGCGGCGCGCCCTTGCGGCGCTGCGGGGCTTGATCGACCGGCATGTGCAGGCACGGCTGGCGTTGGAGCCCGACGCCTGGCCCGACGACCTGCTGTCCCGCCTGCTGCGCCTGCATAGGGATAACCCCACGGCGTGGCCGCTGCAAACCGTGCGTGACGAGTGCACGACCATGTTCCTGGCCGGGCACGAGACCGCAGCGGCCACCTTGGTCTGGTGGGCGTGGTGCATGGCCGCGAACCCTGCGGCGCAGGCCACCGCGCGCGACGAGGTCCGGCGGGTGCTGAAGGGCGGCGTGCCGACGGCGGACAGGCTGGGGTCCTTGCCTTTCCTGACGCAGACCCTTCAGGAGACGTTGCGCCTCTACCCGGCGGCGCCGGTGCTCAACAGCCGCCGGTCGACGCGGCCGATCACCCTGGGTTCGTGGCAGCTTCCCGCCCGCACCATGTTCATACTGCCGGTGCAGGTGATGCACCATGACCCGCGCTGGTTTCCCGAGCCGCTGTCCTTCCGGCCGGAGCGCTTCGCCCCCGACGCGCCAGCCTTCCCGCGCGGTGCCTACCTGCCGTTCGGCGTCGGTCCGCGCGTCTGCCTGGGGCAGCATCTGGCGATGACCGAAATGCTGGTGATCGCGGCGATGGTGCTGCAACGCTTCGAACTGTCCGTGCCCGAGGGGGCGGCTCCTCCGCAACCGGTCATGACGGTGTCGCTGCGCCCGGCCCAGCCCCTGCGCTTGCGGCTGTCGGCGGTTGCGTGAGAGTCCGCGCCGGGAGTACCCCCGATGCTTGGCCCAGGCCAGCGCTGGAGCCCTGGGTTTGTGTGCGTCCAATGACCGCCAAGAGCGGTTTTCGAATGGGAGGGACGCATGCGGACACAAGGACAGCGGTATGTGGCACGGCTTCGCGACGATGGTGCGGGCTGGTGTGTTATGGACCGCAGGACCGGCGGTTACGCCGTTCCCGCGGCCCTTCGCCTGGACGAGCTTCCCGAGGACACGGCCAAGCTGCTGTCCGAGAAGCTGAACCAATCCGCCACCGGGCCCACGACCAGACGGAGGGTGGACGGCTGAGTTTTCATTGGCGCTGCGCGCCGACCCGCAGCGGATAAATCTTTAGAGCCCCTCTCCCTTGAGGGGAGAGGGGTTGGGGTGAGGGTGGCGCCGGCAAAGCCGGCCAGCAATTTTCCCGCCTTACGGCGGTACCGACCCCTCATCCCAACCCTTCTCCCCCAAGGGGAGAAGGGCTTTTCACCCGCGATCCGACGGAGAGGCTGGTCATGACGATTCCGACGACGCTCCTGCCTTCGGGCGAGGCTGTTCCGGTGCTCGGCCAGGGCACGTGGTACATGGGCGAGGACCGCCGGGACCACGCCGGGGAGGTCGCGGCGCTACGGCTCGGCCTCGACCTCGGCATGACGCTGATCGACACGGCGGAGATGTACGCCGACGGCGGGGCGGAGGAGGTGGTGGCCGAGGCCATCGCCGGGCGCCGCGACGAGGTGTTCCTGGTCAGCAAGGTGCTGCCGCAGAACGCCAGCCGGCGCGGCACCATCGCGGCCTGCGAGCGCAGCCTGCGCCGGCTGAAGACCGACCGCATCGACCTCTACCTGCTGCACTGGCGCGGCAGCCCCGACTTCGCCGAGACGGTCGAGGCGTTCGAGGCGCTGATCCGCGACGGCAAGATCCGCCACTGGGGCGTCAGCAACCTCGACCTCGCCGACATGGAGGAGCTGGTGGAGGTGCCGGGCGGGGACGCCGTCCAGACCAACCAGCTTCTCTACAACCTGACGCGCCGGGGCATCGACTATGACCTGAAGCCCTGGTGCCGGCAGCGCGGCATCCCGATCATGGCCTATTCGCCCATCGAGCAGGGGCGGATGCTGCGCCACGCCGAACTGCGGCGCGTCGCGGAGCGGCACGGGGCGACGCCCGCCCAGGTGGCGCTGGCGTGGCTGCTGCGTCAGGACGGCGTCATTCCCATCCCCAAGGCGTCGAACCCCGATCACGTCCGGGAGAACCGCGCAGCACTCGACCTGCGGCTGGACGACCAGGATATGGCCGACCTGGACCGTGCCTTCCCGCCGCCCAAGGGGCCGCGTCCGCTGGAGATGCTGTAGATCTCATTTCCTCGGAAACTTTTTCACTCCCAACCGTGCTGACAGCTTCCTGACAGGAATCGTCAGCATAACGGACGAATGCGCCGACCAAGCCCTGCCGGCACGGCACGCGGGCGGGTGCGGAACGAAACGGCGCGCGGAAAACTCGTCTGGGGAGGACGACCATGCAGGTCGCACAAAACACGGCGGTCATCGACCGCGCAACCGATGCCGCCGCGCTGATCGACGGGAAGGCGGCGCCGGAAAACAGCGTTCTCGCCTTCTGGTGGAAGCTGGTGGACACGCGCATCGGCGTCATCCCGCTGCCGATCTACGCGATCCTCGTGGCGCTGATCGCCGGCTTCCTGGCGACCGGCAAGCTGCCGACCGAGATCTGCATGGTGATCGCCGTCCTGGCGGTCTGCGGCTATAGCTGCGCGGAGATCGGCAAGCGTCTGCCGGTGTTCCGGAACATCGGTGCGGCGGCGATCTTCGCCACCTTCATCCCGTCCTATCTGGCCTACAAGCACCTGCTGCCGGACCAGATCTTTACGGTGGTGACCGACTTCACGAAGTCGACCAACTTCCTCTACCTGTTCATCTCCGCGATCATCGTCGGCAGCATCCTGGGCATGGACCGCAACGTCCTGGTCAAGGGATTCCTGAAGATCTTCGTGCCGCTCGCCATCGGGTCGGTCGCGGCCGGCGTCGTCGGCACGCTGGTCGGCGTGGCGATGGGCATGAGCGCCTATCACAGCTTCTTCTTCGTGGTCGTGCCGATCATGGCCGGCGGCGTGGGCGAGGGGGCCATCCCGCTGTCCATCGGCTATTCGGAAATCCTGCACGTCCCGCAGGGCGAGCTGTTCGCGCAGGTTCTGCCGCCGGTGATGCTGGGCAGCCTGACCGCCATCCTGCTGTCCGGCGCGCTGAACTACCTCGGCAAGCGCAAGCCGCACCTGACCGGCGAGGGCCGCCTGCAGCCGGCCGGCGACGACGACCTGCACCCGGCCCAGCAGCCGGAGATCACCGGCACCAACTGCGTCAGCACGTTGGCCGCCGCCGGGATCACCGCGATCACGCTGTACCTCGTCGGCCTGATGTGCCATCGCCTGTTCGGCCTGCCGGCCCCCGTGTCCATGCTGTTCCTGGCCGTGCTGGTGAAGCTGCTGCGCGCCGTGTCGCCGGGCCTCCAGCAGGGTGCCTATGTGGTCTACAAGTTCTTTTCCACCGCCGTGACCTACCCGCTGCTGTTCGCCATCGGCGTGGCGATGACGCCCTGGGACAAGCTGGTGTCGGCCTTCAACGTGCCCTACATGGTGACCATCGTCGCCACGGTCGCGACCCTGATGGGCACCGGTTTCCTGGTCGGCCGGTTCCTGGGCATGTACCCGATCGAGACGGCCATCGTGAACGCCTGTCACAGCGGGCAGGGCGGCACCGGCGACGTCGCGATCCTCACGGCGGCCAACCGCATGCAGCTTATGCCCTTTGCGCAGATCGCCACGCGCATCGGGGGTGCTATCACGGTGACCGTGGTGCTGATCGTCCTGGCCCACATCGTTTGAGGCTGACAGCCATATGGCTCCAGGCACCGCCTTCCGCGTCCGGCGGAGGGCGGTGCTTTTTGTGTGGTTTGCGAAGAAAAAGGGAAACGGGCGCGAATGCCTCGTGATGGTGCAGAGGGTAAGGGAACGTTCGGCCTGCGGCTGAAGGAGGCGGGCGTCGTGGTCATGACGCTGGCTCTCGGCGGAGCGGGCGGGGCGCTGTTCAACTGGATCGGCATGCCGGCGGCGTGGCTGGCCGGCTCCATGGTGGCCGTCGCCGCCGGGGCCATCGGCACGCGGGTGCCGCTGCATGTGCCGGACTGGATGCGCGAGGTCTCCTACACGCTGATCGGCATGTCCATGGGCTCCGGCATTTCGCCCGACACGTGGCGGGTGATGCGGACGTGGCCGCTCAGCATGCTGATGCTGGCGCTGTCCATCGCCGCCACGGTGATGGTGTGCTCGGCCTATCTGGAGCGGGTGCACAACTGGGACCGCGCCACGGCCCGCTTCAGCTCCATCCCCGGTGCGCTGGCCGCCGTGCTGGCGATGGCGGCGAAGGCCGGGGTGGACCTGCCGCGCGTGGCGCTGGCGCAGAGCCTGCGGCTGTTCATCCTGGTCGTCGCCATGCCCTGGATCCTGCGTTACGTGGCGCCGCCGCCGGGGCTGGGCGCCCATGCGGCGGCGGTCGACCCGGAAGGCGCGCTGGGCGTCCTGGGGCTGCTGGCCGCCAGCGGGGCGGGGGCGTGGCTGTTCAAGCGCTTCCGCCTGCCGGGCGACGTGCTGCTCGGCGCGATGCTGGCGAGTTCCGCGCTGCACCTGTCGGGGCTGGTGCACGGCGTCGTGCCGACGGCGGTCCTGGTCGCCGGGTTCCTGACCGCCGGGTCGACCATCGGCGCGCGGTTCCGGGGCGTGCCGATGGCGACGCTGCGGCTCGCCATCGGGCCGTCGGTGGCCAGCGTGCTGATCGCGCTGGTCCTGTCGGCGGGCTTCGCCGGGGCGGCGTCCCGGTGGCTGGAGATGCCCTTCGGCTCCCTGTGGATCGCCTACGCGCCGGGCGGGCTGGAAGCGATGACCATCGTGGCCTTCGCGCTGGGGCTCGACGTGGCCTTCATCGGCGCGCACCATGTGGTGCGCTTCCTCGGCATCGGCGTCTGCACCCCGCTGTGGGAGCCGCGCAAGCCCGGCTCTGGCAAGGTACGGGAACCGAGCCAGATTCCGGTGCAGGACCTCGCGGAGCGATAAGACCATGCGCATTCTGGTCGTCGAGGACACCGAGGATCTGGCCGACGCGATCATCCATCGCCTGCGCAAGCTCGGCTACGGGGTGGACTGGGCGGCGGATGGGGAACAGGCGGCGGAACTGCTACGGACCGAGACCTACCAGCTTCTGGTGCTGGACATCATGCTGCCGGGAATGGACGGGCAGACTCTGCTGCGGACCCTGCGTCGGCGCGGCGACCGGACGCCGGTGGTGGTGATCACCGCGCGGTCGGAGGTGGACACCAAGGTTGACCTGCTCGACCTCGGCGCCGACGACTATGTGGTCAAGCCCTTCGATTTCCGGGAACTGGAGGCGCGCTGCCGCGCCCTGCTGCGCCGACCGCAGGGCATCGCCTCGTCGGAGACGGCCTTCGGCAACGTCACCTTCGACGGGGCCGGGAAGAAGGTCGCCGTCGCCGGGCAGCCGGTGGACCTGTCGGCCCGCGAGTTCCGCCTGTTGGAATTGTTCCTTGCCAACATCGGCCGGGTCATGAGCAAGGGCGCCCTCATCGACCAGCTGTGCAGCCTGGACGAGGCGGTGGCCCCCAACGCGATCGAGCTGTACGTCTCCCGCCTGCGGCGCAAGCTGGACGGGGCGTCGGTGGTGATCCGCACCGTGCATGGGCTGGGCTATGTTGCGGATCTCACGCAGGAGCGCTGAAGCCTCCTCCCTGCAACGGCGGCTGTTGCTGCGGCTGTTGGTCGTGCTGGGGATCGTCGGCGCGGTGCTGTTCCTGTTCGTGCGCGCTTACGCGCACCGGGCGGCGGACCGGGCCTATGACCAGCTCCTGTCCGCCTCCGCGCTCGCCATCGCCGACGCGGTGCAGGTGGAGGAGGGGGCGATTACCGTGGACCTTCCCTATTCCTCGCTGAGCATCCTGGGCATGGCCCGGCGCGACCGCGTCTTCTACAAGATCGTGGCGCCGGGTGGGGCGCTGCTCACCGGCTACGGCGATCTTCCGGCCAAGCCGGCGCACGGTGGGGAGAGCGGTCCCGTCTTCTCGGACGCTGTCTACCGGGGTGTGCCGGTGCGGGTGGCGGTGCTCGGCCGCCTCATCGTGCGGCCTGACGTGACCGGGCCGGTCACCATCGTCGTCGCGCAGACGCGGGAGGCGCGCGACGCGCTGGCCCAGGAGATCTTCGCCAACGCTTTCGCGCCCATCCTGCTGGCCGTGCTGGCCGGTGCCGCGCTGCTGTGGTTCGGGGTGCGGCAGGCGCTGGAGCCCTTGGGCTATCTGGAACGGCTGATCCGCGCGCGCCGGCCGAACGACTTCAGCCCCATCGACGTGCCGGCCCCGGCTGAGGTCAGTCAGCTTCTCGGCGCCATCAACCACCTGATGGGCCGCCTGAAGGCGAACCTCGACCAGACCAAGACCTTCCTGGCCGACGCTGCGCACCAGATCCGCACGCCGCTCGCCGCCCTGCGCGCGCAGGCCGAAATCGCGGCGGAGGAGACCGAGACCGACCGCCTGCGCCGCATCGTCGGGCGCGTCCACCGCAACGCCGTGGAGGTGAGCGAACTGACCACCCAGCTTCTCAGCCACGCCATGGTGCTGCACCGGGGCGAGGCCGTGCAGCGCGAGACGGTCGATCTGGCGGCCCTGATCGGGCAGGTCGTCCACCGGGCGGAGGCGGTGGCGGAGGGCACGCCGATCCGCATCGTGCAGGAGGGGCAGGCCACGTCCTTCCTCGTCTCCGGCGATCCCGTCAGCCTGCGGGAGGCCCTGGCGAACCTGCTGGACAACGCCGTCAAGTACGGCGGCGGCCCGGCGGGGGTGGAGGTGCGGCTGCGGCCGGGCGGGCATGGCCATGGCCCGGTGGTGGAGATCGCCGATCACGGTCCCGGCATCCCAGACACGGAAAAGCCGGTCGTGCTGCGGCGCTTCGGGCGCGGCAGCGCTGCGGCCGGAACGGTCGGCAGCGGCCTCGGCCTCGCCATCGTGGAGGCGGTTGCGGAGGCGCACGACGCCGCCTTTTCGCTGCACGACCGGCCCGACGGCGGGCTGCTGGCGCGGCTGGCCTTTCCGCCGCCGCAAGAGGGCGCTAAGGCGGGTGCCAAGGCGGCGCTGCTGCCGCTGGTGCTGGCGATGCTGCTGGCGTTGTGGCCGGGGGTGGGGTGGGCGGACGAGATCACGCTGTTCCCGGCGCTTGGCCCCGAAGCGGAGCGGCTGCGCATCCACACCGCCACCGACCGGCCGCAGATGGAGGTGCTGATCCACGACTTTCAACAGGCGAACCCGAACGTTGCCATCCACTACGTCCAGATGACCAACACGGAGCTGTACGACAGCGTGGTGGCCCCCACGGGAGAAGCGCCGGACCTGCTCATCAGCTCCTCCGCCGACCTTCAGGCGAAGCTGGTGAACGACGGCTTCGCGAAGCCCTATGTCTCCGCCTACACCGCGGCCCTGCCGGACTGGGCGAACTGGCGGGACGAGGCCTTCGGCTTCACCCTGGAACCGGCGGTCATCGTCTACAACCGGACCCTCGTCCCGGAGGCGGAGGTGCCGCACTCCCGCGACGCGCTGATCCGGCTGCTGCGCGACCAGGAGGAGCGGTATCGCGGGCGCGTCGTCACCTACGACCTCGCTCAGAGGGGCATCGGCTATCTGTTCGCGGCGCAGGATTCCGTGCTGTCCAGCCAGTTCTGGCAACTGGCCGACACGCTGGGGGACGTGGGGGTGCGTGTCGCCTGCTGCACCGCCGACATGCTGGACGCCATCGAGCGGGGGGACGCGCTGATCGGCTACAACCTGCTGGGCACCTACGCGCGGGTGCGGCAGATCGCCGGGGCGCCCATCGGCATCGTGGCGCCGTCCGACTACACGCTGGTCGCCATGCGCGTGGCGACGATCCACAAGGATGCCCGCTCGCCGCAGCTCGCCGGGCGCTTCATCGACTATCTGCTGTCCGAACGCGGGCAGGGGGTGATCGCCAAGGGCGACGCCTTCTACGCCCTGTCGCCCACGGCCGAAGGGCCGATGTCGGCCGCGCACCTGCTGGAGGGCCTGAGCGGTCCGGTGCAGCGCATCGCGCTGGGGCCGGCGCTGCTGGTGTTCCTGGACGACCTGAAGCACGAACGCTTCCTGCGGCACTGGCAGCGGGTCGTGCAACGCCCGTGACCGCCCCGGCGTGAGTCAAAACGGTCTGAGCCAAAAATCCCCTCGGCGGCGGGGCCGAGGGGGCGCAGGTGCTTTTTGGAGGAAACGCAGCGCGTGCGCAAAGATGCGACGCGATGGCGTGTCTTATGGTCGCGAAAGCTGTCGGAAACCTGTCACGGCGTTTGAAAAAGCGGTTGCAAAAACGAATCGTCAATCGCGTGAAAATGCATGGACTTTGGGCAAAGCCGTCTATCCTCTTCTGCGTACTCGTTTCACGGGATTTCCTTTGGTTATAGTGGCGTCCCGCCTTCCCGGAGGGCTGCGCTTGCCTCCGCCGTCCCATTTCCAATGAAAATGTAATGATCCAAATCGTCTTTCTGCTGGCCATGACGGCCTGTTCTGCTGCATGGGCGATGGAGGTCCTTCCAGAGGCCGAGGCCGCAGCGGGATCATCCACAATCCTCGTGGCAATCCTGGCGGCCGTTTGTCTGTGCGGAATTTGGGCCTTCCGGCAATTCCTGCGTGCGCGCGGGCACGCCAATTTCATGGCTCATCGGATGGCGGCGGTGCTGCGCAGCACCACGGACGCGATCATCGAATTCGACCGCGACTGGCGGGTGACCTTCGCCAACGAACGCGCGGACCGCCTGATGTTGGACGAGCCGCCCCTGATCGGCCGAAGCCTCTACGACATCGTGCCGGAGTTCGTCGGGACACCGGTCTGGGAGGCGGCGCAGGCGGTGATGACCGGGCAGGAGCCGGCGGAGTTCGAACTGAGGGGGCCGCGCAGCGGGCGCTGGTATGTGGTGCGCCTGTTCCCATCCTCCGGCGGGGTGGTCGCCTACCTCCAGGACGTCACCGAACGGCGCGGCATGGAGGAGCGGCTGCGGAGCAGCGAAGAGCATTTGAGCATGGCGCTCAGCGCCGCACGGGCGGGCAGCTTCGAGACGGACCTGATCACGGGCAAGGCCGTGTGGTCGGCGGAGACCTTCCGCATCCTCGGGCTTGATCCCGAGCGGGACGAGCCAGGGGTCGAGACCTGGATGCGGCTCATCCACCCTGACCACGGGACGGATGGCTTCCTCGCACACCGGAGCGAGATCATCGCCGGGCTCCATCCGCATTTCGAGGTCGAATACCGCATCGTCCGTCCCGATGGCGAGGAGCGCTGGCTGTCGGCCTGGGGGCGCGTCCTCTCCTCCGCGAGCGGCCGGCCGGAGCGCATGATCGGCCTGACCGTGGACGTGACCGAACACCGGAGGACCCAGGAGGCGTTGCGCGCCAGCGAGGAGCGGTTCCGGGCGCTGATCGACAACGCCCCGCAGATCATGTGGATCAATCGCCCGGACGGCACGCTGGAGTTCTTCAACAAGGCGTGGCGCGACTACGGCGGCCGGATGATCACGGAAATGGAACGGTGGGACATCCTGCACCCGGACGACCGGCAGCGCGTCGTGGACCTCAGCCGCAACGCCATCGCCGCGGGCGTGCCCTACGAATTCGACCTGCGCCTGCGGCGGGCCGACGCCCTGTACCGGCACCATCTGGGCCGGGTCAATCCCATGATGCAGAACGGCCGGCTGGTCGCCTGGATCGGCACGGCGGTGGATGTGCACGACGCCTATGAGGCGCGGGCCGAGGCGGAACAGGCCAACCGGGCCAAGAGCCGTTTCCTCGCCGCCGCCAGCCACGACCTGCGCCAGCCGATGCAGTCGCTGTTCCTGTTCACGGAGGTCGTGCGCGGCCATGTCGCGAGTGAGGAGGGGCGCGGCGCCCTGACGATGCTGGAGCGCGGGCTCGACACGCTGAAGAGCCTGCTGGACAGCCTGCTGGACGTGTCGCGCCTGGACGCCGGCGTGATCAAGGCGGAGGTCGAGGACGTCGCGCTCGGCCCCTTGCTGGAGGAGGTCGGCGCCGCCTACGCACCCATCGCCGCCAGCAAGGGGCTGGCCTTCGCGGTGGAGACGCAATGCGGCGTGGCCGTGCGCAGCGACCCGACGCTGCTGGCCCGCATGCTGCGCAACCTCGTGGAAAACGCGGTGCGCTACACCGACGAGGGCTTCGTGCGGCTGCGCTGCCGCGCCGAGGCGAAAACCGACACGCTGACCATCAGCGTGGAGGACAGCGGCATCGGCATCCCGCCCGACCATTTGGAGCGGATCTTCGAGGAGTTCCATCAGGTCGGCAATCCCGAACGCGACCGCGCCCAGGGGCTGGGCCTGGGCCTCGCCATCGTCGAGCGGCTGTCGGCCCTGCTCGGTCATCCGGTCGATGTGCGGTCGGAGCCGGGACGGGGCTCGGCCTTTTCCATCGCCGTTCCCATGGCGGCGGGGCAGGGGGAGCGCGAGGCGCCCGTTGAGCCGATGCTGGAACGGTCCGGCCGCGACCGGCTGGCGGTGCTGGTGGACGACGACGCCATCGTCCTGCTGGGGCTGCGCGCCATGCTCCAGGATTGGGACTACGAAGTGCTGATCGCCGGCTCCACCGATCAGGCGCTGGAACGGCTGAAGGAAGACGGTCGGGCGCCGGACATCGTGGTTGCCGACTACCGCCTGCGCGACGGGCGCGTGGGAACCGAGGCCATCCTGCGCATCCGCGAATGGGTCGGGGCTCCGGTCCCCGGCGTCATCCTGACCGGAGAGACCGGGGCCGAGTGCCACCGCGACGCGCAGGCGCACGGGCTGGGGCTGCTGCACAAGCCGGTCACCCCCCGCCAGCTTCACAGCATGCTGGAAGACCACCTGCGCCTCGTCCGCTGCTCCTGACAGCTCAGGCCCTGATACCATTAGGTAATGGGCATGTTGCAGTGCGGACTCGATTCGCTTGCCCAAAAGGCGTATTGGTACGCCTACGCCTTTTGGGGGTCGAACCATGCTTGCGATTGTCGTCCTGTCTCTCCTGCTGTCGGGCTTCGCCGTCGTGATCTTCCGCATCCTGTCGGCCCAGGTCGCCACCGCCGGCCAGCCGGTGCGCGATCCCTGGTCGGCGAGCCATCTGAAGCGGGTGAAGCAGGAGCGCAAGACCGAGGAGGAGATCGCCGCCGGTCCGTCCTGGGCGTCCTTCCCGCGCGGTTTCTGATCCTGTCTCGCTGACCGCTGTTGCGCTGATCAGCGTCACGCCGGGCGCGAACGCGAACCGGGCCGGGAGTTTCCTCCCGGCCCGGCTGCGTCAGGGTGCTTCGGTGTGCAGCGTGGCGGATTACTGCGCCGGTTCGGCTGCGAGCTTCGAGGATTTCTGGTCGACCGCCGACATCTGCTTGGCCCGCATCGGCTTCAGGACGAAGATGGCCAGGAGAGCCGCGATCCCGTTGACGGCGGAGGCGAAGAAGAACACCGCCTGCCAGCTGCCCGTCGAGGCGACGGCGATGTTGGCGAAGGGAACGACCAGCGACGCGGTGCCCTTGGCCGTGTACAGCAGGCCGGCGTTGGTGGTGGCGAACTTCGAGCCGAAGGTGTCGCCGCAGCAGGCCGGGAACAGGCTGTAGATTTCACCCCAGGCGAAGAACACCAGGCCGGTCAGGATCACGAAGGCGACCGGGTTGTGGCCCCACTGGTTGAGCGCCAGGATGCCGAAGCATTCCAGGGCGAAGGCGACGAACATCGTGTTCTCGCGGCCGATGTGGTCCGACACCCAGCCGAAGAAGGGACGGGTCACGCCGTTCAACACGCGGTCGATCGACAGTGCGAAGGTCAGCGCCGGCAGGGTCAGGCCCATGATGCTGACGGGAACGCCGTCGAGGTGGAAGTCCTTGGCGATCGGGCCGAGCTGAGCGGTCGCCATCAGACCACCGGCCGCAACCATCGTGAACATCAGGTACATGACCCAGAAGACCGGGGTCTTCAGCATCTGCACCGGGGTGTAGTTTTCGCGGGACTGCGCAACCATGCCCTTCTTGAATTCCGGAACCTGACCGGCCTTCGGCTCGGCGAGGAACCAGGCGAGCAGGAAGACGACCGCGCCCTGAGCCAGACCGAAGGTCATGAAGGTGGCTTCATAGCCCGAGGACTTGATCATGTTGGCGATCGGAACGACCGTCAGGGCGGAGCCGGCGCCGAAACCGGCGGCCGTCAGGCCGGCCGCGAGGCCGCGGCGGTCGGGGAACCACTTCAGCGCGTTGCCGACGCAGGTGCCGTAGACGCCGCCGGCGCCGATGCCGCCGAGCGCCGCGCCCAGATAGAGCATCGCCAGGCTGTCCGCCACGGAGTTGATCGCCCAGGCCAGCGCGCAGAGCACGCCGCCGATGAGGACCACGATGCGGGGGCCGAACTTATCGACGAACCAGCCCTCGACCGGGACCAGCCATGTTTCCATGACCACGAAGATGGTGAAGGCAACCTGGATGCCGGCGCGGCCCCAATGATACTTCTCGTCGATCGGGTTGACGAACAGGGTCCAGCCATACTGCAGGTTGGCGATCATCGACATGCAGATCACGCCGATGACGAGCTGGAACCAGCGTCCGCCGAGGGGGGCCTTGTGACCCTCCGAGAGCGATTGGTGCATTTGTCTCCTCCTCGAATCGATCTCTTTTCGGTGAGTCGGGTTGTTGTTTTTTTAGTTTTTTTCTTTTGGGATGCTGGCCTTTGTTCAGGTGCCGCGTCCGTGCCCAGGCCCTTGCTGCCGAGATGCCGGCGCCCTCTCCATCCGGTGCGGGCTTCTCGGGAACCGCCGATTGGCATTAAAGATATGGTATGCCAGATACGCTCTGAGCGCGCAAGGATTTTGTGCGTGTAGCGAACTATTAGCGTAACGATCTTCCAGAGAGGCTGTTGGGGCCTTGCGCAAACGAAAAAGGACGGCCCGGGAAGGCCGTCCTTTTTCGTTTGGCTAATCGCCGTATCGGGCCGGACGGATCGTCCGGCAAGAGATTAGAACGCGCGCGGGAAGCTCGCCCAGGTAGGGCCGGAAACCTCGTCATCCGCGGGCTTTTCGATGCGGCGCAGGCGGTTGACGGGAAGGCCGGACGTCGAAGCGTTCGTGGAGCCGCCGGCCCCCAGCTGCGCGGCGAGAAGATGGCTCACCGTCCCACCGAAGACCGAGATCAGAAGCGCGAGGGCCAGAACGTCCAGCATGAGTTTTCTCCGTTTCGGGGATGGGTTGTTGCTTCGTTGTTGCGATGACTATGCCCATTGGCGAGGGCATCAGCAAGTGTTTTTGGTATACCAGATACCGGTCATGCGTTCTGAGCATGGTGCGGCGCCGAGCGGGTGTTGGATACGCATATATTTTCAAACGTAAGAAAACGAAGGTTCACCAGGGCCTTGTGCAGGAATTCGCGATCCAAATGGCTTTGTGCATCTGCACAACACCGGAATTGGACGACCGTTCCCGCCACCGACGCCGGGCGCCGCTTCGCCTTTCGTATGTAGGCGTATTGTCTGCTTGCAAAACAAACGGTACGCAATTGGCATTTGGTATGCCTGTGGCGTTCTCCGTGCGGGCGCGCCGCCATCACACGCCCGGAACAGGGCCAGCCTGGGGGAAACCGAAACCATGACCACCGCCATTTTCACCCACCCCGATTTCCTGCTGCACGACACCGGCCCCGGCCACCCGGAGCGGCCGGAACGGATCGCCGTGGTGTGGGAGGTGCTCGACCGGGACGAGTTCCGGTCGCTGCCCCGCCACATGGCGCCGGAAGCGACCGTGGAGCAGCTTCGCTGGGTTCATGAGCCGGCCTATGTGGACGCTGTGCTGGAGGCGATGCCGGAGAACGGCTATGTCCGGCTCGACGCCGACACGCTGCTGTCGCCCGGTTCGCGTTCCGCCATCCTGCGGGCGGCCGGAGCCGTCGGCGCGGCGGTGGACGCGGTGCTTGGCGGGCAGGCGACGAACGCCTTCTGCGCCGTGCGCCCTTGCGGCCATCACGCGGAGCCCGCGCGCGCCATGGGCTTCTGCGTTTTCAACAACATCGCTGTGGGCGCCGAGCACGCGCGCAAGCGCCATGGGCTGAAGCGGGTCGCGGTGGTGGACTTCGACGTGCACCACGGCAACGGTACCCAGGCCATGTTCTGGGACGAGCCGGACCTGTTCTTCGCCTCCACCCACCAGTCGCCGCTTTATCCGGGGACGGGACGGGCGGGGGAGACCGGGTCCGCGGGCAACGTCCTCAACGTGCCCCTGCCGCCGTATTCCGGCACGGTGGAGTTCCGGCAGGCCATGGAGCGGCAGATCCTCCCGGCGCTGGAATCCTTCCAGCCGGAATTGGTGATGATCTCCGCCGGGTTCGACGCACACGCGCGGGATCCGCTCGCTCAGCTGAACTTCACGGCCGCCGACTTCGAATGGGCGACCCGCAAGCTGGTGGATGCGGCCGACCGTCTGTGCGGCGGGCGGGTCGTGTCGGCCCTGGAAGGCGGCTACGACAATGTCGGCCTGGGGGAGGGCTGCGCCGCCCATCTCCGGGCACTGATGCGTGCTTGACGGATCTTGCCCATCGGTGGTGTTGCTCTGGCGCGCTTTCTGTTGGTATACCATATACCAACGCGGACCATCCCGCGTTTACCCAAACAAAATCAAGGTAGGGAGTTGCGCATCATGGAGCAGCAGACGGTCGAGATCACCCTGGCGAAGACCGACTCCGACATCAACGAAAGCTATTTCGTCATGAAGGAGCTTCGCACCCACATGACCGACGCGGATGCCTACCGCGACCAGATCAAGCGCCAGATGGAGGACGGCTATAACCTCGCCCTCCTGCGCTTCAACGGGGAGGTGGCCGGCTGCGGCGGCTTCCGGGTGCACGAGACCCTGTCGCGCGGCCGCTATATGTATGTGGAGGATCTGGTGACCTCGCCGAAGCTGCGCTCCTACGGGCTGGGCGACCAGCTGTTCGATTGGCTGGTCGGGCAGGCCAAGGAGCGCAACTGCGCGCAGATGGAGATCATCTCCGGCGTCCAGCGCGGCGACGCCCACCGCTTCTACCACCGCAAGCGCATGACGATTAAGTCCTTCCAGCTGGTGCTGCCGATCGGCTGATCCAGGCCGCGCGAACCTGTTCGAACCGGGCGCCTGGACCCCTGGGCGCCCGGTTTTTCATGCCCGGCCTTCGGCCCCTTTTTGCGTGTTGACATCTGGTATCTGGTATACCAAACTCTGTATTTGTTAGGAGTGCTGATTGATAGGGGTTCGTGCAATGGCCGCGCGGGGCGCGGCAAAAAGGGGGGAAGGGATCGGGACATGAAAATTTGCATCTACGGATCCGGGGCCATCGGCGGCTACCTGGGCGTGCGCCTTCACCAGGCGGGCGCGGACGTCAGCCTCGTGGCGCGTGGTGCCCACCTCGCGGCGATGCGCCAGAACGGGGTGAAGCTTATCGTCGGGGAGGAGGAGACCGTCGTCCGTCCCCGCTGCACGGACAACGCGGCGGACCTGGGTCCCCAGGATTACGTCATCATCGGGCTGAAGGCCCATTCCGTGCCGGGCGTGGTGGACGCGATCAAGCCGCTGCTGGGCAAGGACACCGCCATCGTCACCGCGGTGAACGGGATCCCCTACTGGTACTTCTACAAGAACGGCGGTCCGTTCGAGGGGCGGCAGCTCGATTCCGTCGATCCGGGCGGCGTGCAGTGGAACGGTTTCGGGCCGGAGCGCGCCATCGGCTGCGTCGTCTACCCCGCGACGGAGGTCGTGGAGCCCGGCGTCATCCAGCACATCTATGGCGACAAATTCTCGCTGGGCGAGCCGGACGGCACGCAGTCGGAGCGCGTTAAGGCGCTGTCCGCGGCCATGGAGAAGGGCGGCCTGCGCGCCCCGGTGCTCGACCGCATCCGTGACGAGATCTGGCTGAAGCTGTGGGGCAACCTGTGCTTCAACCCGATCAGCGCGCTGACCCACGCCACGCTGGATGTCATCTGCTCCGACCCGGAGACCCGCGCGGTCGCCAAGGCGATGATGCTGGAGGCCAAGGAGATCGGCGACCGGCTGGGCGTGCATTTCCGTGTGGATGTGGAACGCCGCATCAACGGCGCCGGCGCGGTCGGGGCGCACAAGACCTCAATGTTGCAGGACCTTGAGCGCGGCCGTCCCATGGAAATCGACGCGCTGCTGTCGGTGGTTCAGGAGATGGGCCGCATGGTCGGCTTCGCCACTCCGACCATCGACGTCGTGCTGGCCCTCGTGCGCCAGCGGGGCGAGGTCGCCGGGCTCTACACGCGGCCCGGCCGCAAGACGGACGAGGTGACGGCACCCGCCGTCGCGGCCCAATAGGCGGAAACGGTCCGGCCCCACTCCAATCAAAAAGAATGGGGGCCGGACCCCGGGTTCAAAGCCCAGGTTCAAAGGAGGAACGTCATGAGGGTTGAAGACATTCTCCGCCGGAAGGGAACCCGCATCGGCACGGTGCGGATCAACGAAACCATCGAGACCGCGCTGCGACTTTTGAAGGCCGAGAACACCGGTGCCTTGGTGGTCAAGGACGTCTGCCGGACGGAGGGAAACACCGTCGTCGGCGTCATCTCCGAACGCGACATCGTGCGCGGCCTCACCGACCGTGGGCCGGCTGTGCTGGGCCAACCGGTCACCGCGCTGATGAGCCGCCAGCCCGTCTGCTGCGCGCCGGGCGATTCCGTGCGCCACGTTCTCCAACTCATGGACGAGCACACGATCCGGCACGTTCCAGTGCTGGACGGCGCGACCCTTATCGGCGTGGTCAGCGTACGCGACATCATCAAGGCGCAGCTTGAGGCGGTCCCGCGCGAGGACGCCGACACGGAGACGTGGAGCTATCCCGTCGCCGCAAACCAATAAGCCTGTCCGCCGGCCGGAAGGCCGAAGGCTCGCCCGGCCGGCGGCTGTGGGAGGCACATAAGAATCATGAAAATCGCCATACCCAGGGAGCGGCGCGCGGGCGAGACACGCGTGGCGGCGTCTCCGGAGACGGTCAAGAAACTGAAGGCCCTCGGTCTCGACGTGACCGTGGAAAGCGGGGCCGGTCTGGGCTCCAACCTGCCGGACGCGCTGTATGCCGACGCGGGTGCTGCCATCGCGCCGGACGCCGCCGCGACGCTGGCCGACGCCGACATCGTGCTGAAGGTGCAGCGCCCCCTGATCGCCCAGGAAATCACCAGCGGTGAAGGCGGGCAGGACGAGCTGGCGCTGGTCAAGCGCGGGGCGCTGCTGCTCGGCATCCTCCAGCCCTACGCCAGCCGCGACCACCTCCAGGCCTACGCCGCCGCCGGGGTGACCGCGCTGGCCATGGAGTTCATGCCGCGCATCACCCGCGCCCAGGTCATGGACGTGCTGTCGAGCCAGGCCAACCTCGCCGGCTACAAGGCGGTGGTGGACGCCGCGGCCGAGTACGGCCGGGCCTTTCCGATGATGATGACCGCGGCGGGCACGGTGGCCCCGGCCAAGGCCTTCATCATGGGCGTCGGTGTCGCCGGCCTACAGGCCATCGCCACGGCCAAGCGGCTGGGCGCCATCGTCTCGGCGACCGACGTGCGCCCGGCGGTGAAGGAGCAGGTGCAGTCGCTCGGCGGCAGCTTCGTGG